>CAWVLM010000001.1:0-8478 GCA_963930145.1 Clostridia bacterium
GACCCCCACCTTATCAGGGTGGTGCTCTAACCGGCTGAGCTACATCTCTATATGGTTTGTTTTAACGAGTTTAGCAACTCTCGTTGGTGTGCTCAAAGTGGTCAAATTCACCTTATCAGGGTGGTGCTCTAACCGACTGAGCTACATCTCTATATCAAAACTTTTGTTTCTAAATTGTCTTGCTTAATTAAGCATTTATAAACAACTTTAAAAGCTACAAAACTTAGTTTGCACTATGCATTATACTTATTTTATCCGCAATTGTCAACACTTTTAAAATATTTTTTCAATTTTTATATTTCATTTTAATTATATCATAAATTTATACTTTAATATCTCACTCTTTTGCAATAAACTATTCCCTTTTTTTAGTTTGTCGAGCATGTTTTACATTGGTCTTTTCATACGCCATGTCAAGGAGAAACTCGACCGACTCTTTGTCAACGCTTCCGTCAAGCAAAACTGTTATCCAGTGTTCTTTGTTCATGTGATAGGCTGGCAGGTAGCCTTTCTCTTGCAAAAGTCCGCCTCGCAAAATAGAGTCGCATTTTGTGACCAAGACATCAATCATTTCATCACCGCTAAGGCCAAGTTTGTTTCTCTCAATATTCATCACCACGCCGTACCATTTTCCGCGCGGATGGCGAAAAACGGCATAGCTAGGAAACTTTGCCCAAAGGTATTCAGGCTCTGTGTTATACTGCTCTTTGAGATAAGAGATAACATCGCTCCGAGTCTCGCCGTCTTTTGTTTTCATAAAATACTCCTTAAAAATATTGTTTTTATTTTATTTTTTATATTAAATTTTCAATAAATTCATTGTAATTATACACTTCAAACTTTCTGCCACGCGATAAAAGATAAGTATAATAATTGTACCGCTTGGCTTTTACATCATCAAGCACGAAGATATTGCAATCAAATATTTTATTTGTGAAGTCTAAGCCATTTTGAAAAAGTTTTTCAATTATTTTAAGCTGCTCTTTTGCTGAAATTTGTTTAAAACCATCAGAAAAAGCCACTTTTTTATGTAAATTTGTGTATTTTTCTCGCAATTTTGCCACTTTTTCGTTAAATGTTTCTCTTTTGGCTGGTTTAGAAAAGCTTTCAACTATGCACTCACTATATTTTTCTTTTAGGTCTGACATGGTCAAATTATTCTCCTCCATAATCTTTTTTAGCACAAGCATTGTCGCTTCAGCGTCTTCGCTTGATTTATGGTAGATAAAACTTTTTTCTATGCCAAGCTCTTCAACGATTCTTTCAAGCGATTCTAAATGGTCAGTTTGATAGATGATATGGTATAATTTTTGGCTATCAAAGCCCTTTAGCTCAAGCGGCGGCAAATTATACCTTCTGCAAGCATGATTTAAAAAACTGAAATCACTTTTTATGCTATGCCCAAAGAGTATATGTTTTTCATTTGTAAGAAGAGCCGAAATTTTATCATAATAAAAGTTAAAGGGATTTTGTTTCATAAAATATTCTTGGCTATAGGCAAGCACAATTTTTGCACGCTTGCCACTTGGTGCAAGTTTGATTTTGCTTTCTGGGTTTATCACTATATCTTCTTTCTTTATAAGTTTAAATTTGCTATCTACTTGGCAGTATCCAAAGGAACAAATATCGTGGCCATTACTGCACTCTATATCAAAAAACACATATTTCATAACTTTTCCTTCTATCTATACCTTATTATCTCGCCATTTGCAAGTGAAAGCAAGTAAATTTCATCAAGTTTGACATTAAAGCCTTTTTCAACTGCGTCTGCATAGAGTTTTAGCTGCTTCTTATAGCGATATAACAATATATTTTTATCTTGAACTGATGTGAATTTATAGTCAATCAAGATATTTTTCTCGCCCAGTGCAAATAGGTCAATCACGCCTTGAACAATCACCTTTTCTTCGCTTTCCACCCCGTCAAGCACATCGCAAAGTTTTTCTTCCATGATAAATTGCTGCTCTTTAATGGGAATTCTTCCGCCTAAAAGCTCTTTTATTCGCATAATATTTTGATATAAAATGCCCAAATCAAGAAGGTCAAAATACCCTTCAGTCATACTTTCTTTTAGCTTGTCTTTTCCGCGGAGTAAGTCTTCAAAATTGTCAATTTTTGCACAGTCTATAAGCTTTAACGCTTCATGATAGGCATTTCCACGCAAGATAGCCTGCTCTCTTGTGCTGCTTCTGCTTCCGCTTTGGGCAAAGCTCTCTGGCATATCTTCTTCAAGTTTTAATATGCCTGAAACCGAATTTTTATAGCTGAGCGTACAAAATTCCTTGTTTTTATACTGAAAATCTATGTATTTTTTTATATCTTCCAAATTCTGAGAAAGCTTATCATTGAAAGAGCTTTGTTTGAGATTTAAAGAAGAGACTTCGTCAACATCACTTACAAGCCTATATTGATAATTTTCTGTTTTTATCTCTTCTTGCTCTAAAAGTTGCCCGCAAAAATTGTCTGACATGCTAAAAAACAGTAGGTCAAAATAACTTGAGCATGAAAAAAGGTCTTGTTTTTTAGTCAATTCTTTCTCGCTGCAAGAGCCAAGCAAAAACAAATGATTTTGTGCTCTTGTGAGTGCAACATAGAATATCATCAGTTCATCAACAAATTCGCGGCGTTTTCTAAAAAGTTTGTTTGCAAGAAAGATTGGCGACATGCTGCGAGTGTTATCTTCGTAGTCAAACATATAGCTTCCAAGCCCAAACTTAGACGATATTGCATAGGGCTTGTTATAGACCCTGCCAAGCGACTCACCGCATCCCGCCAAAATTACAATGGGATACTCAAGTCCTTTGGTTGCATGAATTGTTGTGATTATGATTGCGTTTGCTTCAGCTAGAGCAACCCCGCTTTTTGTGTCTATATTTTCAAGATAATTTAAAAGCCCTGCCAAATTATATTCATACTGCCCAGCCGAGATAAGTTTTAGTAGTTCTTGAATATGATAATGCTTTGTGTTTTTATCTGCAAGTGAGTTTATATAGAGAAAATAATCTTTATCAATGAAAAGTTTTGTGAGAGCTTTGCTCAAACCCAAAGTTTGACATAAAAATTTAAATTCTTGAAGCAATTTTATAAAATTATTCACTTTTTCGCTGCATTCTTGCAATATTATCTCATAAAACGGCAATGCTCTGTCATATTTCAATCGAATATCGGCAAGTTCATCAAGCGTGAAACCACCAAACCAAGAGTTCATAACTGACACAAGCGAAATATCGTCTTTAAAATTGAGAGTTAATTTCAATAAGCTTACAATCACCTGTACCTGTCCATCTTCAAGGAGTGTCTGTTTGATATCGGCTTGAACGCTAAAACCCTTTTCCTGCAAATACCTTACGCTTTCTTCCATAACATCGCTGCGTGAGCGAAATAAAATTGCAATATCGCTTTCGCGTGCCTGCCTGAAACATTCTGCCTTTGCATCATAAATCTGGCTTTGCAAAATCTCTTCCACACGTTTTGCAAGGAGTGCAACTTCTCTTTGGTGCTCAAATTCGCGTTTTACCTGGTCTTCTTTGACGCTGTAAACCTTAACGCAAGGCTCTTGTTTTTCTTTGTCAGCTAGTGCTATATCTACCGCCACCGATGGAAGAGACGCTTTTTTAAAATCAACCTTACCTTTTAAGACGGAAGTTTTTTCATAGTCTATACCCACGCTATCGAGCGTCATGAGCTTATTAAATATGTTGTTGACAAAAGAGAGCAGGCGGTCATCAGACCTAAAATTACCTGTCAAGAAAAGTGCGTCACTGTTTTCATCTTTGTCAAAATCTGAGATATCCTTTTGCATGATTTCCATACTTGCATTTCTGAAGCCATATATGCCTTGTTTTGGGTCGCCAACAGCCACAAATCTTCCACGCCCTGAAATTGGCTTTATTATCGACTCTTGAAGAGCGTTTGTGTCTTGATATTCATCAATAAATATATAATCATAATTCTTTTGAAGGTCACAAAGCACTTCACTATCTTTCAAAAGCACTTTGACATATTTTTCAAGGTCGGCAAAATCAAGCCCATCACACTGCTTTTTCAGTTTGGTATATTCTGTTTTATACTCCTTAAGCATTTGAAGAAGTCCCTTGACAAGCCTGCCCTGCTTTATTGCTTCTATCTTTTCTTCTGTTATATCATTAAATTTCTCTGTTATTTCAAACAACTCTTTAAGTAGGTCTTTTGCCTTGACAAGCTGCTCTCTTTGCCAAATATCTTCTATTTTATTTGTCGGTGTTTTTAAAAGGGTGCAAAAATTGAGTTTTTTGCAATTTTCATAAAAATCTTGGACTAACATAATGTCAGCAACGCTTTGTAAATTATCTTTAAAGTCTTGATAGGCTTTTGGCAAATCATTTGCCACATCTTTTAAAATCTCCTTTGCCTTAAATTGAGAAGCTTTGAGTTTGCTGTTTAGATAAACAAGACTATCATTTAAAAATTTCTCATAGTTCTCAATCATACTGTCAATAAGCTCGTCCCCGCCGTCCTGGCTATCAAAATAGTCCATAAGAATGAGCATACATTCTTTTATTTGGTCTTTACTGCGTTTAAAAGAAAAATAAATTTCATTAAAGTTTTCACTATCGGTCGCCGCAAGACTATCAAATACTCTATTAAATGCTTTAAATTTCAAGTTTTTACTCTCTTTTTCATCTAAAATCCTGAAATTTTCATCTAAATCCAGCTTATTTATGTTGCGTTTTATAATTTTTTCGCAAAATGAGTCTATGGTTGAGATGTCGCTTATTGATATATCATCAAGTTGTTCTATTAAAAATGGCGTGGCTTTTTGTTCTAAGATTGCCTTAAAAAGCCTAGTTTTCATTTCATTTGCTGCCGCCTTAGTGAAAGTTAAAACCAAAAGCCTTGAAACAGGTATTTTTTCATGACAAATCAAATATTTTAGCCTTTCAATCACAACAAAAGTCTTTCCGCTCCCTGCCGAAGCTGAAACAATAAGACGCTTCTTCTTATTTTCAAGTATTGCCCGCTGTTCTTCTGTTGGCGGGTTTTTCTTTTTTTCTCTCATCTTAATATATCCTTAAAACTGTCGACTTTTTGTCCCTTGCGTTTGCCCTGTAACTTTTCATAAACACAGATAGATTTATATTGACAAAAATTGCAACTTTCTTCATTCGGCTTTGGCTCTGTGTAGCCATCCGCAATCTCTTCTAGGGCATTAGATGAAACTTCTTCGGCATAGTTTTGATAGACTTGCAAATCTTCCTTTGCCACAACGCTGCCTTTAAAAACTCCATATTTATCTATATAAAGTCCGAGCATCGTACTTTTATTTTCATCGTTAAGCTTAAGGTCAAGATTTTTTAGCACTTCGCCGTCATTTTGTGCAATTCCTTTCATTAGAGTTTTATCTTCGCTGGCTTTTCCATAGTCATATTTTGCATTGAAATAAAAAACTCCGCCAGGCTTTTTATTTAGCATTTTCTCAACTATCTTTTGATATAAAAATAGCTGCAATTTTTCGCCATAATAAAGTTCTTTTAATATACTGCCCGTCTTTCCTGTTTTATAGTCAATAATTCTGAAATACTCACCACATTCGTCAACCCTGTCCACCTTGCCCGAGATGTTGACTTTATGAGCCTTGCCAAGCGTTATATTTGCAAGTTTATACTCCACAAACCTTGGTTTAAAACCACTGTGATTATATTCCTTTAATATATCGCCTAACATAACGTAAAGTTGATGTTTAAAAAAGGCAATAAGGCTTATCTTTTCGCGTGCACTGTCGAGTTTTTCTTTAATTTTAACGCTTTCTATTATATAATCAAAATTTTTATCAATAAACTTCTTTATATCAACCTTTTCACCTTTTATCAGCTTCTCCACAAAAAGTTCTGCACCTTTATGGCAGATGTTGCCTGTATCTCGGGCATCAAAGGTATAAATTTCTTTTTCTTTTAAATTTAACCCATAAGTTAAAAAATGCTTAAACGGGCAAGAAAAATATTTTTCAAGTTGAGTCACTGAAACACGCCTATTGTTTATAAATAGCTCTTCGCCCTTTGTTATGCTTTGCTTATTTATAACAAAATCTTCAAATGGCAAATTTTTTATTATTCCAAGCTGCTCGATGTTTTGCCGCGACAGACTATTTAAATTTTCTTCAACAAAATTCTTATGATTCCCAAGCTTTACAAAGAGATTTTTGTCTGAAAAGGAATTTACATAAAAAATATCTTGCGTTTTTAACAATTTTTGTGAAAAAATCTGATTTAAACTATCGACAAAAGCAGGCAATTCATTCTTCTTCCCTTCATCACTCACAGCCTGTGAAAATAAAATCAACCTGTCACTTGCAGTGGTCAAGAGATTGAAAAGCCTAAACCTATTTCTTCGGTTTATCATTCTTATACTTGGCTCTATCTTTTTGTCTAAATAGTTCAGTGATATATCTTTGTCGTTCAAAAGCCCATTGTCATTAGAGACTGCCGGCAAATTTTGACAGCCTAAGATTATCAAAATTTTGCTCTCTCCAAAATAGCTTGAGCTGACATCGCCAACCATAACACCGTCAATGTAGCTAGGCACAGTTGACACTTCTTTAAAAGACAAGATAAGTTTTAGCGTTTTTAAATACTCGCCTATTGATATTTTATCGTTATATTTTGCAATAAGCTCAGTTGTCGCCGCAACAATCTCTTCAATTTGCCTGTTTATATCTCTCTCTTTTATAAGTGACATATTTTCAAGCGTAACGCCTATCTGTTCTACATTTTCTCGCACCAGGTCGCATATCTCTTGCACCACTGCTTGAAAATCTGTTGCTTTCTCGCAGCTTGCAAGTTTAGTCAATATATAGTCATATTTAAAAGAACTTGCAAGATATTTTTTGTATTTCCAAACATTATCAACAACATACTTTTGTGCCAATTCTATAAGCTCTTGATTTTCGCCTAGCAAGACGTTTGAAAACAGCCCTTGCAGTCTGTCATTTGGATAGCCAAGTGTTATTGTTTCAAAAAAGTTAAAGATAAGCCCAACAAGCATGGTGTTATCAGCGGTGATGGAGCTGTCAATATAGAGCGGAATATCAAACTTATCAAAGGTTTGCTCAAGTCCAAGCTCGTATTTTTTTATGTCGCTCACCGCCACCGAAATATCCTTATATGAATAACCTTTTGTCGTATAATAATAGACAAGTTTTGCTGTCGCTTTAATCTCGTCATGCAAAGATTGTGACGAGTAAACACTATAAAAGCCTTTATTTTCTGTTTTTTCGTTGTTATGACTGTAAACACCCGAGACTATCGCCTGTTTTTGCGGAGAAAATTTTGTGTTTAGGTCAACTATTTCAATTTCTATTCCACATTCTTTTGAAATCATGGTAAGTTTTTCCATGATGTCTTTTTCATAGATATATTCGTTGCCTATCACAAGCGGACTTGCAACTGAAACACAAACCTGACGGCTACATTCAACCAGCGTTTTGATAAGTCCATAGCCTTCGCTTGTAAAACTATCAAATTGAGCAAAATAGATGCAAACGTTTGCTAAAATATCGTTTTCTTTTATAACGTCATTAAGCAGCATAAGCCGCTCGTTTGCGTCAAACTTGCCTTGTAAAAGTTTTTGATATTCGCTATAGATAAGCTTTATATCGTGATATTTGTTGCCGCTAATCCCCTGTGCATTTTCATTTAGGTCATCAGGGCTTATCTTGCAACTTTTAAGTTGAGAAAGCACCTTGTTTATCTCATAGCAAAAGTTTATACTGCTTTTTTTGAAGGTTTTAAAGTTATTTTTAACATTTTCTATCGCCTTTTGCGTCAAAAGTAGGCACTCGGCAGAAGAAAGCACTTCAACTTTTTTGTTGAGTCTTTTGAAAATCTCAGTTGCAAGTGATGTTAAGCCCATCACCTTAACATTAAATAGTGCATTATTCTTTAAATTTTGCAAAAGCATCTTCTCCATTTGCAAAGAAAACCTATCAGGCACAACCACGATATGCTCAATTGAAAAATCGCTATAATCTATAGCGGAAATCATGTCCCTACTTGCATCTAAAATTGTCCTGTTTTTATAAACCCTAAGTTTCATAGTTATATTTTATCATAAAGCCCATTTAAAATAAAGAAAAAAGAGAATTGTTTTCTCTTTTTCTGCATTGTTTTTATTGTCGGAGACCGTGCCAAGCGAAGCGAAGCCGTGCGAGCGGAGAGCGAACATGCAAATAAGATATATAGCTTATACTATTTTAATATTTAATAATAACATATATATATTTAAGAATAGCATAACAAGGAGAAAAGACTAAAAAACAAATAAATCCGAACGAAGAGATGAGCGAGCGTGAGCGGCACGTCAAAGGTGTGCCGCTCGTGCGAGCGGAGCGAAGCGACACCGCATAGTGCCCGTGTAAGCGTAAGCGAACGTGGGCAGGCGGAGCGTGCGAGCGTAAGCGAAGCGTGCGGAGCCAAAAGCGGAGCAGAACGGAGTGAAACGGAG
>CAWVLM010000002.1:0-4837 GCA_963930145.1 Clostridia bacterium
GACAATCACTCCACTTGATGCCGACAAAGTTTACAATTGGTTTTTATCCTTTCAAAACATTGACACAACCGACAAACTCGCTTGCAAGAGAATGATTGATATGTTTGTGAACAAGATTGTTTTATATGACAACTATTTTGACATATATTTCAACACTTCGGACGATGAAAGCAAAAATATTAAACTTGACAATCCGGAAGATTTTGAAGAGATAGAAAAAGAGCAACCCAGCGGTTCGGATTGCTCCTCTTTGGTGCGGCTAACAGGAGTTGAACCTGCACGGTTTCCCACTGGAACCTAAATCCAGCGCGTCTGCCAATTCCGCCATAGCCGCGTATTTGCAATATTTTTAAAAATTTACTTAAATTTGTAATTGAATATTGATTTTGTAACTATATGAATTTTTATAGTCAAAACAAAATTTTAAATAAATTTTTATAAACTTCCACCATAAATGCCGCTCAAAGAGTGATGTTTATTTTTTCCGCTTTGCAAACGATTTCGCAAAAATCGTAGTGAAAGGCTACAAGGTTCTGCGTGGTGTGTATGAATTTTAAGTGTAACTTTACGCAGATTCTTATAATTTGATACTTCTTTATTATACATGTTTGCCTTTTACTTTGCAAGCACTTTTTTATTTTTGCATAAAAAATAGGCAAAATAACCATAATTTTACCTATTTTTTGCGATTTTTAGCTTTTTTCTTAATTCTATTATTTATCTATTTTTTTTGCTTTAACGATTTTTTTGCAAGTATTCTTTTTTCTATTAGCTTATATATTTCACTTACAACAAGCATGGCAAATGAAAAGCCGAATATGATAAGCCATTGTGCTACATTTAAAGTGCGAAGATTTAAAAGTGACTGTAGCGGTGTGAAGGCAAACAGCCCTATAAGCATAAAGCAAAAGCCCACTGCAAGCAAGAAAAACTTATTTTCGAATGGTTTTGACTTGAAAAAGCTAGAGTTTGTTCGCATAGACGCAAGATAGAACATTTGAATTATATTGAGAGTATAGAACGACATAGTCACTGCGATGCCTTCGTTATAGCAAAGAATCCCTATCACATAAGCAAGCACTACAAAGAGCGTTTGAAATAGCCCCAAAATCACTATTGACCACCCTATGCCATTTGAAAAAAGTCCTTTTTTTGAATCTCGCGGCGGGATATCCATAAGGTCACGCTCTGGTTTTTCAACGCCTAGTGCAATGGCAGGGAGCGAGTCGGTTATCAAATTGACGAAAAGTATTTGAACAGGGAACAAAAAAATATATTGCGGAAACAAAAGTGTGACAATAAAAAGAGAAAAAAGTTCTGCAAGATTTGCTGAAAACAAAAACTTGACTGTTTTTTGTATGTTTTGATAGATTTTTCGTCCTTCTTCCACTGCCACAACAATGGTTGCAAAGTTATCATCTGTTATGATAAGGTCGCTGACTTCTTTTGCAACATCGCTGCCTGTGATACCCATGCCTATGCCAATATTTGCCTTCTTAAGAGACGGTGCATCGTTTACGCCGTCTCCTGTCATGGCAACGACATGACCTTTTGCTTTAAGTGCTTCCACAATTCGCACCTTATCTTCTGGGCTGACGCGTGCAAAAACCGAATAGTTTTCTATTGCGTCACGTAGTTGTGTGTCTTTCAGCTTAGCAATCTCACTGCCCGTCATAACCTGTGAAAAATCTTCAGCAAGCCCTATCTCTTTGGCTATTGCAAAGGCTGTTTGACTATAGTCGCCCGTTATCATAATAGGTTTCATACCTGCTCGTTTACATTTTTTCACTGCATCTTTAATCTCTTTACGTGGTGGGTCAATCATGCCAGCAAGACCTAAAAACACCAAGCCGTCTTCCTTAAAATCGTTTTTATCTTTAACCTGTTTGCAGGCAAGAGCAAGCACCCTAAGTGCTCCACTTGACATCGTGTCATTTGCCTTAAAGATTTGTGATTTTGCTTCAGCTGAAAGCGGCACAACCTTGCCACCTTGCAATATAAAGGTGCAGTGATTTAAAATGCGGTCAAGTGCACCCTTAGAAAACATTATATTTTGTCCGTCATCATCGACCAAAACGCTCATCATCTTGCGGCTAGAGTCAAACGGCAGCTCGTCTATTCGTCTTAACCTTTTATCATAGTCAAGCTTGTTATATTTTAACTTTGCACAAAATTCAGTGAGTGCAACTTCAGTTGGATCGCCCAAGATTTTTCCTTTGCTAAGCGACGTATCATTGCAGGTAAGAGCACACTTTATAAAGGGCAGCATATCTTTATCACAAGAAAATTTTTTCTCCTGCAGTTTGCCGTCAAAGAATATTGATGTGACAGTCATCTTGTTTTGTGTGATTGTGCCAGTCTTGTCAGAGCAAATCACATCGCAGCAACCTAGCGTTTCAACCGAATGCATACGCTTGACTATAGCTCGCTGCTTTGCAAGCCGTGCAACGCCAAGGCTCATGATGATTGTAATCACAGCTGGCATACTTTCAGGAATTGCCGCAACCGAGATTGCAACCGATGTGAGAAAGGCGTCCATAATATTTGCAGGGTTGATACAAATTTCAATGATAAAAGTGAGAATTGCCACGCCAAGCACAAGATATGTGAGAATTTTTCCAACATCTTTGATAGATTTTTGCAGTGGAGTCAGCTCTTTTTGGTTGTCTTTGATAGCTTTTTCTATCTTACCAAGCTCAGTGCTTTCACCTATCGCTGCTACCAGACCATAGCCACGCCCATTTGTGACAACTGTGCCCTTATATGCCATATTTTTTCGTTCGCCTATCGGAGCTGAAGACGAGCATATACTTTCGGCGTCTTTACTTATTGCATGGCTTTCCCCAGTGAGAGAAGACTCGTCTATTTGAAGTTGATGCGACTCGATAAGTCTTAAATCTGCAGGAACAATGGCACCTGCTTCGAGTGACACAACATCTCCAAGCACAAGGTCATTAGTGCTTATTTTTATAAGTTGTCCACCGCGTCTAACAAAGGTCTCAGGCTGGGTCAGTTTGCTGAGTGCTTCAAGCGACTTTTCTGCTTTATACTCTTGCACAACTCCAAAAATAGCATTCATCAGCACGATAAAAAGAATAATACAACCATCGACAATCTCGCTTGACGAGCCTTCTATAATGCCAATCACAATAGAAACCGCCGAAGCAAACAGCAAAATTATTATCATAAGGTCAAAAAACTGTTCAAAAAACTTGCTGACTATGCCATGCTTCTTGTAAATATTTTCAGCTTTTGGCATAGAAGACGCACGAGCTTTAGCTTCATTATCGCTAAGCCCGTCTTCTGAGCTATTTAAAATTTTTAGGCTCTCTTTTATGCCCTTGCAATGAAAATCACTCAAATTGTTCATCCTTTTATCATATAAAAATAAATTTTAAATTATGCTAATTTGCAAATAGAAATGGTATAAAAACTGCTTATATCACAAAAATTGTTATGGCGGCAAGAATAAAAAGATACAGACTAAACCACTTGAAATTTGCCTTTTCGGTGAGCTTTATCATAACTTTGATTGAAAGTATGCCCACTAAGAATGCTATCAAAAAGCCAAGTATCATACCGATTGGATTTACCACAACGCTCTGACCGCCAAGTGCAATTTTGGCAATTTCCATTATCATTGAAAGGATTATAATGGGCACGCTCATCAAAAAAGAGAACTTTGCACATTCCTTTTTATCTCCGCCGCTTAAAAGTCCCGCACATATTGTTGTGCCAGAGCGAGAAATTCCTGGAAATACCGCAAGCCCCTGTGCAATACCCATGATTAGTGCATTTTTATGTGTAAAAGTGCCTTGAAAAACTTTTTTCTTGGCAAAATTTTGTGAAAACAGCAAAAGGCAAGCACTTATCAAAAAGGAAAATGCTAGATAGCTTCCGCCAAACGATTCATCAACAACGGGCATTAAAATTAAAACGATTACACAAGTTGGAATAGTGGCGATAACAATATTCATGCTTTCTATAGAAAAGGGATGTTTAAGCATAAGCCAAATGTCTTTGCGAAAGACCACAAGCACAGCAAGAAGGGTTGCCATGTGAAGAACTATACTGACAAAAAGCGAATCTTCCACACCGAAAAGCTGCGACATAAGCACAAGATGTCCACTTGACGAAATAGGCAAAAATTCACATAGCCCTTGCACCAGTCCTAGCAGACACAATACAAAAATCTCCACGCTTCCCCCTTTCAACTAATATACAAAATTGAAAGACCTTTTATGACAACTTGGCAAAGTGGAATTTTTATACGATACACGAAATATATCTATAAAAAATCTCTTATGCTTTATCAATTTTCATAAGAGATTTTTGTTTTTAAAAACCAATATTTATTTTTAAGAATGACTTTTTATTTTTTATAAAGGTTTTTTAAGTTTTATTATATCTATGCAATAGCAAAAATTATGCTTGCATAGCTTGACCAGCCAGACTTATACGCCTCAACGCTTGCAGCTGGAACATATATATTTTTCACATTGCTTGGTATTGCACTGCTCCCAAGCGTTGGCGGCGTTGTTGCCTTGATTGTGATACTTGTAAGGCTGGTGCAACCAGAGAAAGCAGAATCGCCGATAGTTGTTAAACTACTTGGCAATGTTATACTTGTAAGTCCGCTGCAATTAAAGAAAGCATTATAGCCGATACTTGTTAACCTTGTGCAACCACTTAGGTCTATACTTGTAAGTCCGCTGCATCCATAGAAAGCATAATTGCCGATACTTGTTAAGCTACCATCTTGAGGAATAACTGAATTATTACATCCTTGAATAAGCGTTCCACTTGCTGTCTCTATTAAACAATTCCCGTCGCTATG
>CAWVLM010000003.1:0-5373 GCA_963930145.1 Clostridia bacterium
CATAGCGACGGGAATTGTTTAATAGAGACAGCAAGTGGAACGCTTATTCAAGGATGTAATAATTCAGTTATTCCTCAAGATGGTAGCGTAACAAGTATCGGCAATAATGCTTTCTTTAATTGCAGCGAACTTACAAGTATAACAATACCAGAAGGAGTAACAAGTATCGGCGGTTATGCTTTCGCTGGTTGCAGCGGACTGACAGGAGATTTAGTAATTCCAGAGAGTGTAACAACTATCGGCGATTTTGCTTTCAATGGTTGCAGCGGACTTACAGGAGATTTAGTAATTCCAGAAGGAGTAACAAGTATCGGCGATAATGCTTTTCATAGTTGCAGCGGACTGACAGGAGATTTAGTAATTCCAGAGAGTGTAACAAGTATCGGCGATTCTGCTTTCTATTATTGCAGCAGACTTACAGGAGACTTAGTAATCCCAGAAGGAGTAACAAGTATCGGCAATTCTGCTTTCCAATATTGCCGCGGACTTACAAGTATAACCATTCCAGAAGGAGTAACAAGTATCGGCTCATCTGCTTTCTATGATTGCAGTGGACTTACAAGTATAACCTTGCCAAGCAGCTTAACAAGTATAGGCAATAATGCTTTCTCTAGTTGCCGCAATTTAGCGACAGTATATATAGATAATGAAACAATAGCAAATGGAATAACAAGTTCAACATCTTATGGATATTTAACATACTATGCAGAAACACTATATATCAAAGATACAATCACTGTGACAACAGTGCCAAGTGGCTGGGTTGAAGATACTAGCGGCAGTGACGTTACTGGCTATGTTAAATATATAAAGGCTTAAAAAAATAACGCCTACACTAAAACTTAAAAATTTTTATCAACAAAACTAGGGCAACACTCAAAACCCTAGTTTTTTTATGTCTCTTTTCAATTATTTTCCCATTATCAAAATATTTTATAATTTATTTGCAAAAAATATAGTAAATATGTTAAATTATAATATATAGAAATATCTATTTTGAAAGGGTGATGGTATGAAAAAATTTTTGACGTTTATTTTTGCATTTGTCTTTTGCGTTGCAGGTGGAGCGATGCTTTCATCTTCTCTTATCACGCAGGCAGAAGATATGTCGGCAGATGTTGACTATAATGAAATTGAGATTGCGTCTACTCAAGACTTTGTTTCAACTTTCAACTCATCATCAACTTACAATAATTCAAACATAAAACTTATCTTAACGTCAGACCTAGATTTTTCAGAAACCGACCTTTCAACGCTTTATCAAACTCGCCGCACCTTCACAGGCTTTTTTGAAGGCAATGGCTACACCATATCAAACATAACCCTTTCCTCAGATATGTATTATTATGGGCTTATTCCATACGCAAGCGGAGCTATAATTCAAAACCTTCGCATAGCGGGAGATGTTGTCTTTGATTTAGACGCGGCAAACACCAATCCGCTCTACATGGGCGTGATTGTCGGCTATGGCGAGAATGTTACAATCAAAAATTGTGAGCTATACAACGCCGAAGTTGTCATCACTGATGACGGCGAAGGCGAAGAGATAATAACCTATTCTAGCGATGAAGGCATTGACACGCAGGCAGAAGAGTATATATATCATTCAATAGACCTTTCGTGCTATTCAAATGTCACCTTTGGCGGAATAATAGGGCAGGGGACAAGTTTCACATCTGCTGGACTTAAGAACACAAAAACCATAATAGAAAATTGTGTCAGCTATTATGATATAAACGTAACAATAAACAAAAATAGCCGTGTTGCTGTCGGCGGAATAGTTGGTTATCTTACAAACGGCAGCATGATACTAAATTGTCTAAACTTTGGCGACATAACTTGCGTAGACGGGCAGACAAAGGAAGCCTCGGACGTCTATGCTCAATACCTAGGCGGAATTTGCGGTGAAATTGATGGCACAACAACGCAAATCACCAACACAGCAAATGGTGGAAACATAACCTTTTCAAATGACACAAGTTCGCTCGAGGCCTATCGCGGTGCTATCATAGGTTATCTCAACTGCCCACAGGTTGCTTCATACTATAACGTAAGTTTTTCTTATTGGACGCAGGGCGGGGTGTCTTATTATGGCACAGGCTATAGTGTGACAGCCGACAATCTTTCCCAAGTCAGCGTTATAAATAGAAGCTTTTTGACTAATAGCGAAAACTTTGACACACGCGAGCTTGGTTTTGATTTCAGTCAGACGTGGACAATGGTTAACGGTGAAATTTTGCTTCAAAATTTCCAAGACTACACCTATTCGTTCAACGCAAATCTTGATGTGGGAATGATTATAGATTCTGCAACAATACGAGATGAAAGTGGTGCTTCGTCAAACACAACAATAACAGTTAAGTATGGAAATGAGATAACTATTTCTATCACCTTTGCAGATAATTATATTGGTTATTATAGACTTTCCAATGTTATGTTAAATGGTATAACTCTTGACAAAAACTACTTTACAGCCTCGCCAACAACCAACGCTAGTGGAAGAATAAGCGGTTACAACATCACTATGACGTCAAGCGATGCCACTGACGGCACATATTCTTTCACACTTTCAGCTATTCCATATAGCTGCGTGGCTGAAATTTCAAGTGACGCACAAGCAAACAATCAGGGCGGCATAAGAGTGGTTGGTGCAAGTGCTTCAACATCATCTATGAACCTGACTTTCTCAGACACCAACAGAAGCATGAGTATTCAAGCGGTAGGCAATGGCATCTACACCTTCTCGTATTGGGAGATATATTATAGAGATGATAGCGGAGAGTTTACCGTTCCTGCTTCAATGGGCGAAACGCTCAGCCAAAGCACAATTTTAAATATAGAATTTGGCTCGCTTCCTTTTGATAGGGAGTTTAAAATCGTTGCCTATTTCACTGACGAAAAGGCCGTGCTTATAAGTTTTGACGGCTTTGATAGCTCCTACGTAAAGGCAATTACACTAGGCGGAACCTTGTATGAAGGCGAGGCTATTCCTGTTTCTCCAACAAGTTCTTCAATTATCGTTGAAATAACTACTAACGCTGGCTATCAACTCAACGTTGACTCATTTGTGGAATATATCACAACTCTCTATGGCGAAAATTCAACTGATACATTGATTATCTCAGAACCAACCGTCAACGAAAACAATGAAACCACATATCAATTCAGGCTTAACATGAGATATATGCAAGACAGCATCGCAGATAATTCGCTTCTGCTTTCACTTATTGTTGAAGAAGGTGGTGCGGGTGGCGAGGACTCACTTTTGTGGGTTTATATAGTTGCACCCATTGCCGCAGCTATTATTATCGGTCTTGGTATCTTCTTTATTGTTAGAAGTAAACGCGGTGGCGGGAAAGGTAGCTCAAAAGTTATAAAAGAGACCAAAAAAGAAGAAAGTTATAAAGATTATTATATTTAATAATAAGCCCTTATTAGAGAATTTACTCTCTTAATGAAGGGCTTTTTTATAGAAAATTTGGGTAAAATAGCAATTTAAAATGATTTTTTGAAAATTTTTTGTTTTAAATAGGTTGGTTTTTTAAACGCTTGGCGGAAGTGCTCGCTAAGAGCGAGCGGGAAAGCCGAGCAGGCTTTCTAAAATTATGAAAAGCTTTTCAAAATTTTGCTTCCGCCAAGCCCCGCTAACGCGGCAATGTGGTGTTATTTAAAAATTTTTTGCCTTTATTTACAAAAAACTAAAAAAGGGTATAAAAAATATCATAGAGCAAAAGTCTATGATATTTTTTTAACCTACAATAAGGTTTGCAATAGTGTTATCAACAATTTTTGAATAATTAGCAGTATATTGCGTATCAGATGTTGAATTGATTATTTCCATCATTTTTGTATAAGACTCTTCGCTCATAACAGGACTTGAGCACCACGCATCAATGGCAAGATATTGTTCAACTGCAATTTGAAGCTCTTCTGTTGTCATACCAGAGAATGATGGTGCAAGTGCTTGTGCGGCCTCCAGTGATGTGTGCGTTGCAATGTAGGTGTAGCCATTATACACAGCTTTCAAGAATGATTCTGCCTGCTCACTTTTATCATCAAGGAAGCTTTGCTTTGTGGCAAAAACTGTATATGGAAGATAGCCCGAAAATTCACCAACCGCATCAAGCACATAGCCATTGCCTTCTTTTTGAAGATTTGTTGCAGTCGGTTCAAACAATGTGCAGAATTCACAACCACTTGTCACAAATTCACTGCCAATCATAGGGAAAGAAACATCCGTTCTAAGATTTACCTGCCCACTTGCAGTGTCAGTGCCTATGGTAAGTCCTGCCTGCTCAATGATATATTCAAGTGTCATGGCTGGCATGCCGCCTTGACGCCCACCTATGATAGTTGTTCCTTCAAGGTCTTCAAGCGTAAAATCTGAAATGTCATCACGAGACACAAAGAATGAACCATCTTTTTGAGTTAGCTGCCCAAATATCACAGGACTATCTTGTGTCCCTTGAGAGTATACAACGGTCTCAGGTCCAACAAGAACTATGTCAGCACTGCCAGAGAGCAGGGCAGTCATAGATGCGTCAGAGCCTGTTGCACTTTCAATGGTCACTTCAAGTCCTTCGTCTTCAAAGAAACCTAAGTTGTAAGCAGCATAGAGCGGAGCATAGAAGATACTATGTGTTACTTCGTTTAAGCGAATTTTATTCTCACTGTCGCCGCAGCCTACAAATAATAGACTTGTAACAATCATTATAAGCAGACAAACAACGTAAATAGATATATTTTTGATTTTTTGCATTATTCCTCCTTACAAAAATCAATTTATGTGAAAATAAGAACATTTGTGCATGCGGCACAAAAATCTGATTATTAAAGTTGCTTAATTTTAGTCGTAATCTCCGCCACAAGCAAGCGAATGGGTGCTTTTTTGCTGAAGAAAAAAGCACAATGAGCAAAACAAGTTTTGCCCATCAAAAAACTCTTACGAGTTTTTCCATTCGCTTGCCTGCGGCGGCGAAAACTCAAGCAGGGCAAACTAAGTTTGCCCAAGCCTTACGCTTGGCGACTGTCCGATAGGGCGGGCTGCGAATATAAGCTTTGTTTCCGCTCTCACAAAGCTCAACAGACCTAGTTGAAAGGCACAAAAAATGCGACAAATGTCAAAAATTTAAAAATTTTTTAAAAAATCTTTAAATTTGTGACGCCATTGTGCCGTCACTTTTGAGACAAACCTTTATAAAAGTGCTAAAATAGGGGTGTAAAATTCGAAAAGTATCGAATTTTGCATAAAAGTGCTAGAGAAAACCCAGACTCAAAACAAAAAAAGACTTGCATATAATTCACCCCTTGCGGGTCCTTATTGAGGTAAAAAATCTAGAAGATTTTTTGTCGAGAGTGAAGGGGGAGTTGGGA
>CAWVLM010000004.1:0-4677 GCA_963930145.1 Clostridia bacterium
TGCGAAACATATTGGCGGTGGCGCTTGTTTTTTCTCTATCGCGCCAAACGTAAATGCGTGAAGCATTTAGCGCGACTTTGCATTTAATGTTCAAGTTTATCTCGCCATGCGGTTCAAATTTTTTCTATTTTTAGGAGTCGAACCCACGGGTTCGAAGGTTCCCTGAAAATGCTTGTCATTTTTAGGGTGTGGCTCCCACCACCAGCACCACAAGCCAAGTGCTTGGCGACTATAACAACAACTCTATTTATTAAAAAGAAGTCAAAACAAATAAAAATATTCCGAGCCTATGGGTGAGGATTTTTTTCTTTGATAACTCTTCTTCACTCTTTGTTTTTCATTCTTCACTTGACATTATTTTAAAGTGAAAGGGAAATGGTAAAGACTTATTTGGATTATTTTTGCTTAATTAAATTTGATTACAAAAGTAATTTTTTATAATCTCATTTTCCTAGTTAAAACTTTATATAAAAACAAAAACCCAGCGGCAAAATATCTTAAATGCTATTTTATTGATATTTATAATTTGCAATTTTTTTATAAATTTTTAATTTATTCTTGCAAAAATTATAAATTCTTAATAAAATTTGTAACATTTTTGATATTTTGGAACGCTGGGTTCGCTTTTATATCTATTTGTTTTTATTCTTTTTATTTATATTATCTTTTTTATTTTAGTACTTTAAAATTATTTCGTTTATAAAAAACTATTTTTTAATTTTTAAATTCCATAACAATATATACTTCTTGTTTGCATTTTTTGCACTTCATACTATGTATAAACCGCTTTTTCTTAGTTTTTCTTGGCTGGTTTATAAGAACACGACAGTCACTTGTCTCATCGGACGCCATGCACTCGCCAAGACATCTGCCACAATGCGGACAAAAAAGTTTTATCTTCACACATTGCCTCCTTAAAGACTATGAATAAATTGCTTGACTATTCCTAAAATTTTTACATCTTTTGTGATTATATCATCATATCTATCGTTCTCTGGATGAAGCACTACATGGTCACGTTTGCGATAGAAAGTCTTTACTGTTGCCGAGTCTTCAAGTAAAGCAACCACCACATCACCATTTTCAGCACTCTCACATTTTTTGACTACAAGAAGGTCACCTTCTCTGATGCCAACGCCTTCCATACTATCACCTTTTGCATGAAGCAGAAAAATATTGCCGCTGCCAAATATCTCAGTTGGAAGTCGATAGACTGACTCTATGTTTTCTTGAGCAAATATCGGTTCACCACAACGAACTTCGCCAACCACTGGGGCTATAATAGATTGGCTTAGATTTATGTTATAAGTGATATCTATTGAGCCAAGTTTGTCTTTTTTAAGCTCTCCCTTTTCTTCAAGAATGTTTACATACCTTTCAACTAGCGAAAGGCTTGACAGGCTTAGATGTCTTTGTATTTCTCTATACCTTGGACTTCTGCCATTTTCAAGTTGAAAAACCTTTATAAACTCTGAGATGTTTGAAAGCACTTTTTCATTTATCTTCTTCAAATTGACTCCCCTTTTATAGATAACCGACATTTTATAAAAGAACATGCTGTTCTTTTACTGCTTCAGTATAATACATATATTTTTAAAAATCAAGCGTTTGTGCCAACTTTTTTAAAAATTTAAAAAAAAATATTTTTTTGCTTTACTTAATTTGATAAATTTGATATCATAAAGATAGCTTTTAGGCATTATACGATGAGAAAGTTATGGAGGGTTTTATGAAATTTAAAATTGTTGCTGACGCGTCATGCGACATACCTAAAGAATATATGGAAAAATATGATATCTCAATTATACCTATTGAGGTGATGTTTGGAGAAGAATTGTACCCTGACGGGCTTGAGACTAGACAATTCTATAAAAAAATGGCAGAAACTGGGCTTATTCCCAAAACAGCTATGCCTAATGCATATAAATTTGAAAATTTTTATAAGCAATACTTAAATAAAGATGATGTTTTTGTTATCACCATTGTCATTTCTATGGAAATGAGTCAAACAAAAATTCAAGCCCAAATGGCGGCAGAAAACCTTGGCATGAAAAATGTCTTTATTGAAGAGAGTGCTTCAACAACTCTTGGACAAGGTGCAATCATCATTGAGCTTTGCAAGTTTATTGAAAAGTGCCAAGATATTGAAAAAATCAAAGAAGAATTTTATAGGCTTAGAAGAAATATTCATGTTTATGCAATTATCAACGACCTTAAATATCTTAAAAATAGCGGTAGACTGTCTTCGACAAGTGCAATCGTAGGCTCGCTGCTGGGAGTTAAACCTATTGTGTCTATAGAAAATGGCAAGGTTTTGAATATCGCAAAGTGTCAAGGACTGCCAAAAGCTGAAAACTACATATTAAACAAAATTGAAAATATGGATAGTTCTCGAGCATTCTATGTTGTGCATTCTGATACCATAGAAGCCGCTGAAAGACTTAAAGAAAAGGCAAAACCACGCCTTGCCGCTGACCAAGAGATTATTATTGGTGAAATTGGCTGCGTTGTTGGCTCTCATGTTGGTGCAAAATGCTACGGCTTTGGCTATTTCACAAAAGATAACGCATAGCTGGCAATCTAACAAATAGGCGAAAATGTTGCTAAAAAAGTTTTACAACCATTTTGTCATATATGTTTATTAAAAAAGCGAACAAATAAGCAATTAAAAATCCATATAGATTTTGCTCTATATGGAATTTTTTATGTTGGTTTGTATTGTGTTTTAATGCTGCTGTTTTTTTTAGAATTTAGCTTTTTGCCCAAGCTTGGACTATTGCAAGAGTTGCTGGACTGCCGCCTTGTGCAAGCCATGAGATTCCTTTTGGCAATGGTATTTTCATACCCTTAATATAGGTGAAATTACTAAAATCTGTGCCTGTGTAGCCCTTCTTGCCATTCATAATATATACGCAGTTTTGAATTTTTGATGAGCCGCCTGATAATTTCAAGTCGTCTGTTGGCGTTGAAGCTTCAAGTACTGCACATTCTTTTATTGTCACACTGCTTGTGCCATAACCTACTATTGCTCCACGGGTTGACGAATTTGTGGTTGTCAATGAAACAATTCCTGTCGCACAATTTGATATCGTTGTATTTGTGGCATAACCTGCTATCGCTCCTGAATAGCTTAAACTTGAAATTGCTTCTGGAGCCACATATATATTGCTCAAATTTGCTCCATTGCAATAGCCAAATAACCCTAAATACTCTTGATAATAAACTGGCTCATCTATGACCCCACGACAATAATACCATATTCTATATCCTTGTCCATCATAGCTGCCTGAAAAAGCATGGTCTTGATCTCCTATTGGATACCATAAATACATAGTACTCCTAGCACCATATATTAAATCTATATTCGCTGTTTGTTTACAATATGCATTTTTATCGTATCCGTTTGCAACTCTATACGACAGCCAGCCAAGATGCTCTGGCTTGCTGATTAGGTATGGGTTGCTCGCTGTGCCTGAGCCGCTTGGTTTTTCTCTATGGTTATACCATGTATCATACCACCCTGCGTAGAGCGTGCTGTCGCCATCTATATTATATGTATCTGATGCAATTCTTTCGTTTTTACTGCCTCCTGACATTGATGTATACCAACCAGTAAACCAATACCCTTTTCGGGTTGGGGTTGGGAGAACGCCGCCGTTATGTGCTCCATAAGGTTCGCCATAGGTCACTGAGATGCTGCTTGGGCTGACAGTGCCACCATTTGCATCAAAAGTTAAAGTGTATGGATTTGCTTCCCATACTGCATAGAGTGTGACTATATCGTCTTTGGTGGTGGTTAAGTTGTTCACCAAGTGACCATCGGTGTAGCTTGCCTTGGTTGCGGTTTTATCTGTTGACCAGCCTAAGAAAGTGTATCCTTCTCTTTCATAGGCATTTGTCTTTAATCTTTGTGATGAGCCATAGGTGAAAGACTGATTTGTCATGCTGCCGTCTGTTGCTCCGTTGCCGTCAAACTCGACTTGGTAAGAATTGCCTGTCCAATTGGCTATCAGAGTGACTGTTGCACCTTGCGTTGATTGTAATTCACTAAAAAAATAAAATTCTATACCATCAATATAAAGTGGTTTAACCATGGTGCTTCCGTTCGTCCATTCCCCCATATGTATTGAATGATCATTATAATTTACACTTTCACTATAATGTGCGGTAGATGTGTCAATATTTGATGCCGTCCAACCAATAAAAGTATACCCATCATTTTTAGGAATTGCGGGCGAAAAAGTCTCGTCAAATTCTACTAAATATTCCAAGCTATAAGACCAATATCCACCTTTTAAATTATATGATACGTTGTAGGTTATCGGATCCCAGCGAGCATAAAGGGTGGCTGTGGAAGATGTGCCATCCCAATTTCTAGCACTTGTTCCCGTGCTGGTATAATATTGCGTTCCTGTTCCAGTATCATTGCCATTATGCGTAGTTTCTGAATCATAGTAGCCTTGAAAGGTATAGCCTACTCTAGAAGGGACTGATATTGTGGGCATAGATTGCCCTTGCGTTACTGTTATAGAATCCGTGCCACCCGTTCCTTTATTCTTATCAAACTGAATGGTGGTGGAAGTGGAAGCATAGTTTGTTTTTTCTGTTAAACTGCTAGACAAATCAAATTGATAGCACATAAAGAAAATCCCTAAACACAAGGACAAACATGCAAAT
>CAWVLM010000005.1:0-11656 GCA_963930145.1 Clostridia bacterium
TCAAAACAAAACCCTTCAACATTCTTGGCTATTTGTTTGGCTAGTGCAACCGCTTTGTGATTTTTGAACTTGGAAAAGTGATTATATGCTAGTTGTCTATATTCATCTTTAATGTCAAAAGAAAAGTGTTCTTCAATATATTCATTTCCTTGCGACAATGCTAAAACAATGCTCATCAACTCTGTTCGTTTATCTACTATAAAATTCACTTTTTGCTCCTATGTTTTAATTATAACATACAATTTAATAATTTGATAGTCTTTTTTCTAGTTTCAAAATATTTTAACCTTAGTCTATTATTTTTGAAACTTATTATAAAAAAAGTTTTACTTTAAAAAGTAGAACTCCTTTTATTATTTTTATTCTGCTAGTCTCAAATATTCTGCTAGTTTCAAAATCTACTAACCTTAGTCATTTTTTTGTTGTTTTTTGCTGGTTTTTCTTAAATTTTCTTTAATTGACTTTTTGATAAGGTTTTTTGTATGCACGCGGAAGCAAATTTTCAACTTGTTGAAAATTTAAGAAATCGTAAGATTTCTTGTGCGAAATTTTCGCACTGCTTCCGCGTGCGTCCCCAGCTCTTTGAAGCACCCCTTTAAATTTACATACTCTTAAAATTACCTTGCACAATATAAAAAATACCACAAATATGCAAAACCTAAATGCACCAAATAAACAAAATTATAGATTGAAAAGCCAATCTATAATTTTGTTGTTTTTATTCAAAGATATTCTTTAATGTTATGGTCTTTGTTTTTGTCACTTGGTCAAAGGTGCTCATAACGCCTTCTGTGCCTATGCCAGACATCTTATATCCACCAAACGGCATTTCAAAGCTTCTATGGAAACTTGCACCATTTATAACCGCTCCGCCACATTCAAGTTGACGTGCAATATTGAATGCTTTTTTCATGTCGCGAGTAAACACACAGCCACAAAGTCCATAGCATGATGCGTTTGCAATTTCAACAGCATCCTTCTCATTTTCAAAAGGTATAATACTTACAACAGGTGCAAATATTTCTTCATCAAGTGCAACATCTGCAGTCCTTGGGATATCTGTTATGATAGTTGGCTCAAGCACAGCGTCATGTGCTTTTCCGCCATAGATTATTCTTCCGCCCTGCTCTACAACCCTTGCTATCTGCTTAACGGCTTTTTCACAAGCTCCCTTTGTTACAAGACAACCAATATCTGTCTTTTTATCCATAGGATTTCCAACAACAAGCTTGCTTATTGTGTCAACAACCTTCCTTTCAAATTCCTTCAATACACCTTTTTGAACGATAAAACGCTTGCTTGCACAACACACCTGTCCTGTGTTATACATCCTGCCCCACACAACTTCTTTTACTGCAAGGTCAATGTCAGCATCGTCAAATACAATAAAGGCATCATTGCCGCCTAGCTCTAGTGCAACATGTGCAAGATGCTCTGCACCATTAAGATAGGTTGTTTTGCCTACAGCTGTTGAGCCTGTGAATGTTATGCCATGAACGTCAGGATTTTTAGCCAGTGCGTTGCCAACTATTGCACCTTCTCCTGTGAGAATTTGAACAACACCACTTGGAAGCCCTGCATCATGCAAAAGTTTTGTAAGTTTTATAAGTGTGAGCGGGTTTTGATGTGGTGGTTTTACAATAACTGTGTTGCCTGCAAGGATAGCAGGTGCAACCTTTTGGTCGTATAAGTCGCATGGAAAATTGAAAGGTATGATTGCAAGCATAACACCAAGCGGCTCTCGAACGGTAAGTTGAAGAGTTTTTTCTTGACCTGCTTCTGTGCCTGCTGGTATCACATTACCATACAAATGTTTTGCCTTTTCACAAAAAGCTTCAAAAGAAATTCTAATGTTTGCAATTTCTCCATAGGCTTGAGAGATGGGTTTCCCTGTTTCTTTGCACAGAGTTTTAGCAAGGTCGTCTTTGTTTTCCTCTACAAGCTCTAAAAATTTCATTAAAATATCAACTTTTTCGTGGATTGGAACGTTTTTCCATGTTTTTTGAGCCTTTTTTGCGTATTCTACCGCCCTATTAGCATCCTTTTTTGTGCTATTAGGAACTGTTTCAATAAGTCTGCCCGTGTAAGGATTGACTATTCTCATCGTCTCTTTATTGCTTGCATCAACAAATTTACCATTTATTATATTTTGCATTTTTACCCCCTATTTTGTAAATGCGGTGAAAGATAGCATCAGTCCGCCTGTTGTGTTTCGACCATCATCAACGTAGCCATACTCGCCGAAGGTAAATTCCATTATAAACGGAACATCCCCGATATTCTTTTTGATTTCATCATAGACCTCTCCTATTCTTGAATCAATGCCAGCACGTCTGCCACCACAATGCACAAGATGATAACAAACGGCAGGTTTTGAAAGTCTTGCATTCAATTTTCTCAATGTTTCGCCAACTGATGAAATAAGCTCATCAACAGTCGCCTCCATTCTAATAACCGCTGTGCCTTCAGCAAGGTTTGCACCGATATTCATTGAATAATCATCATTTGCAAACATTGGATGACGAATAGCAATAAGGTCGCCAAGCCTGTCCTTTACGCCAAGTGGACTTGTTATTGTTGCAGATAAAAGTGCGTTACCCATAAGCTCCGAAGGTTTCATCCCACGCCATTTCGCATATTTCTTCACTGCAGGAACGCCATCAATAGTTACAAGCCGTCTTACTCCTTCAACCTTTGTGATAATACCCATGTCTTTTGTTTCTCTGTATGCTCCTGTGAACTCGTTTGCAAAACGACCATTCATATAGATAAGTGCAACTGCCACACCTTCATCTGTAACCTTGCCGTCAAGATAGAGTTTCCATTTGCCAGTGATAGTGTTATCAGCTGCCGAACCGCCGAAAAGAGGCACTCGTCCAACAACTCTATTTGCACCCTTCAAGAAAAACTCTTCTTCTGTTGGGCTGGCTGCCATATACATTACATCAGGCACATCATTATAAGGCATCTTCGTCATAGTGCGGGCGTGTTTTGTTGCAGCTTCGCCTGCCTCTAGTGCGTTTTGATATGCCTTTCTCTCGGCAATACCCACACCTACTATCATGTTAGGGTCTGATAAAACCATAAGTCCAACGAATGGTTTGTCGCCGCCTATGTAACCCTGCGGCATGATCACTCCTGTAAATGAAGTGTTACCAATAACTGGACAATCATACACCTGTTTGATACCTTTTATAACATCTTTTATTTTATAGTCACAACTCATATACGCAAACACGAGTTTTGCGTCCTTTGATTTTCCCGCCATTTTTGCGGCTTCTAGTCCTGCTTCGTATGCATTTTTGTTTGTACTAAATCCTGTTAAAGCTTTCATTTTAACCCCCTTTTAAAAACTTTTTATTAAGATTTTTTACATAGAATTGCAGTAAAGATTTGTCGGCTGTTTTTTATTTTTTCATTGATTTATAAATTTTTAATGTTTTTTGCGATTTTTTTTGTGATTTTTTGTCAAATTTTAATAATTATTAAAATTCACACTATAAAATTGATTTGTATAATTTTTTGATGTCTTCCACGCTTGTCTCCCTTGGATTGCCACCTGTGCAGATGTCAACATAGGCATCGTGACTGAGCGGCTCTAAATCAGCTTCAGTGATTCCAAATTCTGAGAGCGATTTAGGAATATTAAGTTTCTTGGCAAGTTTTTTAACTTCCCTAACAGCAAGCTTAACGCACTCATCATCGGTTTTGTCTTTAGTGTCAACGCCGAAACACTCGGCGATCTTTCTATACTTAGGTTTTGATGGTGAATCTGCATTATACTGCATCACTGTTGCAAGCAACATCGCATTTGCCGTACCGTGAGCTATATCAAACCTTCCGCCAAGCGCGTGCGCCATTGAATGAACTATTCCAAGCCCAACATTGCTAAAGCCCATACCTACCACATACTGAGCAAAAGCCATTTCTTCTCTCGCTTGCATATCATTTCCATCTTTATATGCACGCTCCAAAAATTTTGCAATAACTGATATTGCTTTTTCAGCGAACATATCACTAAATTCTGTCGCTCCCTTTGTGATAAGGCTCTCTATTGCATGTGTCAGTGCGTCCATGCCCGTGCTTGCCGTGAGTGATGAAGGCATGCTACGCATAAGTTCGGCGTCAACTATGGACATGATTGGTATATCATGCGGATCGATACAAACAAGTTTCCTTTTGCTAGATGAGTCAGTTATAACATAGTTGATTGTCACTTCAGCAGCCGTTCCGCTTGTGGTTGGAAGTGCAATTAGCGGGAAACATCTATTAGCAGTGTCAACCGCACCTGCGAGTGAAAGTACGTCTTTATGTTGTTTGTTTTTTGCTATGACTGCGATAGCCTTTGCTGTGTCGATAACGCTGCCACCACCTACAGCAATTATCACATCTGGTTTGCACTTTTTTAGTGCCCTTATTCCATTTTGAACATTTTCAACAGTCGGATTAGGCTTAATATCTGAAAAAACTGTGTATTTGATATTTCCTTCTTCAAGCACTGATGAAACCTTGTGTAGCACGCCGCTCTTGATGATTGTCTGGTCACTGACAAGAAAAACCCTTTTAAAGCCTCTACGTGCAAGTTCATCTGGCAGACACTTTCGTGCGTCTGTGCCTAGATAGACACATTCATTAAAAATATATCGCTCCATATCCCTCCTTTTAACTAAAATTATTATAAACAATTTTAAAAAAATTGTCATGCAAATAGAACAATTTTTGATAAAATATATTATTTTTCTTGAAAAAAGTGTAAAAAACATAAAAAATCATTGAATTTTATATTTTTTGACAGCATTTACTTTAATTTTGCAAAAAATATCTACTGTTATTTATTTAAAAATTTTTCAACAAAATTTGATAAAATAATTGATTTATTTCAATAATTCTACTATCATATTTTTGGAGAAAAAATTTATGGGAAAAGTAAAAAAATTTTTTAGTGACTTCAAAAAATTTATAAGTCGTGGCAACGTTGTTGATATGGCTATTGGTGTTATCGTTGCTAGTGCTTTCACCGCTATTGTAACTGCACTCACCAACAAAATCATCATGCCTTGCATAAACTGGCTTTTATCTCTTGGCGGCGCTGGGCTTGACTCGGCTTACACATTCTTGAAAAAGGTGACGCTTGAAGATGGGACAATCGACCTTGCAAACAGCATTTATATTGATTGGGGTGCCTTTATAACTGCTATAATCAACTTTATACTTGTTGCATTTATTCTATTTATTGTTTTAAGAATTATGATGAATGCTCAAGGATTTTGGAAAAAGAGCGTTTCAGAAAGACCAACCAAAGATGAAAAGAAAGTTCTGAAAGAACAAGGGGTAAATATGAAAGACCATCAAGCAGTGATCGCAGCAACAAAAGAGCTTCGCGAGAAAAACAAACCTGCACCTGTTCCACCTAAGCCAACCCAAGAAGAACTTTTAACTCAAATTTTAGAAGAACTTAGAAAACAAAATCCTTCTGCAAATGCAGCAGAAAATATTGAAGTCAACGAAGAAACAAAAGAAGATTAAAAATTGTCGCTGGATAAGATGTGTCACAGGCTTAAAATATAGTCCTTAATTATGCAAAAGTGCTAATTTTTCGATACATATTTAAACATAAGGAACATAAGGTAGGCTTATGTTCTTTTATTTTTACAGCTAAGCTTTTATAAATAAGTATCTATTTAGCTATAAAAAGAAACTTTTTATATTGATTTTTAAATTATATTTTATAAAAACCTTTGCTATTTTGAAATTATTTCTTTACTTTTTGATATAATTTATAATATAATATGGTTATGGTAGATAAAAAAAGAGTTGATATAAATAAAGATGTAAGAAAAAGGCTTATTATAGCCATTGTTATATCATGCATGTTAGTGATTGGCATCCCACTTATTATAGTTGGTGCATCTAAAAATATGGCTATCATGGGAATAGGTATTGCTATGACTGTGATAGGTTTTTATGGCACGCCTATGATTTGGATAAGCTACGGCACTCTTCGCACTCAAAAACATGTTGTGGATGCAGTGATGGACGACCATCTTACAAACATGACTGAGATTGCAACTCAGCTTCAGCTACGTGAGCGTGAAGCAAGAGACTATGTTGCAAAGGCTATCAAGAAAAAGTATATTGTAGGATACATTTTTGATGGGGCAAATCTTAAAAGTAATCAAAAGGAAGAGCCTAAAAAGAAAATCGTCAAAAACATTTGTCCTAACTGCGGCGCCACTCTTGAAGCTATAGAAAATGGCAGTTATCGCTGCCCTTATTGCAATTCTGTATTTGATAAAGAATAGCTCGGTCTATTCTTTTTTTGAATAATAAATGAAAAATTGACAGCGTTATATTGTTGCGTTTAGCTTTTAGTATGCTAGTTTTTTAGATGAAATAGGGTTTTTTAGTGCTTTTTTGATAAATCCGCATGAAAAAACGCGGAAAAGCCGAAAATTTGAACAAATTTTCGGCAAGGCTTTTTAAACATAAAAAGTCTTGCTGCAGCCTTTTGAAAAAAGGCTGCACTTTTCCGCGTAGTAATATCAAATTGTCAAACTATGCTTACAAGCAATAAAAAACTTAACATAATTCATATTTTAACAAATATAGTAATATAAAAAACATTCAAAATAAACAATATTTCCTAAACCAAAGAAATTATGTGCTCAAAATCAAATAATAATTAAAAGAAATAAATATAACAAAAAACAGCACAAAAATGGTAATTTATGCTGTTTTTATAATAAAATTATTTGCTTTCTTCTTTGTTTTTTTCTGCCGCCTTCTCTTCTTCAGCCTTTCTTTCATGATAATTTTTGTAGCCTATTTTGTGATTATCGCCTTCATCCCACTTACTACCGCGTGACGCAATAATCGTGATAATTAGTCCAACTGCAACAACTATTGCAATAATTGGTATCACAAGGTTATCAGGTATTGCAAGCTCTGAAATAAGACAAAGCACACCGCAAATAACAAGCACAATGCCAAACCAAATTTTCAATTTTTTGATAGTGTTTGCGTTTTTTTGAAAACAACCTTGCAAAATCAAAATAAGTCCAAGTCCGCCACAGATTATCACTCCTGCCCAAGCAAGAGAGAAAAATCCAAATTTTTCAGGCACTGTTAGCGACAAAATCCAAAGTACTGCCGCCACCAAAACAAGCAATGCACCAAGCAGTTTATACCATAAATTTCTTCCCATAAAACCCTCCTATCTTAAAACTACATTTGCAGAAACTGCAGAGATTACATCCCCGTCAGTCAATACAATCGAAGAAAAATGTTTATATTCTTTAACAAGTCCGCCTATTCTTATATTTATCTCTTGAGTATTTTCGTCGCCTGTTAAAACGGTATATTTGCCAGCTAGCAAATCTTTGCCAACCTTATATTCTCTGCCGCGTTCAAGCATGATGTCGCCCTTCTTTAGCGTAACTTTCACCTTACCATTTTCTTCAATCACCTTGTCATCTTTGGTGTATCTCACGCCGTCAATTATCTCATAATCGTCGACTTTTTTATCTTTATCCTTTGATTTTTGCTGCTTTGCTGTTACAAACCAGCCGATGACAACAATCAAAAGCACCGCCGATACACAGATAAACGCTATTTCACTCCAGTTCATACTCCCTCCTATAAATACATGAATAACAATATAATTCCAGCAACCAAAAGCAGTGATAATATAACTGTAAATGTAACTTTTAGTGCCGAGATTGGTGTTTTCCCACCAATTTTTCCGTTATAACCATTGATATAAAAGTTATAAAGTTTATTTTTATAGTTATAATGACCTACATAGATTGGAACTAGAACATATTTATATTGTTCATTTAGAAAAGCGGTGTTAACATGAAGAGCAACCTTGACGTCATAGTCATAGCGTTTGAGAATCTGTCTCTCTATGCTATTGTTCATTGCTGCCTTACACTCATCCCAACATTCTTGCCCCGACTTATTATATGTATTTGCAAAGTATCCACGCAAATAGTCTGTTCTATATTCGAGTGCCTTCTTTGATGGAAAAGGCTCAATATCCTTGATGATATCAGATGGAATTGAATTTGAAGCTTGAACTAAAAGGTCATCAAAAGTGACATCTTGAAACCCACTTATCCTGAAATAACGAGTTTCAGTGTGGGCAACTCTCTTGCCATGCTCATATCTATATCTAGTTATATATTTGCCGAGCGTTCCATTATACGAGCTCTTCGTCAAAGCGTCAAAAGTGAAAACAGGGTTGTAAATTCCATGTATTTTATCAAGTTTGAGCGACTTTTTAAAGTCCCTTGGTGCATATTTCTTTTTCTTTGCCCATGTGGTAGCAATATTTTTCGCTTGTGCCCTATCAATTTTGAAAGGTGTGATGCCTTGCGGTTTAAGCCCTGGCAATTCTTCAGTTTTTACTATATTGCTTGTACCACAAAACGGACACTTCATTGAAATCTCTTGCCCGTCAAGTATCTCTTTTGCCCCGCAGCTTTTGCACTGATATACTTCCGCGTCTTCCCAAACATTGCCGCTCTTCAAAAGTTCACCTAAGTCTCGCTCTTCAACTATCGTGTGATTGTCAACTTCAAAATAACTTCCACAATACATACAATGCATCTTTTGTGTGCTTGGGTCAAAAACTGCTTCACCACCACAATTAGCACACTTAAAGGTTGTGACTTCTAGGTTGTCGTCACTATAAAGTTTACTACTCACGTCTTGCTCTTGAGCTTGCTCGGCGTTTGTTTCTTTTACTTCATTTTCCATTATTTAAGTTTCCTTCCACATTCTGGACAAAATTTAGCATTTGCTTTTACTTCTGTTCCGCAGTCTGGGCAAACTAATTTGAGTTTTTGCCCGCACTCTGGGCAAAATTTAGGATTTCCGTGAAGCACGGCATTGCAGTTTGGGCAGGTTCTTTGCGGCTGTTTATTTGCTTGAGCTTGATTTTGATTATTCATATTTTGCATCTGTTGCATATTGTTTGCAAAGATATTTCCAAGTCCCATACCCATGCCAAGCCCCATACCAGCACCCATTGTTCCACCTGCAGCTCCTGGATTTTTGGCCGCTTCTTTCATAGCCTCGAGTGTCTCCATCTGAGTGTAAACGTCCATGTTATTTCTATACATGCCAAGTGTAGTATTCTTATCAAGGGCTTTTTCAAGTTCTTCTGGAAGCGAGAAACTCTCAAAAACAAAGTTTGTAAGTTCAATCCCTATCTTTTTGAAATCTTCTGCAACCTTTGTTTGAACTATCTTTGAAAGTTCTTGTAAGTTTGCCGCCATATCAAGCACTGCAATCTTGCTTTCTCCGATTGCATCTGAAATACCTGATACAACCATGCTTCTTAAGTAGTCTGTTATCTGCGAGGTTTCAAACTTAGTGTTTGTTCCGCTCAAGTTTTGCATAAACACATAAGCATCGTCAACCTTGAATGAATAGTTGCCGAAGCCGCGTATTCTAACCGCTCCATAGTCCTTGTCACGCACAAGAATTGGATTTACTGTCCCCCACTTTTGATTGGTAAACTGCTTTGTGTTGACAAAATAAATGTCTGACTTGAATGGTGTTTCAAAACCATATTTCCAAGACATGAGTTTTGTAAGCACTGGCATATTCTCTGTGTCAAGCTTATAAAAGCCTGGCAAAAATACATCTGCAAGTCTGCCTTTGTCAACAAATATAGCCACTTGACTTTCTCTTACAGTAAGTGCTGAGCCTTTATTTACATGGTCTTTATTTATTGGATATTTCCATATAATCAAATTACTAGATGTGTCTGTCCACTCTATATTCTTTAAAATTCCCATTAAACTCTCCTTTTTTAAATTTTATCACATAAATATACTAAAATGCAACTAAATTTATATATCTTATTTTATATATACCTTTTTTATTTTATAAACAAACTTTATTTCGCGGAAATATAGCTTTACTATAGAAAAAGCTGGACGCGGGGGCTAGCGGCAAGCACGCTTAAAAGTTTTAAGCGTGCAGGCAAAAAATCTTTGATTTTTCGCCTAAAATTTTAAAAAATTTTTTTAAAATTTATTGCCGCTAGCCCCAAAGCAACAAAATCCGCTTGTTTTTTAATTTAATAAATTTTTAATAAAAACACAGAAATTTTATAAAAATATTGTCTTTTTAAATAGAATTTAATATATTTTTAAATTTTAAATATATTTTATATAGTTATCAACCGCTAAATATTTTGGAGCAACATCTAAAATGCTAAAAGCCCCATAAAATTTATTTGTGAACATCCTATAAAGAGCAACGCCATATGCTTTCATAACTTTTGCTGTAAATAGCGGGTTGCTATCAAGTTTTAATGAAAAGTTTATTGAGTTATTAAGCGTTAAAACTTCTCCACCATGAAATAAAATCTTATGCTTAATTATCTCATCTTCTGATACAAAATTAACTGTTGTTTTATAGCCCTTAAAATAATCTGGCATTGACACAATCTTTTCTTTTATCAGTTTTTTATTACCATCTGCCACAACAAAACATTGACGTCTATGAAAATCTTTGCGGTCAACTTGCGGTTTTAATCCACTTTTAATCATTTTTTCTATATCTTTATTTGGCAATGTATATTGGATAGCATCTTTAACCCCATCTATTTCTCTTATTGCCTGTGAATGCCCTTGACTGACACCTTTACCCCAAAAAGTATAAAAATTACCTTCCACAGCATCAAACAATAATCTCATCATACTAAATAGTCCAGGGTCCCATCCGCAGCAACAGACACAAGTATGCTTGCTTTCTTTTGCAACTCTATCTAGTTTTGATAGATAACTCTCTATATGATTATGGTTATCAAAACAGTCTATTGTATTAAAGTCCTTCGCTAAAACTTCACTTTGACTTTCTATATCGCTTTTTGAGCCGCCACACATGAATAAAAAATCAATTTCATGTTTATAGTCCCCTGCCTTCTCGATAGGCTTAACTTCAACTCCCGCTTTCACGTCTCTTCTAGAAAAAATATATTTTAAATAGTATCGCTCATCTTTTAAAAGCAACGTCTCCAAACTTTGTCCCAAATTACCATATCCAACAATAGCAACATTTAACCTATCCATAAAGCCTCCTATCATTTTATATGAAATATTTTTTAATCTGACCAAACAAATTCATTTACTAAAAAGGCTTTTTTAATTGACAATCCCCTTTTCTTATGATATACTTTCCATGCTTGCCAAGAATTTAAGTGCAAGGCTTTTCAAAGTGCTCAAAATTTTATACTTTATAAGGTTTTTCATAGCCAGCAATTTTTACCATTGGCATAGCTTTAACAATGGCTAGTAATTTAAAGATTTTGTCATTGTGGAGCACCTATCAACTTTTAAATAAATCTAGTTTGAAAAAAGCTCACTCAAATTTCAACATGCTTATGTGGCGCAGCAGGTAGCGCACAGCCTTGGTAATTTTAAAATAGCCAAAATTTACCACTTGAAAAACAAGAAAATTTAACTCAAAAACTGAATATGCTAATGTAGCACAGTCGGTAGTGCACCGCCTTGGTAAGATAAAAAATGCCAAATTTAACCACTTAAAAAACAACAAAATTTTACTCAAAAACTGAATATGCTAATGTAGCACAGTCGGTAGTGCACCGCCTTGGTAAGATAAAAAATGGCAAATTTTAACA
>CAWVLM010000006.1:0-9439 GCA_963930145.1 Clostridia bacterium
AAAGTATAGTGCGGTCTAACATAGAGTGAAGCACTATTTTGTCCCCTTAAATTTATAGTTGTGTCGCCTATTGGCAAGGAGCTTGAAGAACCATTTGGATATATAATTGATGTATCTTCAACTTCTTCAGTAAAGCCTTGGGCATCAGGATTGAAATAATTGACAACATAAATATAAAATTCAATTGCATTGTTTGTGTTTAAAATACTTGTTGCGGTTATATTTGCAATACCTGTTCCCTTGACAGTTATTCGTCCATTTTGATCGATTGTCAAAATGTCGCGTGTATTTGATGTAAAGGTCATTTCACCATTTGTTGTAAATGGATATAGAGTGCTATTGAAACTTACATTATTCATATAAGTATCAAGAAGCTCTTGATAGTCTTGGCTGCCGTCACCGCCTGCAGATGAAACCGCAAAGTAGAACATATAATAAATCTCTTTATTGCCCACACTTTGATGATTTTCATAGCCTTCTGGTGTGAGTTTGTTATTAAAACCTGCATTAAGAGATAGGAATATGTCACCACCCTCTGTAAAGAATGATTGAGCAAGTAAGGTGTTGCCATTGTCGCCGACGATGACAAAATCGCCATAATATGACGTTCTTATAAGATTATTGATTGTTATGTTTGAGTCTGCCATTTCAATTCTAGACCTTGACATAACAAATGTGTTGACGTTGGTATATTTGATATTCTCTTGTTCTTCGCCTTCCGTTCCATTCATTATAGCAACGGTGTTTCCACTTGAGTTGCCAAAGGCAAGTTTGTTTGAATTTGCAATATTTGTTTCCCTAAAATATGAGTTTATAACTGTGGTGTTGTGAAGCACTATCATTGACGAATTGATGCCAGTGTTTCCAACGTCAACAGCCTGCATAGCAAAAGCTGAATTCATGTTGTTTACATTTTTAATATTTGCAATTGCCGCTACGCTTGCTGGTGTTGGAGTTGCAACTGAAGACAAAAGTCCCCTTACGAAAGTACGTGACGTGATGCCTGTGAAATTGTCTTGTGCAATACCGCCATCACCTATCGCATCAATATATCCGACCACGCCGCCAACATAATCATAACCGCTTACCTGTCCGCCAACGACAATACCTTGCCCTGCGATGTAATCATTATCTGTGGCTGTTTCGTTTGCACCTTCATAGTGCCTATAACGCATGAAAGTTAATGTGTCATTTTGATAGTTGTTATAGCCACCAATGATTGTGCTTGAATTGCCGCTTGTGCCCGCAAGTCCGCCAACATAGGTCTGATTTGTGAAGGTTGTATACCCATTAAATGATATTGGAACAAGTGAAATTTGAGTATACGCCATATAATTTGTATATCCAGTAAAAGCTAAAACTTTGCTGTCTATCTTTTCTATTGTTCCATTATTTTGCCCTGCAACACCGCCAACATAGGTCAAAATATTAACATCTTGGGTTGAAACATAACTTACAGTTACAGTCCCTTCCATATATACAAGTATATTTGGAGTTAACCCTGCCAAGCTGTATCTTCCGCTACCAACAATATTATAATTGCCCTCTACGTTCTTTAATTGTTCTTCGCTATATGTTCTTGTATTTGAAGAATTGTCCTCAAATAATGTGTAATCTTGGATTATTGTGCCGTTATTGCAACCAACAACGCCGCCGACATAGCCGCTCTTAACATTTATACTAGAACTTGCTATTGTGACGCCTATATTTATTAGTGTGCCGTTATTTTCACCAGCGACAAGACCTATATAGCTTCCCCCAGAAGCAAAGGCATCTTCATTTTCTGTGCTGCCTATATTAAATTCTCCAGTGAATTTGACGTATTCAATATATGCGTTTGTGCCTATGCTTGTAAAGATACCATAATACTCAATATTGTTTATTGAAGATGAATTTATAATATTGATTCCTGTTATTTCAGCATATTCGCTAGTTCCAACTATCGAGCCTTGGAGTTGTCCAAGTGGAAGTTTGTCGCTTATTGATGAAACATCTATTGTTGTGCTAATTTGATAGTGTGCGGATAAATTCATGTTTACAAGGTCTTGTGCACTATTTAAAGTAAATCTATTTTGTTCAGTTCCATTTGCGAAACGCACCTCGATTTCTATCGCTAGGTCTTGATAGTCGCTTAATATATTATTATTATCGTCAAGCCAATCGCGAGCAGCTATATATAATGTGCCTTCCATTGCATCTTGATAGTCTTCTGCATATTTCACAAACTCGTCATTGACAGTTAAGGTAATTTGATATCTACCATCACTTTCAATATACTCAATGGAGTCCTCATCCAGCATGTAATATGTTGCTGTTGACCCATCGTCTCTTTGTATTGTGATATCACCGCCTTCAAACAAAGCAACGATTTCACCATTTGTGGCAGTTAAATTTGTTGGGTATGCAATAAGAGAAAATTGCCTTTCAGTGGATGTAAATTCAATGCTTGTGATGCTGTCTTGGAGTGTGATGCGACTTACCTCTTCATAAACTGAAATTCGGATGTTTATTGTGTATGAATATACCCGTCCGTATTGTCTAACATGGGCTATAAGTTTGAAGGTTCTTGGATTTTGAATATTGCTGAAGGCTGTGAAGGTCAAGGTTTCTGTATCAAATGTGCCTAAGCCAACAATGGTATAGACATTGCTCTCTTCAGTTGATTGATACATAATATTCACAGCTTCGCCATTCTTTTGAATTCCTAAATCTGAGTCTGTTTCCCAGTATACATAGCTTTGATCAAAGGTGTTTTCAACATACATAGTGCGAGTGTCGGCATTTAAATAACTAGGATTTGCAAAAAGATATGCATCTTTATTATTGACTGTTATGTTAAACACCGCTTCTCTTGCACTTGTGAGAGATGTGCCTGAATAGACATCGGCATATGCTGCATTTACGCCATAGTTTCTTATGTTCTCGTTTGTGCTGCTCTGGTCAAGGTAATTCCCTTCACCATCACTTTCTTTAAATACATTTAAGTTGCCGATATAATTAAATGCTACTATATCTAAATAATATGTTTTTGTTATAGCTTCAAGCCTAAAATCAGTAATGCTATAGCCGCCTATCGTTAGTTGAAGCTCACTTGAGCCGTTTGCCCTTAAATAGACATTGAAATTTTTATTGTTGTTTGTGACATCGTTAAGTTGAATTAACTGCGATGTGAAATTGAATTGTATATTTGTGATAGCAGTTGACGAAACATTGTCATTTGCAACAACTTCAATATCAAAGAATGTGGTTTCATCTGCTGCATTAAAAACATACAATAAAGTTGAATTTCTTTCAGTTTCTTTAACATCTTCTATATATTTAATGCTATTTTGTTGATTTTGTGTAGATATTGAAATGTCTCCCAATGACTCTTGAACGGTGATTGTAAGTGTTGTTTGTACGCCATTGTCAAGGACTATTGAATAGGTGCCTGTTCCTGTGGCGATTGCCTTGATATGTAAATTCAATAGATACTTGCTGCCTTCTTGTTTGTAAGGATTTTGCTCGTCAATAATAAATCTTGCTACACTAGAGCCCGACAAATTGCTTACTGTGATACTAGAAAATTGAGCATCAGCGTAAAGATCTAAAAATTCAACAGGTTCTTGTGCATTTAAATCTAAATAAATTCGATCAGAAAACTCTTCTGTTTGAAATTCAACAAAGGTTGCACCTTGAACAATCTCATACTGCAGCGAAAGCTTCAAACTACCCTCTTGAATAACATTAAAATTCAAGGAAACTGGGATGGTTTGCCTGCCACTAGTTATAGCTGCATCGGTTACGCCTTTGATATATACAGGCTGACTTAAGTCATAGATTATAACAGCTTGGTCTTGATATATTGTGTTGTTATATCTAAGTTGAAGGTCGGTGTCAGTTAAATCTATAATAAGTTCGTCATATTCTGCATCTTCTGGATTTACTGAGAATAAAAACTCTTGCCAGCCGAACGAATTGCCTGCGTAGCTGTTATAGAAAGTATATACAATCTCTGAAATTGTGAAATCAATATTATTTATAAGTAAGTTTGTAGGAATAACGCGTATGTTTACAGGAATTGAATAGACAAAGTTTACATTCTCATCTTCGCTATTTTCAAAGCCTTCATAATAGAAATTTATATTTAAATTAGTAAGATCTTCAACCCCTGTTGCACAATCTATTTGAAAATAATATGTTGTCTGACCATTTGATGAAAGCGACTCTATACGCTTGACGTTTATGACATTTGCATCATCAACATAAGACCTAACTTGCATTAAATCATTTTCGCTTGCTATTGTGACGCCCAAATATATAGTGATAAAATCCACCGTGTTGCCAATAAATATGCCATCTTGAATTGTGTTTTGATAACTAGGAACAAGGGTTATTTCGCCTTGACTTGCATCTCCTATTTTATATAAATAGTCAGAACCAGCGGTATAGTCATGTTCAACTATCCTATAACCGTATTCATGGCTTACGCTTTCATAATTTATATCTATAAGCACATAAAAATCTCGTTGACAGTATATGACTTCGCCGCCATCAACTTGGTTTACTGCAAAAAAAGTAAATTTATCACCAGCTTGCACTTTGGTGGCAACTGCTGTATCAAACACATATTCGCCATCTGTGAGATTTACATTTATAAAACTATAAAATGTATTTTGAGTTCTGTTATTTGTAACGCCACGCCCTAGAGTATATAAAATCCCATTCTCATCTGTGAAAATTATGTATTGACTGTCATTCATTTCAATTAAATTTGCTTGAACAAAAGAATTTACATATTCTTCATTTTGAGTGATATCGCCTATTGTCAAGCTTGAGCTGTCATTCACTTTGCCATAAAAATAAAAGTCTAAATCTCGCTCTGTTGCATTGTCTGAGAAGGTGAAATCAGCTGCCGATGGATAAAACTCTGACGATAGTGATAGATAAAGCGAATTGTCGGCTGGCGAAATATTTGAAGAGAATTGCCTTACCTGTATTCTTATTGTATGAGAAACATTGCCTTCATTTGTGCGGACAGTCATATCACTGACCCCACCCTTTACACCTGTGATGGCATAGGTTGTAGAATAACTTTGAGTGCTGAGTACTGATACCGTGCATATTGATGGATTTGACAATGTATATGTAAGCGAACTTGCCATATCTCTTACGGGATTATTTATAGTGAAGGTAACATTTTGTGCATTTTCGTCATTTGCAAACATCACAATTTCTTCTTGAGATGCCGTTAAGGTTACATTTGAATAATCCTTTCCGCCACAAGCTACAAAAAGAAGGCTTGCTACGACAAGCAGCAAACTAAATACAAACATACTTAATTTTTTTGATTTTGTCATACAACCTTCCTTTTATTTGCTTACTAAATTTTCTTTAATAATAGTTATATATAAATTATTTCTATAGTTTAAATCAAAGTTTATAATGATTTTTAATTTGAAAATTTCAATAACATTACTCATTCTTCTCTTTGAAGATTGATGTTACATAATCAAGTGGATGGATTTGAACCATTGTTCTTGAAGTTGGTGAAGTGATAACGAACGCTTGTCCTACAGTTGCAGAAACAATACGGTTACGTTCTGTTTTATTGATACCACCAGAGTTTTTATAAAGCTCAATAAGGTCGTTTACATCGTTTGGTGAAAGTGAGAAGATAAGTGAGTACTGACATGCATTGATAACCGCGGTTGACTGACGCTTAATTTCTTCAGAACCAACGAAGTCATTGATATTCTGAGTGATAACAACCTGCATACCACCATACTTACGTATTCTCTTAGCCATGGCTGTCATAAAGTTTAGGGCTATTGGATATTTTGGATTGATGAAAGTGTGCGCCTCGTCAACGACAACAATAATTTTTCTATTGGTGTTATGAATTTTGTTATAATCCTTATTGTTGATAATTTCATTTTCTATATACTTAAATACTAGAAGCATTTGTGCGTTTGTAAGCATATCATTGTTTCCAGCAATAAGAGATTGGAAGTTGAAACATACAAAGTTTTCATTTGTTTCAATAGATGTTGGACCATTCCATAGATTAGAGTTACGACCGCCCTTTGCAAATTTTCGAATATAAGCTTCAGCAACACGAAGATTATTAAGCGTGAACTCTTCCTTTGCCGTTTTAAGTCTCTCTTGCAACAGCTGATATAGGTCATCAAATGTTGGATAATCTGTTGGCTTTAGGTCTTTAAGTTCTGTGCTTTCATCTATATTAAATCTTCCATAAAGGTCTAGAACAAGTGAGTTGATGATTTCAAAGGCATCTGAGGAAATACCTTCAAGAATTGTTCTAAAGAACTGTTCTAAAAACTGCAAGTGCTGGTTGAAAGAGTCGTCTTGCCTTACCTTCTTTGACTTTCCATTCCCTTCTTCCTCTTCACCCTTTTCATCGTCATCTTTATCAAGTGCACGAATAACGTGGAATGGGTTTATTATACCTTGCAAGGATGAACCAACGTCGATTAGTTTTCCATGTAAGCTATCCGTCAGTTTTGCATACTCCTTTTCAGGGTCGCAGATGAATATTTTTGTGTTGTCTGCTGAAAAGTTTGCAAGGAGCGTTTTGGTTGCAAAGGATTTTCCTGAGCCTGACTTTCCAATAATCATCATATTAGAGTTTACTCTTTGAGCATCACGCTTAAAGAAGTCGATGAACACAGGATACTCGTTATCGCCAATATAGAAGCCGTTTTCATCTTGAAGCTCTGACGATACAAATGGGAATACGCCTGCAAGTGTGTATGTTGGAACTCCACGCTGAAGCTCTTTTATATTATCTCTCATTGATATACCAGTGCTGATGAAGGCGTCAATTTGTCTTGCAAAAAGTTCAGTATAACGATAACCTTCTTGCTTCAAAACAGCCTTGACGTCCTTTCTTGCGGCATCTTCACATGTGATGAAAGTGTTGATATCATATAGTTGCTGGTTGTTGTTTTTAAGTTCCGCAAGAAGATTACGAAGGGTTTGAAGGTGGGTTGAAATTTCAATTCTCGTACTTGACTTACCTGTTTTTGAAAGTCTTGTCTCCATATCCATGATGGCTTTATCAATCTTCTTTTCTGAATCAAATTTCGGTGCTTTTTTAAATTTCATAACAACCTTTGTTCGGTCAAGAAGGAAGAAAGATGTTCCCCATGCGTTGCCTACTTGAAGTGGGTATTCAGTTATAGCATAGGTTCTATAATTATTGCCATCAATATTATATTTAGCTGATGAGAACTTAATCTTCTCTGGCACTGCCCAATTTACATATTCTGAAAATGGCACGCTTTCAAGTTCTCGTTCGTTGAACTCTCTGTTATAGTTTGCTCTTAAAAATACTGCAAGTTCGCTTCCAACAAGCCTTTTGGTTGTGACAGGCGTAAGTGATGTTGCAAGTGATGCTGCCATACCATTGACTGTATTTTCAAGTGCTTCGATATCTTTACCTAAAACAACAAGATAAAAATAGTCCTTATAAATCTTGTTTGTTCTATTTTTATCTTCAATGAAAGCCACACGCTCTTCAAAGATTGGTGCTCTTGCATCAACCTCGGCTTGAGTCATTTGATGCTCATATAATTGGTCAAGAAGTCTATCATACTTTCTATTTTCATTGTACGCATAGTTGTCAAGGACCATTGCCTTGTTTATTTTGACAATTTCACAAACTTGGTTATCGTCTAGTCTTCGTAGTGCATTACCAAAACCGATATCAATAACATTGTTTTGGCTATATTCATTCAATAGGTCGAATAGAATAGGTTTAACTTCTAACACTTCGGCATAGTAGCTGCCATAAGAGATACATCTATCTTGATAGATTGACTCAAATGGTATAATGTTTTTCATGTTTGGCTTGCCCTTCTTTGGGTTCTTTTCATACTTTTTCTTTTGCATAGAGAATCTTGCAAGGTGAGCAATAGTCACATAAAACCTATCACTATCTGCAATCTTGAAAAATAGTGATATGCCAATTATTGCCCATACCATTGCAATCCAAATATGTCCTGGGAAGTTTGAAGCTGCAAGAACTATAAGAATTACGACTGCAATTACTGCAAGTAGTAAATCAAGACCTGTAAAGCCCCTTATAAATTCAAGTTTAACCTTTGTTCTTCTAGGCACTATTCTAACCATATTTACCTCGCTAATTTATTTTACTACAATTTATAGCAAAAATACAAACGATTAAACGAGATTTTACATATTTTTTATAAATAATAAGATTTATGATAAAAATAAGCTTTATTTTATGTGCAAAAATAATTTTATAAAATAATAAAAATGCCGTAAAAAATACTTTAAAAATAAAAAATGACTAAAAAATTATATTTTAAAGCCATTTTTAATTAAAATTTAATTGTTTTTTAAAGTTATTTACTATAATAAAGCAAAAAATTAAGCTTGTTGTGTTTTTTTGCACGATTTATTATATTTTGATTTATTGTATCATATTTCTTTGCTATTATTTCGTTGTTATAGCCATATAAATCTGCTTGCATAACTCTTCCAATAATGCTATTTTGATTTGCCACTATTCTATAAGGCTTTGTGCTAAAAATATTATTAGAAAACTTTTCGGCTGCTTTTTTAGGTGCGGCTTTAATATCTTGAATGTATACATTAGGCAAATTTTTATCTTTATGCTCAAATATTGACTTTTTTATATTTTTTTGCTTATTTTTTGGTTTTTGACCATAAATAATAAAATATTTACTAGATTTTCGCACAAAACGCTGCAAAAACTCGCATTTTTCGGTCGCAAGCCTTTTTACCTGTCTACCTTGCAAAAGGACATCGACCACCCGTCCTAAATTTAAACCGTTTATGTCATAGACAATTTTCCCAACTGGATTGAAAGTCTCTTCTTCAAGATACAGACTTAAAAAATCATTTTCTATCATAATGCAATCTTCGCCAAAACTTTTAATTGCATCATAGTCAAGAACAAAAAGTTTTTCATTTTCATCATCTGAAACCACAAGTGATATGAGAGTTTTAACATTCTCGTCAAATATTGCGTTTAGCACATAGCCGACAAGTTCGCCGCTTTGCAAAGATATAACCTTTTTTGAAATAAAATCGCTTAATTTTTCCATGCTATAACATATAGAAAAAAGCCTTATTTTATGACTTTGATATTAAAATAGTGTTTTTTCTGCATTTTTTGCTAACTTTTGACAATAATTTTAATTAAAAATGCTATTTAATTTGACTCTAATTTTAATTGTGCTATAATATAAAGCATGAAGAAAGAAGAAAAGAAAGTGCTTATTACTAAAGATATGATTATTGACGATGTGCTTCAGCTCGATGAAAATTTGGGCGAAGTTTTTATGGGCTTTGGAATGCACTGCATTTTTTGCCATTTAGGGCTTGAAGAGACCATTGAAGAAGCCGCTATGGTACACGAAGTAGACGCAAACTTTTTAGTTAAAAAACT
>CAWVLM010000007.1:0-17858 GCA_963930145.1 Clostridia bacterium
GCCTACCTTATATTTTTCAAGGACCGAGAACTTGGCTTGATAAGATTTCACCAACTGCCTTACAAATTTTAAGCTCCACCAAAGCTACCTTATGGCACACCAAAGTGTCTCCTTAATGATGCTGCCGTCAGGCTCTGACATGGTTCAAAGATTTTGGTTGCATAAGACCTTGATTTCAACGCCTAAAATCTATACACATATTTGACAAAATCAAACCGCCCCAAGCGTTCAACCCCACTATAGCGGATTGTGGGTTACAGAGCACCGCTAACTCTCCGTCTATCTCGGTTTATATATTTTAGCATAACGCCATGCTTTTTGCAATAATTTTCAGCCAAATTGAAGGATATTTTGATTTTTTTATAAGAAATTTTAAATAATCGTCAAATTTTGTATGTTTTTTAAGCTAAACTATGCTATGATAGTTAAGGATAGTTTTAAAACGAACGGAGAGATAATGGAAGAAAAAAAAGACATACAAGAAAGCAATTCAAAAAGGTTTTTAGATGCTTATAACAATATAGACTATGCTTTAAAAACCCGCTACGGACTAAATAGGGCAATGGGCTTTTCAGATTTAATTAGAAAAAGCGTGGTTATGAACTATGTTGTCAGAAAATATGAAGATGAGCTCATTGATTACGGCAGACTTCGCAATGCAATTATTCACAATAACAATGAAAATTTTGTTATAGCAGAGCCGCATGATAGCGTTGTTAAAGATATAGAACATATTGAAAAGCTGCTTACAACGCCGCCAAAGGCACTTGATACTGTTGGAAATAAAAATGTTCTTATAACGTATGCAGGCAAGAGCATGAGAGAAGTTATAATGCTAATGGCAAGCTCTAATTTCAGCAATATTCCTGTATATAAAGATAATCATCTAATAGGCGTTGCAAATGGGCAAAAGATACTAAATTCAATGGGGCAATTTTTAATTTCAGGCGGGAAATGCTCCGCTTTTCTTGATAACGTGCAGATAGAAGATATGCTTTCAACTTTGCAAAATAGCAATTATTATGTTGTAAAGAAGGCAGACTGCACAATAGAAGAAGCGTTAAATGAATTTTCAAACAACCATAAACTCCTTGCAATACTTTTTACTAAAAACGGGCTTAACACAGAAATGCCACTTGGCATTATGACGGGCGCAAATGTGTCTGAAGCACAAAAAATACTTGAGCAATACTAAAAATAAATGTGATTTGTAAAAATAAACAAAATTTATTGACAAATGCAACTTGTGTGACTAAAATAATAGTGTTTAGTAATAATAAAAGCGTTGATGAAAGACAGGGTGTTTAAGCTAGGTTCATCTAGAGAGTTGCCGCTTGGTGAAAGGCAATAGAAAGGCTTAAAGATTATCACTTTCGGAGTTGCAATTTTGAAAAAGAAGTTTTCTTGTGTAAAAATTGTCGGGACTTCCCGTTATAGAAGGGGCGAGTGTTTGCTCGACTAGAAGTTTACAAGTGGTTTGACCCATTAGGTTCTTGTAACTTAATGGGCTTTTTGTTTAAAAACATGTCGTTTTCTAAGCTTTGCTAAGCAAATTTAGTTGAAGCTAGCAAGAGCAAGGCTTGAAAGGTTAGATTTAAGTTAGGCTAAATGATTTGATATTTATCTATTCAATCAAGTATGCCGCTGTGAGCTTTGAAAAACCAGCTTCGCTCCGCTCGCCACGCCGCCGCACCGTTGACGCGGCAGGCAGGGCTCGCTCATTCTAAACCCATGGTCTATCTCGTAAGTCTAAGTGTAATGCACCGCAAAGTTAGTAAAATGCGGAAGGAAAAAGGAGAAAATTATGTATAAAAAGGTTGATTCTAAACTAGATTTCGTTGTAAATGAAGAGAAAATCTTAAAATTTTGGGAAGAAAACAATATAATCAAAAAGGGGCTTGATTTAAATAAAAACAGCGACAAAAGTTTCGTTTTGCATGATGGTCCACCAACTGCCAATGGCAAGCCGCATATTGGTCATGTGCTTACAAGAGCTATGAAGGATGTCATCCCGCGTTTCAAAGCGATGAAGGGCTATTATATCTACCGCAAGGCTGGTTGGGACACACATGGACTGCCTGTTGAAGTTGAAGTTGAAAAGAAACTTGGCTTTAACGGCAAGAAAGACATAGAAAATTATGGAATTGATAAGTTTATCGACCTATGCAAGAAGTCAGTTTGGGAATATAAGTCCATGTGGGAAGATTTGACTAAAAAGATAGGCTACTGGGTTGATATGGATAATCCATATATAACTTATGATAACTCTTATATAGAAAGTGTCTTTTGGGCACTTAAAGAGATGGACAAGAAAGGGCTTATCTATCAAGGTCATAAGGTCGTGCCATATTGCCCAAGATGTGGAACAAGCCTGTCTAAAGCCGAGCTTGAAAATGGTGACAATTACAAGATTTTAAGAGAAAATTCAGTTTTTGTTAAGCTAAAAAGCCTTGAAGAAGACAACACCTATTTTCTTGTATGGACAACAACACCTTGGACTCTTCCGTCAAACGTTGCTCTTTGTATGAACCCGAATGAAGACTACACAAAACTTTGCTTTGAAGGCAAGAATTATATCATGCTTGACAAACTTATTCCTACACTTTTCGAAGAAGGCACTTTTACAAAACTTTACACAAAGAAGGGTAAGGAGTTTGAGTTTCAAAGGTATGAGCCGCTCTTTGATTATGTTAAAGACGAAGTTAAGAAAGGTTATTTTGTTATCGTTGACGACTATGTTACAACCGAAGACGGCACAGGTATCGTGCATATTGCACCAGCGTTTGGTGAAGATGACTATAAAGCGGGCATAAAATATGGGCTAACCTTCGTTCAACTTGTGGGTGAAGATGGTCGCATGAGCGACAAGACAGATTTCGGCGGACTTTTTGTCAAGGATGCTGACAAACTTATCATCGAAAAATTGAAAAGTGAAGATAAGATGTTTAAGGTTCAGCCAATTGAGCACTCATATCCGCACTGCTGGAGATGTAAAAGCCCACTGCTTTACTATGCACAGGATGCATGGTTTGTCAAGACCACCGCAATTCGTGACCAACTTGTTAAGAACAATCAGGGCATAAATTGGATACCTGACCACATTAAAAATGGACGCATGGGCAATTTCCTTGCAAATAATATAGATTGGAATATTTCACGTAACCGTTATTGGGGGACGCCGCTTCCATTTTGGAAGTGTGAAAATGGTCATGTGCATGTGATAGGCTCTGTCCAAGAGCTGCGTCAGCTTTCAGGCGTCACGGGGGAGCTTGACCTACATAAGCCAACCCTTGATAAGATAACTTTCTCCTGTCCTGTTTGTGGAAAGACCATGCATAGAACGCCAGAAGTCATGGACTGTTGGTTTGATAGCGGCTCTATGCCATTTGCACAATATCACTATCCATTTGAAAATCAAGAGACCTTCAAAAAGGCGTTTTGTGCTGATTATATCAGTGAAGCGATTGACCAAACTCGTGGTTGGTTTAACACACTTTTGTCTGTAAACACCGCGGTGTTTGGCAAGGCTCCGTTCAAAGCCTGCAATGTGCTAGGACTTGTGCTTGATAAAAATGGGCTTAAGATGTCAAAGAGCCTTAAAAACGGAGTAGACCCGTGGGAAGTGCTTGGAAAGTATGGAGCTGACGGCGTACGATGGTATTTCTTCTCAAGTTGCAACCCAGCGCAGGGGCTTCCATTTATAGAAGAAAACCTTATCGACCTTCAACGCAAGTTTATGGGAACGCTGTGGAATGTCTACTATTTCTATGTTCTCTATGCCGAAATTGATAAAATCGATCCAAGTAAGTATAGCCTAAAAGATTGCAAACTATCTTTCCTTGATAGGTGGTTACTTTCAGACTATAACGCACTTATAAAGGTGGTTGACTCATGCCTTGAAAAATATGACATGAAAACGCCAGCCGCAGCCATAAGCGAGTTTGTTGACAGACTTTCAAATTGGTATATCAGAAGGTCTCGTGAAAGATTTTGGGGTAGCGAAGAAAATGATGACAAAAAGGCAGCATACAAAACACTCTATGAAGTGCTTGTGTCACTTAGCAAACTCATCGCACCTTTTGTTCCATTTATGGCAGAAGAAATATATCAAAATCTTGTAAGAAGCCTTGACAAAAACGCCCCTGAAAGCGTGCATTTTTGCAGTTATCCTGTGGCAGATGAAAGCATGATTGACTCTCGTCTCAATGAAGGCATGGACAGAGTGCTTGAAATTGTAAACTTGGGAAGAGCATGTCGCTCACAAAGTAACGTCAAGAATCGCCAACCACTTTCAAAGGTCATCGTATGCACAAGCAAAGAACTTTCTCTTGACGAAGAGTTGCAAGCACTTATCAAAGACGAACTCAATGTTGAAGAAATAGAGCTTTTGCACAACGCGGATGAATTTGTCTCATATGAGCTTAAACCACAGCTTCGCACAGTTGGACCAAAATACGGCAAGCTTCTAGGCGGAATAAAAGAGTATCTTGCGGGAGCGGGCAGTGCAGAAAATGTCAATAAGGTGCGACAAGGTGGCAAACTCGAGTTTGAAATAAATGGACAAAACGTATCACTTAGCGAAGAGGACCTTCTCATCGGACTTAAGAATAAAGAAGGCTATTCAAGTGAAACAAATGGCGAGATGACAGTTGTTCTTGACACCAATCTTACTCAGGAACTAATTGAAAAGGGCATGGTAAAGGAGTTTGTATCAAGAGTGCAAAATCTTCGCAAAGAAAGCGGTTTTGAAGTTGTAAACCATATAAGGATAGAACTTAGCGGCGATGAAAAACTTTGTGCAAAGCTTCTTGAATATTCAGATACAATTAAAAAAGGCACGCTTTGCGATGAAGTAAAACAAGGCTGGCAAGGAACAAATTCTATGGAATTTGAGTTTAACGGGAATAAAGTTAACGTTTATATATCAAAAGTAGAATAACAAAAAATCAGCTTTAAATTAAGCTGATTTTTTATAACTATTTTTGCTCGTTTTGTGAAGGCACGCCATCAATTTTTAAATTTTCAATGATTTGAATTCTATGTGTAAGATTTCTTTTTTCTAGCTTCTTTATAAGTTCGTTTAAAAGATTTGTATAGGTTTTGTCCTTGTCTTTGTTGACGATGGCACTTAAACATCGCAAGTTCTTTTCGATAAATTTTTGATATTTATCTATATATTTTTTGTCGAGAGAGTCAAATAAAGCCTTGTCATTATGCACTTGCCTATAAAGAGAAGGCGTTTCGCAGGCTTTTGCGATGTTGATATAGATTTCTTTCGTCAAGTCCTCGTCAAGGTCTATAACCGAGCCAAGATAGATATAATTTTTGCCATCTTTCATAAACAAAATTTCTCTAGCGTTTTCAGCCTGTTTTTCTTCGTTAAGATAAAATTTACCTTTTCTATCATCTTCAAATATAATTTCTGGAGCAAGATATTCAATAACATCGGCTATATTTTTGTTAGGCAAGATTCTTGCCTTTGAATAGGGTTTTAAAAGTTCGTTAGGCTCGGTTGTGATAGCGTCAAGGTGCTCGATAAAATATACGGCAACACGCTCTTTAATTTCTCCCTTTTGCGACTTATCAAAAAGCTCCATCATTGCGATTTTAATATTGTTGATATTTTTCATATTTCCCCCTTGTATAATAATATTTTATAAAACAATCCTTCAAAAGTCAATCAACAATAGCTATCAAAGATAAAAATCAATAAAAAATCAGCAATTTTTCTACTTTTTTGCTGATTTTTTATAAATTTAAGTTGATTTTGCTTAAGTAATACAAAAATTTATCATAAGCACTAAAATTTTATAAATTTATTCTCGCTCATCATCTTCATTTACGCTTGCTTTATCGTTTTCAGGGCAACTTCTGTCAATAAGATTATAAGCTTCTATTCTATAAAACATTTGACTTTTTATCATATATTTTTGCCATTCTTCAAACATTTCAGCTTCAAATCTTTTTTGTTCAATATGGTAAGGGCAGTCTTTGCCAAATTTCATAACACTTTGGCTATTGATAAGGTTATTTATATATTTTTGATATTTTTTAAGTTCTTCCATTGGCAATAATCTAAATCTTCGCTTGTCATTTTTTAAGTCAGGTTCACCCCAATGGAAACGCGGTGCACTTGGGAAATATACGCCTTGTTTTAAAAAGTATGTAAGATTATTTTCAACATTTTTATTAAGTTTAATTATGTCGCCAAGATAGATAGGGTATTTTTCGCCTTGGTCCATAAAGAAAAGCTCACGAACAAACTTGCTTCGTTTTTCTTCAAAGATATTTGGCTTACCATTATTACCATAATTTATGTTTATATCAGCATGCTCAAATTCCTGCAATATTTGCGATAAATCTTGCACATTTGTTTTTTTTTGCATGCTGTCAAGATGAGAAACAAAATATTCCGCCACATCATGACTGATTTTCCCTTGTTTATATTTATCAAAAATTTCCATCATTGCAAATCTAATGTTATCTATTCCCATATTTTTCTCCTTTTTGTGTTATTTTACCATATAAAATTTCATCAGTCAATAGCAATAGATAAAATAGGCAAATTTTAATTGTAAAAAGTTATGTATTTTGTTATAATATTTGAAAGGAAGATTTATGAAGATAGCAGACGATTGGAAAGACTACAAAGTGCTTGCAACGGGTGATGGCGAAAAACTTGAAAGATGGGGAAAATATACCTTGCTCCGTCCAGACCCACAAGTTATTTGGCATGCAAAGCAGGATATGTCAAACTATAAAAATCTTGATGCCCACTATAAACGCTCTTCGTCAGGCGGTGGGAATTGGCAGTTTTTGCATCATGTCCCAGACACTTGGCAGATAGCTTGGAAGGGTATAAAATTTATCATAAAGCCAATGGGCTTCAAGCATACAGGACTTTTTCCCGAGCAGGCTGTAAATTGGAACGATATAATAAACGCTATAAAGACGGCACACAGACCAATCAAGGTGCTGAATTTATTTGCCTACACAGGTGCAGCAAGTGTCGTGGCAGCAAAAGCAGGGGCGAGCGTTACCCATGTTGACGCAAGCAAGGGCATGGTGGAGCGTGCCAAAGAGAACGCCGCTCTCAATGGTATCACAAATATTCGTTATATAATTGATGATTGCAAAAAGTTTGTCGAGCGAGAGATAAGACGTGGCAATTTTTATGATGCAATCATTATGGACCCGCCAAGTTATGGGCGTGGAACAAATGGCGAGATGTGGAAACTTGAAGACAACTTATTTGATTTTGTCGCTCTTACAAAAAAGGTGCTTTCAGACAAACCACTCTTTGTGCTTATATCATCTTACACAACAGGATTGCAGGCAAGTGTGCTTAAAAATATCTTAACCCTAATTTTCGGCGAAGGTGGAATAGACGCTGATGAGATAGGGCTTCCGACTGATGAAAAAATTGTATTGCCATGCGGGGCAAGGGGATTGAAATTATGGAAATAAAAGAAAATTTAACAGAAAAGACAGAAAAAATGCAAAAAAACGAAGAAAAAACGCAAAAAATTCAAAAAAAACAATTAAAAAATGAAAATTTAGCAGCAACTGAAAACTTTGCGGAAGCCAACAAAAATTCTTCTGACCTTTTTGTATTGTATGAAGATAACCATATAATAGTTGTCGTCAAACCACAAAATATTCCTTCGCAATCAGATATAAGCGGCGATGATGATATGCTTTCAAAGGTCAAAAGATACGTCAAAGAAAAGTATAATAAGGAAGGTGAGGCGTATATTGGGCTTGTTCATCGCCTAGATAGACCAACGGGCGGCATCATGGTTTTTGCAAGAACGTCAAAGGCGGCAGAGCGGCTTTCCAAGCAAATAAGAGATAACGAAATGCATAAAATTTATTATGCAGTCACTGTCAAGGTGCCACAGCTTAAGAGCGACACACTTATAAATTATTTAAAGAAAGATGAGAAGAATAACATTGTTAAGATTGCACCACAAAGCGAGCAGGGCGTAAAAAAAGCTCAGCTAAGCTATAAAGTTTTGCAAACTAAAGGGGATTTAGCTTTGCTTGAAGTGAAACTTGTCACAGGTCGGTCGCATCAAATAAGAGTTCAACTTGCAGGTATCAACTGTCCACTTTTTGGCGACAATAAATATGGCAAAGAAAAGAATATGCAGTCAACTAATCTTGGGCTGTGGGCAGGGCGGCTTGAGCTTACACATCCGGTCACCAAACAGAAGATGACCTTTGCTTGCCCGCCAGAGTTAGATGCAAAACCTTGGTCCTATTTCTATATGGAAAAGTATTTTATAAGATGATTATTGGGGTAACACCGAACTTTCTTAACGCGGACACGCCTTGCTTGCAAGGCTAACCGCTAAAAGACGCATTTTGTCGAGTTTCTCTAAAAATGCTTTCGGTTTTCCTCCCAACTCCCTTTCCAATTAAGGACCCGCAAGGGGTAGATATAAGTGAAATATGAAAGTTGAAGAGTGAAAAGTTTATTTAGACCCGCAAGGGGTAGGACTGTATGCTTTCTAGAGACTATATAAACTTTGTGTTATGGACGCATGATACGATAGAAAGTGGCTAAGTCACCAAGCCCAAGTGCTTGGCGACTGTCCGATTAAGCGAAACTAAGTTATAAATTTATCTCCGCTCTCAAGCCTTACGCTTGGCGGCTGTCCGATTAAGTGTATCTAAATTTCAAGTTTTCTCTCCGCTCTCAAGCCTTACGCTTGGCGGCTGTCCGATTAAGTGTATCTAAATTTCAAGTTTTATCTCCGCTCTCAAGCCTTACACTTGGCGAGCAAACTTAGTTTGAATCACTGTTCGATAGAGTGTGTCAGAGAAATATACCATATTCCGCTCATTTGAAACAGACAAAACTTTGTGTTATAGATAGCTAACCGATAATCTTGACAACTCTTGATATTTTTAAAAGGAAATTTAATATGAAAAAAAGAGAAGAATTAGACAATATTTTTACATGGGATTTATCGCCGCTATGTAAAGATGATGAAGAATTTTATCAAAAAATTGATAAAATAAAGGATTATTTGCCTAAAATTAAGGCTTTTGAAGGCAAACTTAATAATAAAAAGACAATTTTGGAATATCTCAAACTTGATGATGAATTTTCTCGTTTTGTCGAGCCGCTAGCATTATATGCACATCTAAGGTCGGATGAGGTATTGTCAGATAGCAATAGGCAAGAGATGTCAGAAAAACTATCAAACATACTTGATAACCTTTCAGTTGAAACATCTTTTGTGTCGTCAGAGCTTAATAAACTGTCCGTCAACATGCTTGACAGCATTATTTCAGATCCTGATTTTAAAGATTATGACAGAAATTTTGACTATATAAAGAGAAATAAAAAGCATAAACTTTCAAAAAGCGAAGAAAAATTACTTTCAGGCATGAGTTTTTTGTCAGGTTTTTCAGGCAATATGGATATGCTTGCCGATGTTGACTTAAAATTTGGCAAGGTTAAGGACTCAAATGGGAAGGCCTATGAGCTTACCCAGTCAAACTATGCAACGCTTTTAAGGAGCAGTGACCGAAAACTTAGAAAACAGGTCATGATCAAACTAAACGGCACTTTTGGGCAGTTTATCAACACTTTTGCAAATAATTATATAAATGACGTCAAAGCGGATTGTTATCTGTCAAAAGTTAGAAAATATAAGTCAACGCTTGACCGAGAATTAAAGTCAGAAGAAGTTGACAAAAAGGTCTATGATATGCTTATTAAGCAGGTGACTAAAAATCTCAAGTTGCTCTTCAAGTATTTTAACATCAAAAAACAGCTTTTAGGCGTTAAAACCTTCTTTATTTACGACCATATGGCAGAAGTCGGCTCTATTTCTTCAAAAAAATACACCTACGATGAAGCGATTGAGATTATCAAAAAGGCGGTATTGCCACTTGGCGAAGATTATGTTAAGCTGATAGACAGAGCAAAGAATGAACGATGGATTGACGTCTATCCAAACAAAGATAAGGCGTCAGGTGCATATGAAACAGGCGTTTATGGCTTGCATCCTTATGTAATGACAAACTTTGAAGGCGACCTTGACTCAATTTTCACCTTGGCACACGAGCTTGGTCACGCAATGCACACATATTTTTCTTGTAATGCTCAGCCTTATGCCAAAGCATATTATCCAATTTTCCTTGCTGAAATTGCAAGCACAACAAACGAGATGCTACTTATAAATTATCTTTTAGCAAATTCGAATAGCAAGGAAGAAAAAATTGCACTTTACAATAAACTTTTTGACCAAGTTAAAGGCACCATCTATAGACAAACAATGTTCTCAGAGTTTGAAGAAAAAATTCACGCACTTCATGAAGAAGGGCAGCCAATTAGCAAGGATAGACTTTGCGGCATATATTATGTGTTGAACAAAAAATATTTTGGTGAGACAAAACTTATAGATGAAATCAAATATGAATGGGCAAGGATTCCACACTTTTTCAACGCTTTTTATGTGTTTAAATACGCAACTGGCATGATTTCGGCCATTCACTTTGCAAACAAAATTTTATCAGATCAGAAAAATGCTGTAGAAGCTTATATCAAATTTTTATCAGCAGGCTGCAGTGATAATCCTATCAAAATTTTGCAAAATTCTGGCTGCGATTTAATGAAAGAAGAAACTTTCACAAGCTGTTTTAAGTATTTGCAAAATATGTTAAATCAGTGGGAAGAACTTATAAAAGAATAAAATTTTCAAAAAAATAACGAAAAATAATAAAAAAATCACAAAAAAATAAAAAAATATCTGCAAAAACAAAAATAAAAGCAGATATTTTTTATTGAAATTTATTTTTTAAATGATTTTATATGGCAATAAATTGTGTTATATTTCTATAACTTGTCCTGGAAAACTTTTTGCAAGCTTGGTTTTTAGTGCCGCATTTTCTGAATTTATAGAAAAATGAACAGGGTAAAGGACAACGTCTTTATATTCATCTTGCAGGGCAGCCACTTCGCCTACCGTCAAATGACTGTTATTTAAATTCGTAGATGCACAATCAATAAAAACTACCTTTGAATGTTTTATAATCTTATGCACACTATTGCACATAGAGCTGTCTCCAGAAAAGCCAACCTTTACCTTTCCGTCATCAATCACAAAGCCATAAGCATCAAGATTTTTGTGAGCAACTTTATATGTTTTAACTTTAAAATTGCCGATTTTAAATGTTTTTCGGTTTTCGCAATCAAAAAAGGTCACATTGTCATCAAGATATTTTTCAAGATAGCCAACTTCTAATATTTTAAAAAGTTGAATTATTCTTTCCTTGCAGCCCTTTGGTGCCAAAATTTTCAGTTTTTTGCCTTGAATTTTATTAAAAATGTCGATTATAAGGTGAATATCAGCAAAATGGTCGCTATGGAAGTGTGTTATAAAGATATTTTCCACTTTGTTTATATCATAATCATTATATAGCGTTTTAAAAGAGCCCTGTGGAACGTCAATAAGGGTGTCGTTATTTAAAATATAGCTTGTTGACAATTCTCTTGTCCATGTGCAGTGATTTCCAACAACGGTAATAAGCATATTATTCTCCTATATAATTTAATTATAGCAAATAAAAATATAATTCAAAGAAAAATCTAAAAATAAAATATTTTTTTGATTTCAATATTGCAATTGTGTATAAAAATATGCTAAACTAAACATAAGACGAGGGCATATGAAAAAAAGTAAAATGCACAATAAAGGTTCAATTCAAAATTATCATAAAAAGCGTTTCAGCACGAAGAAGATAAATAGCGGTGAAATCAGAAAAGAAGTGGAAGCCTTTTTGACTACAAGTGGAATAGGTGCTGTATACAAACTGACTGCGGCACTTGAAAATTTACACATACCGCCACATATTATTAAAGGCACAGTTAAAGATGCTATAAAAGACAATATCAAAAGATATAATGACGAAGCAGACGATAGCGGTGCTACATTAAAATATGGCTATTCGTCTGCACTAACAGATTTTGATTCTGACGGTTTTATTGATAGAAAGTGGCAATACATTCCATTTATTTTAAAAACGCGAGACTATCTTGATATTCAAAGGAAGAAGAAATACCCAATTTTTATTGAAAAATATGATTATTCCATGCCGCTCTACACCTTTAAAAACAATATAAATTTTCAAAATGAAGGCAAGTTTTCAAAGAGAAATATACATAACTCAAATGACGTTCAATTTTTTATCTCAAGTGACGAAAAGATGCTTTTTTCTAAAGTTACAAACTTGATATTTGTTCCCACAAGCCCCGCAGTTTTAAGAGAGTATAAAAAGCTTCATCCATCAAAGCAGGAACAAGAGAAACTTATCTATATGCCAAGCGTCTATGATAGGTCCTTTTCAATTTCAATGTATGTTATGCTTGAAGGCGACCCTAAAAAGACACATATGTATCTGCGTTATGATAGCTCAAATAAGTCGCATCGAAATGTATACATTGGTCCAGACAAGCGAGAGCGGGTCTTTGGCTATGAAACAGGCAGTCCGCACTTTCATTTTCAAAACGAAGATGACAATCTTTTATGTATGAAAAAGTTTAGAGATGAGCATAGGCAAATCAAATGGAAGACGGGCAGGTGTAACGCCATAGACTTGAAGCATCTTATAAGTTATCTAGTAGAGCTTGACAATACTCAAGAGAAAAAAGTTGCCGAGCGGTTCTTTGAAGGCGGCCATTATAATATGCCGTTTTTAGAAGCAAAGTTGAACAAAAAGGTTTTTTCTACAAAGGCTATAGACACCATAATAGATGACTATAAAAATAGCAAAGATAGCCCTGAATATCTGCAAGAGCTTGTCAAAAAGTTTAAACTTTTAAATCCAAAGCAAGAGACAAAAGGAAAGTGTTTTGCAAGCCTTATCTCTTCTCTAAAATTTTTGCAATTTATCAATGACGAGCGTATAAACACCAGCGACTTAGACGAACTTGAAACACTTTCAGAGCTTGAAATTGTGTGTGCAAATGACGTTATGAATTCTATCACAAACAGCAGAGAGCAGGTAAAGCAAAGGAATTATCAGCCTAAATATGTGATGAAAGGTGATTATTTAGTAAAGAAATCTTCAAACAAAAAGAAATCACCGCAAGAAAAAGATGAAAAGCTAGCTGCAGACGAAATAGCTATCGGAGGGGGAGAATGATAGAAGAATATGTAGAAAACCTTGCAAAACAGCTTGGAAAAGAAAACCTTATAAAACAAGGCGTGGGTAGATACTTTGTTAGGTCAAACCTTGTCCTAATTGATTCTTTTGACCAACTTCCTGTCTATTTAACAGAAGTTGGAGATAATGTTTACTTTGTCGACTTTGGAGTCGCACTTGAAGATAAAAAACTTGATAGCGATAAGCTTGCCTTGCTTACCAAGGAGTTAAGCAGGTTTGATGTTACTTTGGAAGAGGGCTCGCTTTCATTGAAGTCAAGCAAAGAACTCATTTTCTTAAATTATAATATCTTTGTTATGGCGTTATCATATATTCAAATGTTTTGTAAATTAAATGAAAATTGATAAAAAATGCAAATATTTCACATAATATTTGCATTTTTTATCAAAATTAAGCGGTTTTTTATAAAATTTAATAATATGGAATAGTTTTTTTACATTAAACAAGGTTACTTATTTTTATAATTGCACAAAGAGAGCTTCACAAAGTTTTGTGAAGCTCTCGTAGCGGCAACTTGCCGCTACGATTCAAGCCGCACATGCGGCTTACTCTTTGTGCAATAAAAAAATAAATAACCTTTAAAAAGTTTGGATTTAAGATAATTTTTGATATAATAAAAATGGTAATAACAAATTTTAAAACATAAAAATTTGTAAATGAATAAAAATAAAAGGAAGCATCACAAAACGGGGGCGAGTATGGAAAATGTAATTGTAGTGGATTCTCTCACGCAAGACTATGGGCATGGCAGAGGTGTTTTTGATGTTTCTTTTTCGGTCAAACGCGGGGAAGTCTTTGGCTTTTTAGGACCTAATGGAGCGGGCAAATCAACCACTATCAGACACATCATGGGCTTTTCGCGTCCACAGAAAGGTGAAATAAAAGTTTTTGGGCTAGAGACGTTCAAAAATTATTATAAAATACTAGATAGAGTTGGCTACTTGCCTGGCGAGATAGCACTTCCAGAAGGGCTGACGGGTTGGGAATTTATCAGAATGATGTGGAGCTTAAGAAAAGTTGAAAATAGAGAGCGACTTGACTATCTTTTAGATAAATTTAAACTAGACCCTGCCATCGAGACAAAAAAGATGAGCCTTGGAGATAAGCGTAAACTTGCCATTGTCACTGCATTTATGCATGACCCTGAAGTGCTAATTTTAGACGAGCCAACAAGCGGACTCGACCCTGTTATGCAACAAACTTTTATAGATTTTGTTAAAAGTGAAAAGAAACGCGGCAAAACCATCTTGCTTTCGTCACATATCTTCAATGAAGTTGAAGCCACCTGTGACCGCATAGCCATAATCAAAGACGGGCGTATTGTCTCAGAATTTGACACCAGTTACATAACACACAACGAAAACAAAAATTTCCGTGTGGAATTTAAAAATGTCAAAGATTTTGAAGAATTTATTGCAAAAATGCCTAAGCTAAGAAAAAATACAGTAAATGTCAAAAAAATATCAGTTAGAGATAGCGATAAAGAAAACTTGACCGCCATAGTTGCAGCAAATGACAAGGATATAAACAGTTTAGTTGATTTTTTAAGTCAGTATAACGTTAAAGCCTTCACTCAAGTCAAGTTTACACTAGAAGATTATTTCATGCAATTTTATAAGGAAGATAAAAACTACGGAGGTGCATTCTAATGGACGATATAATCAAAGTAGAACACCTTACAAAAGACTATGGTGAAGGCAAGGGCATATTCGACCTAAGTTTTACAGTCAAAAAAGGTGAGACTTTCGGCTTTGTTGGCACAAACGGCAGCGGAAAAACAACAACCATAAGGCATATAATGGGCTTTTTAAAACCTGAGCAGGGCAGCGTTAGCGTGCTAGGGCTTGACGCATGGAAAAACGCCTGTGAGATAAAAAAATATGTGGAATATGTCCCAGGCGAAATAGCTTTCCCAGACCTTAGGGATGGCACAACCTTTTTAAAGGCTCAGGCTGAGCTTTTAGGTATCACAGATATGAGCTATGCAAACTATCTTGTTGAGCGTCTTCAGCTTGACCCTTCTGCCAATCTTAAACGTATGAGCAAGGGCATGAAACAAAAAACCGCCATAGTTGCCGCCTTTATGGCAGATAAGGATATTTTAATCTTGGATGAACCAAGCACAGGGCTTGACCCGCTTATGCGAGAAACCTTTATTGAACTTTTGCTCGCCGAGAAGAAAAAGGGCAAAACAATTTTGATGAGCAGCCAAATGTTTGATGAGCTTGAAGGCGTATGCGATAGAGTGGCACTTATCTTCAACGGGCGTATTATAGATATTGCTGATATGCAAACGCTTACCAATTTGCCCTACAAAACATATAAGGTTGAGTTTTTATCAAGAGAGGAGTATCTCAAATTCAAAAGACTTAAATACGAGATAGTTCGCGACCAAGAAAAATATAATCAAGTCACAATCAAGGTCTACGATAAGGATTTAAATAGGTTGTTTAACACTCTAAAAAACTATCATTTAAAGTTTATCGCTGAAGTCAAATATAATCTTGAAAAGCACTTTAAAGAGATACTTGCAAAGGAATATCAGAGACTGGAAGAAGAGAAAAAACGCAATGAAGAAAAGGCGAAAGGACAAAAATTATCTGAAAAAGAACTAAAACGAGAAAAATTAGAGCATAAAAAGGCTGAAAAACAAGAAAATCTTGCTGAAAAGAATGAAAAATTCTTCAATAAGAAGAAAGAAAAAGATAGAAAAAAGACTGACAAAGCGCAGAATAAAGAATTTTCACATGTCAAGAAAGAATTTCTTAAAACAGGTAGGAGAGACAGAAAACTTCGCTTAAAACAGCAAAAAAGAGAAGAAAAGTCAAAATTAAAACTAGAGAAGGAGGAAGAAGATGTTTAGTAAAGCACTATTCAAACAATCCATGAAAGCCAACTGGGTGAAATGGTTATGCGTAACTTTGCCAACAGTCATCATGCTTGCTATAGTCATAATTGTGCTTGGCAATTTAGGAATAAATGACATCCGCGACTCGCTAAGTGATGTGTTCACGCAGGCAGACCAAGAATCCTATTTAAAAGAGAACTCAATAGATAGCTACAATCTATATTTAACATCAGTCGAGCTTGAAGGGACGTTTCAAAATATGGATGAAAGCACACTAGAGCCCGTCTATAACTATATTTTAACCCCTTATAACCAAGCGATAGAAGACTATAAAAATGCAAACGGCGGGCAGGAGCCAACAGGAGACGCTCTAGCGAATATAAAGAATCAAACCATAGAGCGAGTTAAGTTTATTATATCAATGGCACCGCAATTTGCCGCATTGACAGGCGAGCAGCAAACGCTTTTTCTTACTGCACTTTATACGATTTACGATCAAGATAGGTTTACAAGCGAAGATGCAGAGTTTATTGATAAATCAAAAGCTCTTTTAAAGAATGCATATTTAGAAACAGTCTATCAAGGAGCCTATGCTCAAGCATTAGAGCAAGAGACTACCACCGAAGAGCTTGCCGCATATTCAGCAGACCTAACACGAACCATGATAACAAACGCAATGGCATCTTACGTAAAACCAGAAGGGGAATTTGATGCCACGCCATATAAGAGCGAAGCAACCACTGCTGTCAATCAAATGATGCAAGACGTGACATACAAAACCTTCTATGACCAGTCGATTGCTGACGGTATGACTGAAGAAGAGGCTACCTCGCAAGCCCAGCTTTACGCTGTCACTGTCAAAGTGCTTTCAAACACAGCAATAAACACCTATGAACTTTGGCTTGCAGAGCTAGGTGATGTGGAAGATGCACAGTCTCAGGCATATACTCAAGCGACCGCAAGCATAACAGACCAAATACCAGAAAAGGTTGCAGAAGCACTGAATGAACTTGGCAATATGGATATATATAGTTTAATTATAGGCTCAATCTTCTACCGCATAGCAGGCTTGTTGCTTCCAATGGTATTTGTTATCATGACTGCAAACGGCTTGCTTGCAGGGCAGGTAGATTCAGGCTCAATGGCATATGTTCTTTCAACTCCAACCAAACGTAGGACAGTGGCAGTGACGCAGATGACCTACCTAATTGTCTCACTCTTTGCAATGTTTGCTCTTCTCACCGTGACAAGCGTGATAGCCGTTTGGGTTTCAGGTGGCAACGCCTTTGCAATCAACTATGGGCAAATTCTGCTCTATAACTTAGGTGCGTTTTTAACAATGTTTGCCTTTGCAGGCTTCTGCTATATGTGCTCAGCACTCTTTAATAGAACAAAATATTCAATGGGTATCGGTGGCGGCATAACCATCTTCTCACTTGTCTGCACAATCTTAGGACTTTTTGGCTCAAACGTAATTCCGTCAGCCATGAGAATTTCAGCCATGAATTTCTTTAACTATCTGTCAATAATCACGCTTTATGATATAACGTCAATCATGGCAGGCAATCTTACATACCTATGGAAACTTGGAGTGCTTCTAGCTATCGGCATATTAACCTTTATAATCGGCGTCTTCCGCTTTGACAAAAAAGATTTACCATTATAAAAAAAAGTTTGCAAAAATCTTTGCATACAAAATAAAAAAGTGCTATAATAAAAATAGATATATTGTTAATAAGAAAGGAGGGAATATGCAATTAACAAAATCAAAAAAGATTATTATATCAATAGTTGCTCTAATCATGATGATTTCAACAATTTTCATGCT
>CAWVLM010000008.1:0-16321 GCA_963930145.1 Clostridia bacterium
AGCCGCGACCTTAAGATATATGTAAACAACACAGGTTCTACTACTACAATCTCAGGCTTAGAAGTAGAGTTTGAAGAGAAAGAAGACCTGCTACAATCATCAGAAGAGAATGGCGGACCAAGCGAGTATACAGGCGAAAACTATTGGTATGTAGAGATGGGAACATACTCAACATCCACAGGTAGTGAATACTTACGCTGGAGATATTTCTCAGATACAACAGAACACTATAACTACACAAGCACCCGCCCAACAGGCGAAGGCTACTTTATCTTAGAAAGTTTTTATTCTAATTATGATAGCTCACATATTGGTGGACTATGTTGCACATGGAATAACGATTACAAAAACTCATCACCATATAAACACCAAACAAACGGTTGGAATAATATAGATGCAAATGATTATTCAACAAGCACTGTAAGACAATATATAAATGGCAGCACAGTACAAAAATCTGCTACAAATCAAGATGGAGTATATGTGGCAAGCGGTACACCATCAAACATGTTCACCGACTTACATATAGACCCAGAAAATGATATAATATATACAGACATAATAGGCAGAACACTCGGTGATTTATATACAGATATGTCAAGTTCAGGGACTAATCCACAAGATGTAGACTTTCCACTAGGTTCACCAAATGACTGGACAGGAGCAACAATAACCTATAGCAAAGAAGACACAGATAAATTCTGGCTGTTATCATACTATGAAGCTTACGCATTATTGAGCGAAAAAAAGACAACGGAAAGTGAGACAAATAGAGCATGGGGATACGCTTATTGGCTTCGTTCACCTAATTTGTCAGGTAGCGGTAATGCGTGGTATGCTAGTAAGGCAGGACTTCTCCGTGATGTTATAGTTCGTAGTATCTTTTGCGCCGCTCGAGCAGCTTTCAAATTTTCGATATAGGTCTAGAGATTTAAAGAAAATATAAGAATTAAACATACAAAACTCTTATGAATTTTGAAACGGTCACTAAAAGCGTCTAACTTTTAGTGCCCCACCATATTCATAGGAGTTTTTTGGATTTGGGTTATTGTTAACTATGAAAAATAAAAAATGGCAATCTAAAGGTGACGGTCAGATATCTAATCTAGTCGATAAAAACTGGCTACAGTGGACCTAATAAAGCTAGGCACTATGGGGCACATACCGCGGGAGTAAAAAATGAAAAGTGAAGAGAAAATAGACTACACGTTATAAATAAATTAACGATAAAAAGTTCATAATCCACAAATTTTTTTAAAAAATTGGCAAAATTAGTTGACTATTTTGAAGAAACTGCATATAATAGTGCTAGCACTTAAAAGATTAGAGTGCTAAAAATACTAAAAGTCGAAAAGTTAGAGGTTGCTTATGGAATTATCTGACCGCAAACAAAAAATCTTATGCATGGCTGTTGAAGAATACATCAAAGATTGCAGTCCCATCACAAGTGGGGGAATCAAGGAAGCTTCTTCAATAGGCTGCTCAACTGCAACACTGCGAAGCGAGCTTAATGCACTTGAAGCTATGGGATTTTTAAGACAACTGCATACATCTGGTGGGCGTGTGCCTACTGCGCAGGGTTATCGCTACTATGTGGAGCATTTGCTTGAAAATTCAACGGCGAGTGACAAACAGCTTGACGAAGTGCAAGACCTTATCTCTTCACGCACAAGCAGCTTAAACGAGATTGTTTCAGGTATTGCAAAGATTGTTTCCGAAGCCACAAACTATCCAACGGTTGTTATGGTGGACGGCGTTGAAAATTTAGTGCTAACTGATTTTAAAATCATACCCCTTCTTGAAGATAAAATCATGGTGCTGATTGGAACAATAGCCGGTTATATCAACCAAACACTTGACGTTAAGGCGAGCGGGGAAGACTGCAATGACGCTTCAAACTATCTTACAAAGCACTTCAAAGGTGAAACAATCGGGTTTATGATAGACAACATTGACCAACTTGAAGAAGGTATGCACAGCGAGATTGTTGCCTTTGAAAATGTGGTAAGTTCGCTTATTGACGGGCTTAAGAAATTGAACAAGCAAAAACTGCTCAATGTTCGTCGTCAGGGCAGTGCAAAGCTACTTGAAAACAAAAACGATGTCGAAGCTGCAAAAAAGGTTCTTGACGTGCTTGAAGATGAGAAAGAGCTATCAAATATCATGGAGCTTGAAGGCAAGGGCGACATTGAAGTGACAGTTGCTGACGAAAACGATGCCAGCTGCTCGGTTGTAAAAGCCCCTATCGTTGTCAAAGGGCGGCAACTTGCGTCTATTGGCGTGATTGGTCCACAGCGTATGGATTATGCGGGTATAGCCTCTGCGTTAAAGGTTGTTATAGATAACTTAAACAACATAAAAGGAGAATAGATGTCACAATATTTTGATGAAACCTTATCAAGTCACTGTGACGAAGATGAAAATGGCGGCGAGCTAGAGAAAAAATGCGATTGTAGTGAAAATTGCAGTTGCGGCGAAAACTGCGATTGCAACAGCGAAAATAAATGTTCTAGTAGCTGTGAATGTGATAAGGACAAATGCTGCTGTCATGATGAAAACAAAAATGGCGAGAAATGTGAGTGTCATCATGATAAAAATTGTGATTGCAAGGATGACAAACCTTGCGAAAATTGCGGTTGCAAGAGCGGAGAAGTTTGCGGCGATGAGTGTGCGTGCGAAGAGTGTGAGTGCGAAGAGTGTGCTTGCGAAGAAGGTACTTGTGAAAAGGAAGGCGATAGCGAATGTTCTTGCTGCGAGCACGAACACGACAAAAGCCTTGAATACTTAAATCTTGCCAAGCAAATTCAGGCAGACTTTGAAAATTTCAGACGTCACGCCATTGAAGATATAAAGCAAGCCAAAATCAGCGGACAGGCGTCAGTGATAGAAGTGTTCTTGCCATGTCTTGACACTTTCAAGGAAGCAAAGAAATCAATCACCGATGAAAATGTGCTTAAAGGTGTTGAAATGATTGAAGATAGTATCAACGGAGCTTTGAAAAGCCTGGGCGTTGAAAAAATTGACACCATAGGCGAGAAATACAATCCACATCTGCACAATGCAATAGCTGTTCGAAAAGACGACAGCAAAGAAAATGATATCATCTTGGATGAATACCAAGCTGGATATAAATTTAATGATAAAGTTATACGATATGCTATAGTCTCTGTCAATAAAAAGGAGGATTAGATTATGGGAAAAATTATTGGAATTGACTTAGGTACAACAAACTCATGCGTTGCTGTTATGGAAGGCGGGAAACCAACCGTTATAGCAAATGCTGAAGGAGACAGAACAACACCTTCAGTTGTAGCGTACACAAAGGAAGGAGAAAGACTTGTCGGTAAAGTTGCAAAGCGTCAAGCTATTGTCAACGCTGACAACACAGTTCAATCAATCAAGCGTGAAATGGGAACAAACTATAAGGTTACTCTTAACGGTAAGGAGTACACGCCGCAGGAAATTTCTGCAATGATACTTTCAAAATTGAAGGCTGACGCCGAAAGCTATCTTGGCGGAGCAGTAACTCAAGCGGTTATCACAGTTCCTGCATATTTCAATGACTCACAACGTCAAGCAACAAAAGACGCTGGTAAGATTGCAGGCCTTGAGGTTCTTCGTATCATAAACGAGCCGACAGCCGCCGCTCTTGCTTATGGTCTTGATAAGGGAGAAAACTCAAATCAAAAGATTTTAGTTTACGACCTCGGTGGTGGTACATTCGATGTATCTATCCTTGAAATAGGTGACGGTGTGTTTGAAGTTCTTTCAACAAATGGTAATACTCGTCTTGGTGGGGATGACTTTGATAACAGAATCATCGACCTTCTTGTTGAAGAGTTCAAAAAGACAAATAATATAGACCTTTCTAGCGATAAACTTGCTATGCAAAGACTCAAGGAAGCTGCAGAAAAGGCTAAGATTGACCTTTCGGCAACTCCAAAGACAACAATATCTCTTCCATTTATTTCGGCTGATGCAACTGGCCCTAAACATATGGAATATGAGCTTACTCGTGCTAAGTTTGACCAGCTCACAGAAGACCTTGTTAAAGAGACAATCGACTGCACAGTTAAAGCTCTCGCTGATGCTAAACTTGATAAAAACCAAATTGATAAGGTTGTCTTAGTTGGTGGTTCAACACGTATTCCAGCTGTTCAAGAAGCGGTTAAGGAATTTATCGGCAAAGAGCCATATAAGGGCATCAACCCTGACGAATGTGTTGCTATCGGTGCTGCAATTCAGGCAGGCGTGCTTGGCGGAGAAGTTAAAGACGTTCTTCTTCTTGATGTAACACCACTTTCTCTTGGTATTGAAACTCTTGGCGGCGTGTTTACAAAACTTATTGAAAGAAATACAACAATACCTACAAGAAAATCTCAAGTTTTCTCAACTGCAGTTGATAACCAACCAGCCGTAGATATTCATGTTCTTCAAGGTGAGCGCGAATTTGCAAATCAAAACAAAACTCTTGGCAGATTCCAACTTACAGATATTCCACCTGCACCAAGAGGTGTTCCACAAATTGAAGTTACCTTTGATATTGATGCAAATGGTATAGTTAAAGTTTCTGCTAAAGACCTTGGAACTAATAAGGAACAAAATATCACAATCACAGCATCTTCAAACCTTAAAGAAGAAGATATTGCAAACGCCATCAAAGAAGCTGAAGCTCATGCTGAAGAAGATAAGAAGCGTAAGGAACTTGTTGAAACCAAGAATCAGGCAGACAACTTAGTTTATGGACTTGAAAAGATGATAAAAGAAAACGGCGATAAGCTTAATGATGACGATAAGAAAAAACTTCAAGACGCCATTGAAAAGGCTAAAACCGATATGGCAAGTGACGATATTGACACTGTAAAGAAAGCTATTGACGAGCTTACAAATGTTTCAAACGGCATTGTATCTAAGATGTATCAGTCAGCAAATCCAAATGGAACAAACGGAACAACTGATGGAAACAATGGTAACAATGGAAACAATGACGGTGACCCAGAAGTAGTTGTTGACGATGACAACAAATAACATGGACGGGGGAAAGAAAATTCTAATTATTATTGATGTGCAGAAAGGGTTTATTACAAATAACAATAAAAATATGCTTAGGAATATAAATAAACTCCTTAAGCACGCTGATTTTGATAGAATTATTGCAACAAAATTTGTCAACTTGAATGGCAGTCAATATCAAAAATTTTTAGATTGGCAACAAATGACAAAAAGTCCAGATATTGACTTGGCGTTTGATAAACACGAAAATTTAGAGATAATAGAAAAAACTTCATATGCCTTGCCGCTAAATTTTGCCAAGCAGCTAAAACAGGCGGGCAGTGAAAAGATATATCTTTGCGGCACAGACTATGACGCCTGCCTTCTTGCAATAGGGTTTCAACTATTTGACATAGGCTTGCAACCAATATTTATTGAAAACTGCATTGGCTCGGCAAATAAAGAGCCTTTGCTACTTGAGCAGTTTGAAAAGATTGCGATAAGAAACTTCGGCAAGGGTTGCCTAATAAAAGATATGGAGTAAGTTATGGATGCAAGAGATTATCTAAATAAAAAGGTTACAGTCAAAATGGATAGACCGCTTGGGAGCAATCATCCAAAGCATGGATTTATCTATACAGTGAACTATGGCTACATTCCAGAGACTATTTCAGGTGACGGCGAAGAGCTTGATGCCTATGTTCTTGGAGAATTTAAACCGCTTGAAACTTTTGAAGGTGTTGTTAGAGCTGTTATTCATAGAACAAACGATAATGATGACAAACTTGTTGTGATGGCTGAAGATAAAGACTATTCAGACGAGCAAATCCGTGCTTTAACTGAATTTCAAGAACGCTTTTTTGAAAGCGAAATAATAAGAGATGAATAGAGCGGCGATAATATTATTTTAATAGGGGAATATGATAAAATTATTGTGACATAAATTAAATATAAGGAAGATTATGGCAAATAAAGATTATTATTCAGTGCTTGGTGTTGATAAAGGTGCAAGTGATGACGAAATCAAGTCGGCATACCGCAGACTTGCAAAGAAATATCACCCAGACCTTAACAAAACACCAGAAGCAGCAGAAAAATTTAAAGAGATAAATGAAGCTTATAGCGTGCTTGGCGATGCTAAGAAGAGAGCAAACTATGACCAATTTGGCTCAGCTGACGGCAATCCTTTTGGTGCTGGCGGTGGAGCAAGCGGCGGTTTCTCTGATTTCTTCGGTGGCGGCGGAGGCTTTTCTGATATCTTCTCTGATATTTTCTCGGCATTCGGTGGAAGCGGTAGAGCTGATAGCAGAACTAGAGTTCGCGGTCAAGATATCAATACTTCAATAGAGCTTACCTTTGAAGAAGCTTGCTTTGGCTGTGAGAAAAATATAACAATAGGCAGACTTGATAAATGTTCGTCTTGCAAAGGCACAGGTGCAAAAGATGGCAGAGAGTTTTCAGTTTGTCCTGAATGTAATGGCACGGGCAGGGTGAGATATCAACAAAACACGCTTTTTGGAACTACTATAAGGGAAGCAGGCTGCCCAAAATGTAACGGAACAGGGAAAATTATCAAAGAAAAATGTTCGGTATGTAGCGGCAAGGGAACGATAAGAACAAGCAAAACAATTCAAGTCAAGTTCCCTGCGGGGATTGACAATGGGCAAACCTTAAGAATGCGTGGAGAAGGCAATGCTCCAACGCGAGAAGGTGTGAACGGCGACCTTAATATCAAAGTATCAGTAAGCCCTCACAAGATACTTGAGCGAAAGGGAAGCGACCTTTATATGGATTTATATTTGCCTTTCACAACAACCCTTCTTGGTGGCAAGGTAGATATACCAACGCTTGAAGGACTATACTCGCTAAACATTCCAGAGTTAACTGCCAGCGGAACGGTTTTTAAATTAAAAAACAAAGGCGTTAAAGAACTTAGCGGCACGGCTCGAGGAAATCTCTATGTGACAGTTAAGGCAGAAAGTCCTAAAAGTCTTGACAAGCAAACTAAGGCAAAACTACAAGAGCTAGCAAAAGATATCGGAGACGGTTCCTACACAAAATATACAAATTATCTTAAAAAAATGAAATAAAAAATTAAATTGCTTTTAATTAAAAAGCTTTTAATAAATTGAATTTTATATTACTTTTAATGACAAAAAATTGCTTTTAATGACATAAAAAATACATCTTACAAATATTGTAGGATGTATTTTTTATTACGAGAATTTTAAATATTTGTTAGATATTTCTGAAAAGACGCTAAATTTTATTCTTTCAAAATTTTAATTTCACCATTGCCAATAGGCTCTACCTTATCATCTATTGATAGGCCATTTACATATCTATAAAGCATCTTCCATACACCGCTGTGAGAAACAATCAAGATGTTTTTGTCGCTGCTTTCAATCTCCTTGAAAAATTCTACGTTGCGGTCATATAAATCCTGATAACTTTCTGCATTATATTTGTGTGGGTCTGCCATAAAATCATCATATTCTTCTTTAGTGATTGAGTCTTCCGCTCTTCCTGTTGCATCACCTGCGTTCTGCTCAAGAAGCCTATCATCTTCAATCACCTCAACGTCATGAAATTTGTTTATGATATCAGCGGTCAGCCTTGCTCTAATAAGGGGAGAAGAATAGATAATATCTATCTTTTCATCCTTTAGTTTTTCAGCCGTCTCTTCAGACTGCTCAATTCCTTTTGAGTTTAAAGCTTCGTCAAGTTGACCTTGTAATATTTTTTGCACGTTACAATTTGTTTGACCATGTCTTACAAATAGTATCATAAATTCTCCTTAAATCAATTTTATTTTAATTTATATTTATTTAATTATTGTGTTTAATTTTTATTATTGTATTTTATTTATATATTTATTTTTATTTTAAACAATTTTATTTTAATGATTTTTCTTTAATTATTTGAGAAAATGTCGACAAGAGTTAAAGTTGCAACCACTGCGGTGTCGCAGCGTAGTATACGCGAGCCAAGTGTAAAAGATTTTCCGCCATGGTCAATAATTTTTTCTGCCTCTTCTTCACTAAAACCCCCTTCATTGCCAACTACAACAGCGATATTTTTTTTGCCTTCAACAAAGCCCGTGTCAAAAGTCTGATTTTTTTCATGCTCATTTGGGAATATCACACAGTCGTAGTTTTTTAGCTTTTCAAGCATCTGCTCAAAGGTTATCATATTATGCACAATGGGCAGCCGTGAACGCTCACATTGCTTGCAGGCAGTAAGAACCTGGCTGTCCACTCGTTCTCTTTTAAAGTCTTTTATCATAACACGACTGCTTGTAAAGAAATATATTTCGCTCACACCCAGCTCTATGGCCTTTGGCAGAATGTTATCAAAATACTCTTTTTTAGGCATCATTTGAAAAAGCACTAAATTGTTTTTAGGAAGAGCACGGCATTTTTCAACCCTTTCAATTTCAAGCTCGCAACTATTTTTGCTCAGCCTTGCTATTTTGCAATAATAGTCGTTTTCGTCATTTATAGAAGCAATCACATCTTCGCCTACTTTCATTCGTAGAACTTTGTTAAGATGAAAAAATTCGCTATCTTCAAGTATGATTTTCCCATTTTCTTTTCGTCCAAAGAATCGTCTCACTTTTTGCTCCTATTAGGTTTATTATATCAAAGTAAAATTTTAAAACAAAATAATTTGCAATTTTTCTTAAAACCTTGACTAAATTTGCTATATTTTTATAATAACTTTGCAAGAAAAGGGGGAAACTTTGAAAAAGAGTTTAATATTATAGGATAGACAGCTCCGCAAACATATCTCCGTGAAAGGCGTCAGCGAAAGAAAATTAAAGGGCAGTTTTGACTATGCTACAGACAAAGATATAGTAGACGAGAAATATTTTGTAGATACTATAATATAGAATAAGGCGGTTTTAATTAAAAAATCCGCCTTTTTTTAGTATATTTAAGTTATTTTTTAGGTTTTTTAATAATTTTAATTAAATTTTATTTTTATTAAGCATATATCCTGCTAAGAAAAATAGTGCATTTTGCGGGATGTATGTGCGGCAGGGCTCGTGACAAGATGGCTTAAAATCACTGCATGGGCAAGGCGAGAAATTGTTATTGCACGGACAACCGCAGGGATTTGGCGAACAGTTGAAAGGTGGACAACTCGTCTGCCAGCAGCCATTCGAAAAACAACCCCTGGCACATGGGCATCTACAAAGGTCTATGTAGCTGCCTAGTCTATAATTTGTATTGATAATCATATTTTCTCCTTAAATATTTAATTAGTTTTACGAAATTTTGCTTTCAAGTCTATTTTTATCTTTTCAATAATAAATTATCTTAGTGAAAAACTCATTGGCAGCAATTTTTGCAATTTTAGGCACGGTGATAGGCTCAGGCTTTATAAGTGGGAAAGAAATCACTGTATTTTTCACGCGTTTTGGGCTATTTTCTTTTCCATGTATTTTTCTAGCCTTTTTTATTTTTTGGGCTCTTTTTTATATTATCTTAACAAGGGGAGAAAAAGCTCTCGAAAAACTTAAAAATTCAAAACTTTCCTTTGTAATAAACCTTATAATCTGCACAATATTTTCTTCGGCAATGTTTGCTGGAACTAATAATTTATTGAATTTCGACAATTTTTTAATAAATTTTTTGATTTTTTCAGCAATTTTACTGATTTGTTTTGTAATTTTTAAGAAAGGACTGAAATTTTTAAATAAAATAAATTATTTTCTTATTCCCTTTATGATAATAATTTTGCTCGTTCTTCTTATAGACAATCTATCTTTAGAAAAGTTAACTTTTCCGCAAACATCCTATGACGGGCTTTCCTTCTTTTATTCTTTACTTTATTGCTTGCTTAATTCGGCAAATGGCTGTGTGCTTATTGCAAAGTTTTCGCAAGAGCTTACAAGAAGACAAAAAGCACGAGTATCATTTTTATCTGCACTCGTGCTTATGCTTATTCTTCTATTTGCAAACCTTGTTTTGCTTAAGGCTTCTTTAGATGAGACAATGCCCATGCTTTCTATGCTAAAAGGCTATCAAGAAGTGGTTATGAGAGTGATTATTTTCATAGGCTGCGTAACGACACTATTTTCACTTGTATTTACATCTTCTTTTTCGATGCGAGGGCTGTGCAATAATGAATTTTTAATTTTTTTGGCAAGTCTGATAATGCCGCTAGTTTGCAGCCTTTTAGGTTTTGACTTTATTGTAACCTATCTATATCCAATAGCAAGTATTCTTGGGGCAATTCTTCTTGTAGATTTATTTTTTATACCTTTTTTCAAGCGGACTGACAAGAAGATACATGCCAGCGGCAAGTATACAAAGTAGGGTGATGCTTGCCATAACTATATCAAGCTTCAAAATTTGACTTCCGTAGTTGATAAGATAGCCAAGTCCAGCTTTACTTGAAAGGTATTCGCCCATAATTGTTCCCACCCAGCTCATGCCCACATTGATTTTGAGAACAGATACAAATTCAGGCAAGGCGTTAGGCAGAATAAGTTTAAAAAGAATTTGTGCTTTATTTGCGTGCATTGATTTCATAAGCAACACTTTATCGCTATCGCAGGAAATGAATGCATTAAGCATGGATATTGTTGTGATTACAATGCATATAAGCACGCACATAACGATTGTTGCACCTGTGCCAGAGCCAACCCAGAAGATAATCATAGGTCCAAGAGCAATCTTAGGCAAACTATTCAAAATGATAAGGTATGGCTCCATGATTTTTCTAAGTTTTTCGCTCCACCATAGAAGTATGGCTATAATCACACCGAGAAGGGTGGCTATAATGAAGCCTATGATGGTTTCATAGAGCGATGTCCAGATATGCAGCCATAGGTCGCCGCCTTTTGCAAGGTCAATTATTGTGGTCACTATTCTAGACGGACTTGAGAAGAAAAATGGGTCTATCACTCCAGTTTCGGCAAGAAGCTGCCATAATCCTAAGAAGCAAACAAAGATTGCAATTTGCCCTAAAAGTACACAAGCTTTATCTTGTTTAAGTTTTTTAAGGTACTTTTTTCGTGCTTTTGAGTAAGATACATGTTTTGTTTTATTGCGTTTGTTCAGTTTCATTAGACAAGATTTCTCCAAATCATTTCAAAATATTTGCCAAATTCTTTGTCTTCTCTTTTTGCAAGTGGCGTGCTGCCTTGAAAGGAGATGTCTACTGTATCTTTGACGCTTGCTGGTCTCTTTGTCAATATGATAATTCGGTCAGACATACTTAGTGCTTCTGAAATATCATGGGTGACTAAAAGGGCGGTTTTTTGTTCACTTTTGATAATGTCATAAACGTCATCGCACACTTTAAGTCTTGTTTGAAAGTCAAGAGCGGAGAAAGGCTCGTCAAGAAGTAGAAGCTTAGGCTGCAGGGCAAGCGTTCGAATAAGTGCAACACGCTGACGCATACCGCCACTAAGCTGCCGAGGTTTTTTGTTTTTAAAGTTGTAGAGGTCGTATTTTTTTAGTAGTTCTTCTGCAAAGGCGAGTTTTTCAGGGTCTTTGTGCTTCTTTTGTAGCTCAAGCCCTAAAATTATATTTTGCCAAATGGTTCGCCATTCAAAAAGGTGATCGCGTTGAAACATATAGCCAATTCGTCTGTCATTCTTTTCAATAGGTTTTCCATTCAATATAATTTCGCCCTCAGACGGTGACAAGAGCCCAGCGGTTAGTGAAAGGATTGTGGTTTTGCCACAGCCGCTAGGTCCCACAATAGAAGAAAAAGTTTTTTCTTGAATAGAAAAAGAAATGTTTTCTAGTGCGTTTATTTCACTTTCTTTTGTTTGATAGAAGTATTTTACCTTTTTAAATTCAAGTAGATTTGTCATTTGTTTAACCCCTACAATATCAGTGTAGCAGGAAAAGAAAAAAATGTGACTATTTTCAAAAAAATGGCAGTCACCATTGAAAAAGGGCGGGCAAGGGCAATATAATCTTGGCAAAGGTTGCAAAAAAGGAGCGAAAAGATGTGGAAGATGAAGACAAGATCAAGAAAGCTCTGCTTAAGAAAGCCCTTGGCTATAATGCCAGCGAAACGGTAGAAGAATATAACTATTCTAACGGCGAGCCAGTGCTTAGCAAACGCAAGGTGACAAGCAAGCACTATAGTCCGGACATCTCAGCCGTCAAATTGCTGCTTGAGCGATACTATCGAACTTATGAAGACAAGGTGGTGGAGATGAGTGACGAGGAGCTTTTGAAGGAAGAAGAGCGACTTTTAAAATTATTACAAAAGGAGAGAAAAAGTGGAGATAGGTGAGTGTAAACATCTAGTGAAGTGCGACTTCTATGGTTGCAACAATATGGCAAAATACAGCTTTTCCACAAAGGGCATAATCAAAAGAGATTTATGTTTTTGTGAAGAGTGCTTAAAAGGAATGTATGAAGCCATCGGCAAAATGCAAGTGCCTAAAGGGCTTGAAAGCCCATTCAAATTAAAGAAAAAGACGAGGAAGGAAGGATGAGAAAGGATAAAAAAGATATATTAGATGAAAAAGCTATCGTAAAAGAAGTGATAGAAGACTTTAAACGTAGAGCAGAAGAGCGAAAAAGTTTTGATATAATTTGGAAAATCAATATGAATTTTCTTATGGGCAATCAATATTGCTCTATCGGTTATGGCGGTCAAATTGAAGAAAGTGACAGACAATTCTTTTGGCAAGAACGGGAAGTATATAATCACATCGCACCAATATTTGATATAAGGTTTGCAAAACTTTCAAGAATAAAACCTGATATCAATGTTTTGCCAGCAAGCAATGACGAGCGAGACAAACAGACCGCAAAAGTGTCGAAAAAGATATATAAATCACTTAAAAATAAGCTTGAAATTGAAAATAAGGTCAGTCAAGGTATAAAATGGTCGGAAGTTTGCGGAACGGTATTCTATAAAGTCACGTGGAACTCAAAGCTTGGTCAGGTGGTTGGTCTAAGCGATGATGGCGAGAAGATAAGAAGCGGCGAAGTTGAGCTTTCAGTTGTAAGTCCATTTGAAATTTATCCAGACAGCATGGTCAATGAAAGTTTGCGGGATTGCCAAAGTATAATTCACGCAAAGGCATATACTAAAGCTCAGATAAAGAGTATGTATGGAGTAGATGTCAAAGGTGAAAATATAAACATCTTTTCGCTCGACAATGTCAGCGTAGGCGTGGGCGGTCTTGGCTTTAATGGAACTGTTCCTAAGGTTATAGACGCCGTCAAAGAAGATAGTGCAATCGTTATTGAGCGTTATCAAAGACCAACAGATGAATATCCAGATGGTAGACTTACCATAGTTGCAGGGGACAAGCTTGTATATGACGGTGTGCTGCCATATATTTGCGGAGAAGATAAAGCAAGAGATTTTCCATTTATCAAACAAACCAGCATTGAAGAACCGGGCTGTTTTTGGGGGACAAGCGTGATTGAAAGACTTGTGCCTGTTCAAAGGGCATACAACGCAGTCAAAAATAGAAAACATGAGTTTATAAACAGGCTTTCACTTGGCGTGCTCTCGGTTGAAGATGGTTCGGTCGACCTTGATAACCTTGAAGATGAAGGACTTTGCCCAGGAAAAGTGCTTGTTTATAGACAGGGTGCGAGTGAGCCAAAATATCTGCAAAGTGAAAGTTTGCCAACAGGCCTTGAAGACGAAGAGAATAATCTGCTTGACGAATTTAACAAGATAAGCGGGGTCAACGACCTTGTCAGTGCAAGTAATATTTCATCAAATATAAGCGGGAATGCTTTAGAGCTTTTGATTTCGCAAGATGAAACAAGGCTTAATGCGTCAATAGAAAGCATAAAATTTGCGGTCAAAGATATTGCAAAGAAGATACTTAAGCTATATAAACAATATGCAATTTTTCCAAGAATCGCAAAGATTATCGGCGAAAATGGACAGATTGAAATGTTCTATTATTCATCATCTGATATCACAAGCGATGATATCGAACTTGAAAATCAAACAGACGGCACGCAAACTCTCTCTCAGCGAAGAGAAATGCTGTTTTCTCTTTTAGATAAAGGGCTGCTTTATGATGAAAACGGACAGCTTAGCAACAGGATGAAATGCAAAATTCTTGAAATGCTAGGGCTGGGCATCTGGGAGAACGCCCAAGACGTCAAAGACCTACATATCAAGAAGGCTGATAACGAAAATCTGAAGATGCTCGATGGCGTCAGCTGTGCGATAAGCGAAATTGACGATAATGAGTTGCATCTCAATGAGCATATAGCTTTCATGCTGGGTGAAGACTTTGAAAAACGAAAAGTTGAAAATTCAAATATAGAAAAACTATTTTTAGAGCATATTCGTGCTCACAAGAAAAATATGGAGGGTTAATATGGAAGAAAAACGAGAACAACCAACAATGGAACCGGCAAATACTTTAGATAAAGTGAACGAGAATAGGGCTGTGAGTGATGTTGGCTCTCAAGACCTTGGAAAATTCAAATCGCCGCAGGCATTACTAGATGCATACAACAACTTGCAGGCAGAATTCACAAGGAAAAGTCAGCTTCTAAGCCAACTTCAAAAAGATAAAATTGGCAGCGACAAGACGCAAAATCAAGAAAATTTTGAGAAAAATCAAGAAAATTCTATTAAAAATCAAGAAAATTTGCAAAAATTTGAAGAAATGGAAGAAACGATAGAAAATCAAGAAATTTCTCAAAGCTGCGTGCAAATTGGTGACGACCAAGAGTATGAAGAAAAGCTTAGTCAATTCCTTTCAGAGCGGCCAGAAGCTGAAAAGTATGCTGATGAGATAAAAAATTATCTTAAAAGCAACCTAAACAATAATCCATTTGAGAACGCCTTGGCAAATGTGATTCTAAGTCATATAGTGACAAAAAAGATAGGCGATCCGATGATTGATGATTATGTCCTGTCAAATGAACAGGTTAAGAATAAGATTATTGAAAACTACTTAAGTGAGCTTGCAAACTGTAAGCCACCAGTGGTCATGTCTTCACAGGGCGGTGAAAGGGTGTCGGGAGTTCTTCCTGATCGCCCTAAAACGCTTGCTGAAGCAAAGAAAATTGTAAACAATATGTTTAGCTAAAAATTCAATAATTTTGAGAAAATAAGACAAATTCGACAATTTTTTCACAAAAAAGCATAAAAAATCATCAATTTTTAGGGAAAATTAGAAAAAAGGAGAAGAAAATGGTTACATTACAAACAGCTGAAAATGCGTTAAAAAATGTATATCTTGGAGTTGTTGCAAATCAACTCAATACAAACGCAAACCCACTTCTTGCAAGAATTAAACATTCAAGTAAAGACGTGTGGGGAAAAGAAATAAGAAAACTTGCACCATTTGGTATCAATGGTGGGGTTGGTGCTGGAAGCGAGGATGGAGCACTGCCTGTATCTTCAGGAAATGGCTATGTGCAATTTGTTGCAGACCTAAAAAACCTTTATGGCAAGATTGAAATTTCTGACAAAGCAGTTAGAGCGTCAGCAAATGACATCGGTGCTTTTGTAAATTTACTCTCAGATGAAATGGAAGGGCTTGTCAAGGCAAGTTCCTTCAATCTTGGTAGAATGTTATATGGTGATGGCACAGGGCTTCTTGCAACTGCATCAGCTCAAAGCTCAAAAACGGTTACCTGCGATAAGGTAAACAATTTAATTGAAGGTATGCTTGTAGACGTATACAATGCAGCAACTAAGGTAAATACAGCACCGCTTAAAATCACCTATGTTGATAGAGTGAATAAAACTTTCACTTACGAGTCTAGTGAAAGCGTTACCATAGCAAGCGGCTATAAAATCTATGTTCAAGGCTCTAAAGACTATGAAATTTCAGGGCTTGGCAAGATTTTTGACTCAGCTCAAACCTCAATCTATGGGGTAAGCAAGACAGAGTACCCTTGGCTTAAACCATACACAAGCACAACGACAACCGAAATATCAGACATTTTAATTCAACAAGCAGTTGACTTTCTTGACATGAATTCTGATTCAAAAATCAACTTTATCACATGCTCAAGCCAAGTTCGCCGTGCATATCAAGAATATCTTGGAGCTTACAGAAGAAATATTGATATCACCGAGCTTGAAGGCGGCTATAAAACAATCACTCACAACGGTATCCCTGTTGTTGCTGATAGATTTGTTGATGACGACACTATGTATCTATTAAATACCGATGACTTCTGCTTGCATGAACTTTGCGATTGGAAGTGGCTTGAAGGTGAAGATGGCAGAATCTTAAGACAAAATCAAGGCTTCCCAACATACAGTGCAACCCTTGTAAAATATGCAGAACTTATCTGTGATAAGCCATGCGGACAGGCAAAGATTTCTGGCATAAAATCAACAGTTACAAACCCAT
>CAWVLM010000009.1:0-15919 GCA_963930145.1 Clostridia bacterium
TGCAACTCCTAAATGCATTCCCACCTATTGTTTCCACACTTGCTGGGATGGTTATGCTTGTAAGATTGCTGCAACTTGAGAATGCATACTCACCGATTGAGATTAAACTGTCTGGCAGGGTGACTGATGTTAAGGTTGAACGAGCACTATAAAAGGCACCACTTGATGAAGAACCATCAGCTATACGATAGACAATATAAGGCTCGCCATTTCTTGTGATTGATCTTGCGACTTCAACATCTGTTGCACCCGCTTGGCAGCCAGTGACTGCGGCAACCTTTGCTTCATTATAGGTGGTGTATAGCACAGGTGAAGATGTGGCTTCATCTGTGACATTTGATGATATTGTGCGGTTGAAGAGAGCGGTTATTTCAGAAAACTCTTGTTCACCAACAACAAAGGTAAGTTCATTATCAGTTGAGACGATATTGTCATTTTCATCTTGCCAGCCAATAAATTCAGAGCCACTTGATGTGTCTGGGTTTGCGGTAATAGTTATTTCTTCGCCCACTTCAACAATGCCATCACCATCAGCATCTTGAATGGTAACATCGCCCATGTCTCCGTCTTCAGAGTTAGAGCCGATTGTTACTGTATGAATATCAAGGGTGATTATAATATTTGATAAATCTATAGTTGCTCCCGTTGGATTTGTGATAGTCACGCAAAGGGAGCCAGTTATTGGGGTGTCTGGAGTTATCTCAGTTAAAGCAGTGCTATTTGCTGGGAATAATGTTGGAGATGGAGTGACCACCAACCCAGAAATAGAACTAAGAGCTGAATAATCCACATCCACATCATAGGAATACGTGGTTGTGTTGATTATATCAAAATACAAGGCAAAACTGCCATAGGTATTGGTTTCGATGCTCCCTGTTAAGTCTAAAGTAAAGTCGCCGTTTATGTACCCTGGCATAAAGGAGTCTATGCTTTGTGGCTGAGAATTCATATCTTGCTGCAAACGAACATCCTTCACATACAAACTTTTATCAGGTACGTTAAAATTTACGCTGCCCTGCAATATAAGTTGTTGCTGCGTTGCCGCAAACACGCCTATGAGTAGCACTCCCACCATAAGCATGAATAGTGATATACATGATATCAATTTGATTTTTAATGACATTCTCATTACCCCCATAATATTTTCTTTGGTTTGTTTAAACTGGATTAGCTGGTGTTTGTGAGCGGTTCGCTCGCGATAGCCGCTTGACGCGTCTATCTTTATGCTATTAGTTTACCCCCCCCGCAACGCTTGTCAAGCAAATTTCACAAATTTTTAAAAAAATTTTTAAAAATTTTTATCACTTCCTTTGCTTGAAATAAAATGACAATCCTGTTCTAGTTTAAGCACAAGCTCTATTTTTATACCATCATGACGTCAGCATAATTTTTTTTGAAGTCATTTTATAGCCATATTTTAAAGCAATAGCGTAAAATTGTCAAGCAAAATTCGACTAGTTTTGCATTTTACACCCCTATTTTAGCATTTAGTTAAAAGTCTGTCTCGCACTTGCCGTCACAATAGCGTCAAATCACGACCCGTTTTTTATGTTTTTATAACTTATGGCTTTTTATTATACACTCAAGCATTATCAAAAAATTTTAAAATTTTTTTATTTTATTTTTTTTAATGTTTTGTTTGGTTAGGATTTTCATGTTTTTCACCTTGTTTTATTGATTTCTTGCAATATTAAATAGCGTATCATTGTTGACATGGTTAAGCCATTCTTTTCGGCTAAAGCTTTTAACTGCTCATACTGCTGCTTTGTTAGCCGTATCGAATATCTTATGCAATCTTCTTTCATTCTCTCTCCTTTATTTGTTTTCTAAGCGGCAAGTTTTATAGATACAATCCTTGCTTGGGCTTGCGAGCAGGCTTATGCCGCGAGAGAAGGCACGTGCCGTTTTGATAAAACGGCACAGAAGGCAAAACTCGTTTTGTCTTCCAAAAGGCTTATCAGCCTTTTGTGCCTTCTCTCGCGGCGTAAGCCGCTCGCGATAGCCGCTATCGCGTCTATCTTTATGCTATTAGTTTACCCCCCCCGCAACGCATGTCAAGCATTTTTAACAAATTTTTTAAGTTTTTTTAAATTTTTTGCGGCTTATCCGCTTTTTATCGCCAAGTCTATCCATAACGTCTATTTTTTCTTGTTCCAAGAGAGCGGTGCCTTAGGCACTTTTTATCGTTTAGTCTATCCATAACGTCTAGTTTTACTTGTTCCAGTGGATTATCCACTTGCTTTCGTCTAGTCTATCCATAACGTCTATTTTTTTGTTCCAAGAGCGGAGACAAAGTTTATTCTTTTGGCACACCCTATCGGACAATCGCCAAACATTTGGTTCGCAGCCAACACACGTAGTGCATAAAAAACAGGAAGAGCATTTCTTCCTATTTATATTGTTGTTATTTTATATATTATTTATATATACAAATCTTCTGGCAAGTTTAGCTCGCAGTAGCCTTGCTTTGCTTGACAAAGCGGACATTTTTCCCAAGCTTCTTTATCAAAGCTTACATAACCACAAGCTGGGCAAATCCAAGCAACCTTTTTTGCCTTTTTATAGAGTGACTTATCTTTCATTTGGCTATAAAGCTCTTCAAACACGCGAGCGTGACGCATTTCAACATCGCGAATCATTTTAAATAGGTCTGCAATTTCATCAAAGCCTTCTTCGCGGGCGGTTTGTTCAAATTCTTTATAGGCCTTGGCTTCATCAAGTTCGTCTTGACATAAAAGTTGTAAATTTTTTAGCAAGTCCCATTTCTCCTTGAAGGGAAAACCACTGCAGACATCGATATTGTCGACCATCTTCATTTCAGCGTCTTGCAATTTCATATAAAGCACTCTTGCATGATTAAATTCTTGATATGCAATCTTATCAATTAGTGTAGCTATAGCTTCATAGCCGTTATACCTAAACCCATACTCACAAAATTCATACCTTGACCTTGCACTGCATTCTGCCATATAGGCACGGGCTAGGTTTATAAAAGTTTTGCTATCTTTAAGTTTCATAAAATACCTCCACTCGTAGTATCTTTCAAAAATCTTAAATTATGCACAATAAAAAAGCCTATCTGACTAAAAATAGACTCTAAATATTGCTATGTTTGTTAAAGCACTCAAGTTTGCCTTTACAAGGGGCGGAAGAAATTGCGTTTTCCCTGAAAAACGCAATTGAATTGCCGTCAGGCAATTCAAAAAATTTTTAAAGCTTTAAAAATTTTTTCTTCCGCCCCGCCCCATTGTGTTCTTTATAACTATTTAATTTGCACCAGCTCGGACTCAAATTCTTCAGGTTTACCAAGCAATTCATTTTGGTCGTTAAGTGACAGCTGAGCTTCTATTTCAAACAACCCTTCCACATACTGCCCAATCTTCGACCAAGAATTAAAGACTGTCAAACCAAGTTGTTTCTTATTTATTTTGAAACAAGCATCACTATTTTTCAAGTTTGCGTCAAAAAGAATGGATTTTACGCCTTTTTCTTCACTTTTTTGGCAATTCACATATAGGTCGTCAATTATTATATCTATATCATTTTGCAGTGCAAATTCGCCTTTATTGTTACAACCAAGAATCAACTTATCGCAATGCACATGATTATCTTTAAGCCAAGCGCAGGTGGCACTGACAATTGGAGAAACAATTGGTCTATTTGACACAAAGTAAATTTCATACCCCAATTTATGAAAAGCATTTATTGTTTCTATGGCAAGCGGAAAAGTTTGATAGCTGGCAGGATTGAAAGCCCTATGCAGTTTTTTGATGATAGGATTTACAGGCCTTGCGTTAAAAACATCTATCTCTTTATACTTCACTTTTTTGCCGTTTCTAATAAATTGAAGCTTGTTCAAAAAATCATAAAGAGAAGACTTAAAAGTGAACATTGTTTTATCTAGGTCAATTGCAATTCTTTTCATATATATCTACCTTTGAGAGTTATTATATCACACACGCAAATTTTAAACAACACACAATTTTCATAATTTACAGAAAATCACTAAAAAATAGCTGTTTTTCACAAAAATTTTGACAAATATTTCCTAATTATTTAATTTTTCTATTGAAATACAGGTTTTTATTTGTTATAATTAACTCATCATGGAAATTCAGATGTCACCCAAACTATACAAACTTTTAAATATCGTAGACCAAGATTTTTATCAAAAAGTATATAGTGTTGACCTGCTTAAGTTTTATATGACAAAAGTTGCTCAAGAACTGATGAGTATAAACCACTTAAATCAGGACATTTCTTTTTATTTACAATCCCATGATCATATATTCGGCAGCTTCTCGCATAGGCGACATTTTATCGGCATCAATAGACGGTATTTTGACCTTTTTGACCATTTCAAAGAAACCAACAATATCTTTTACATATACAAACTGCTTGAAACCTTGGTGCATGAACTTCGTCATTATGCTCAGCATTCTCCCGATGTTAAAATGCCCGCCATAATAAAAAACTATGCGATTTGCTCAAAGTTTGCCACTGCTATTTTTAACAAATCTCACCCATCACATAATCTTCTTGAAATTGATGCTAGATATTATTGCTATCAACTATTTCAAAAACACCCTAAAATGGCAATCTTTGCAAACTCGGTCTGGCATATAAACCAAGAAAACTATAGAAAATGCCATAATGATTTTTCAGTGCTAGACTATGCACAAAAACTCGACGAACATCTTTCAAAGCCATTTGATATAAGCTTATACAAAAAAGCCCTAGTAAAAAGCGTTTATGCTTTAATCAAAACAGACGACACTCATAAATTTAATCCTTGCTGCCCTGCCGCACTGAAGCCACTTGAAAATGAAGGTGAAAAAATCTATTATGCGATTGCCCCACTTTTTTCAAAAAAAGAGCTTGCTTTGCGTGCAGACTTTAAAAACATGGACTTTGTGAACAGTCAGGTGCAAGACTTTTTTACCACGTTTAGGCAAAAATCAAATCTGAAAAAGGAGGAAGAGAGATGCTAAACTTTGATGACATGAATCTTGACCAGCTTCTCAGGCTTGCTGATGACAATTTTTATGAAAAAGTTACAACCGAAGACCAGTTTATTGATTACATAACTAGCATTTTTTATAAAACTTGCCTTATAAATGGCATGTCAACAAACCTTAGCTCTGTTTTTGTGGCAAATCTTCAACAAAAAGACTACGCACTGTTTAGTCATGTTACCAACAAGCTTTATCTCAATAAACGCTTCTTTGACCTATTTGACGAATGCAAGAAAGAAAAAAATCTTTTTCTGCCCTTCCGCATGATTCAGACGGCATTGCATGAGGCAAGACATTTCTCTCAATTCAACTGTCGCAGCAAGGTTGACGAATATCTCAAAGATTACGCACAATTTTCGCTATATTTCCTTGACGCCACGGTTGATATGCACTATAACACCAACCCAATGGAAGTGGATGCAAAGCATTACGCATATTCAATCTTGCAAGCTTATCCACCTTTAAACAAATATCAATCGCATAAAGCTTTCTATAATGGCGAATATCAACACGCAAGCGGCTATTCATCAATATTTACGGCACTACTTAAAGCAAATAGTATAATGAAAAGAGATGGTGTCACTGATGTTCAAAGACGAGTTTATAATGACCTTAATATAGACTGTGAAAAATTTTTGGCAGAAAACAATATAGACATCAAAGAGTTTTGCAAATCAATTTTACAACTTAAAATTAGGCAGGATGAAATAGATAGGCTTACAAATCGCCCAACCGAAAATACTCTTATTCAAAAGGTCAGCACGCCATTAAAGCAAGAGCTGCTTCTTAAAATATTCACAGATAAAATCTTGACAAGCGAAGACCTGTTAAAATGCAAAGAAAAACTTCTATCTTTAAACACCAGACTTCCTGTCAAAGAATTTGCCTTCTATGAAATCAAGTTTGACACTTTCAGAGCAAGAGAGACACGAGCGTTATATAGACGCTTCGCACCTAAATTCCTAGATTTTGGCAAAAAGGCAAGAACAGCACCAAGCCCACCTAGAGAAGAAATTGAATTTAACAATAAATACAATGCAGACGAAAAAAGCAATTAAAAGGAAAAAACTATGAAAAAAGAAGAAAAAATCGTTATACAAAAAGACAAATGGCATTTTTTTAAAGAAATTAAATATGCTATCGCACCATTTTTGATATTTGTCCTGGTCTTAATGGTTTCATATTTCGGAAATCAGCTTTTATACGACCTTTTAGATAGACAAGGCACCGACTACCCTAAAGTTCCCATAGACGATGAGATTCCACTTATTCCGTGGTTTATCTATTTTTATTACCTAACCTTTCCACTTGGCATTGTCACCTTTTTCTATCTTGCCTATAAAGACAAAAAATCACTTTACAATGTTTTTGTAACCCTTTGCATAAGTTTTTTAATCTCTGGCGTTATATATTTCTTTTGGCAAACAGAATTTGAAAAGCCTGATTTCACGCCTGTAACCTTCACAGATAAATTGGTGGTATGGACTTGGGGTTCGGTAAATCCTATCAACTGTTTCCCATCTCAGCACTGCTTTATGGCGTTTGCTGTGCTAATTGCTTGCTTTAATGGCAAGAAAATGAATGTTTTTTATAGATTATTTGCAAGTTTTTGTGCCATTATGATTGTTCTTTCAACAGTTTTCTGTAGACAACATTTTATTCTTGATATATTTGCTTCCTTTGATATAATGTTTGCAGTATACGCCATTGTTCACGTATGCAAGTGCGGAGAGAAGCTGGCGGCAAAACAAGAGCAAAGAGAAAAAGACAGACAACTTAAGAAGATTTTAAAATCAACTCTTAAATAAGCAATAAAATTTCTTGCATAGGCAAGATTTTTTATTTTATCAATATTTATTAAAATTATTTTTTATTTTTGCTAAAAAATATTATAATAATTAAGAAATATTTAAAAAGATTTAAATTAGGATTTTATAATGGAAAAATTTGACGCAATAGTTATCGGTGCAGGTCATGCTGGCTGCGAAGCCGCCCTTGCCCTTGCTCGAACTGGAAACAAAACCCTACTTTTAACTCTATCGCTTGATGCGGTAGCATTTTTGGCATGCAATCCATCTATCGGCGGCACTGCAAAAGGTCAGCTTGTGGCAGAAGTTGACGCTCTTGGCGGCGAAATGGGAATAAACACCGACAAAACTCTTATTCAGCTTCGCATGCTCAATAGCGGAAAAGGTCCTGCCGTGCAAAGCTTGCGTGCCCAAGCTGACAAGATAGAATATCACAATCAAATGAAATTCACCCTTGAAAAAACACCCAACCTATTTTTAAGACAAGGTGAAGTGACAGATATAAAAGAACTTGAAAATGGCGACAAGTTTATTGAAACTGCGGTTGGGCAGCAATTTCAAGCAAAGGCACTTGTTTTTGCCACAGGAGTTTACCTAAAAAGCCGAATAATTATTGGCGACTATACAAAAGAGTGCGGACCAAATGGCTTTTCAAACGCCATGCTTTTATCTGACAGTTTAAAAAGTCTTGGCATAAAGCTTCTTAGATTTAAAACAGGCACGCCAGCAAGAATAAACGGCAGAAGTATTGACTATAGCTTTCTTGAAGTGCAAAAAGGCGACACAAACATACAAAATTTTTCTTTTATTACAAGAAAAAAGCCAAACAATAAGGCAGTTTGCTATCTTACATACACAAATCTTGAAACTCACAAGATAATCACAGATAACCTTGACAAGGCGCCCGTTTTCTCAGGACTTATCAAGGGCATCGGTCCGCGTTACTGCCCGTCTATCGAAACAAAAATCGTGAGATTTGCAGATAAAGAGCGTCATCAGCTTTTCTTAGAGCCTGAATCGCTCTCGACAAATGAGGTATATATTCAAGGGTTTTCCACATCCATGCCTGTTGACGTACAAGAAAGGATGATTCATTCTGTGAAAGGGCTAGAGCATGCCGAGATTATGCGTGATAGCTATGCCATTGAATATGATTGCATAGAGCCTACGCAGCTTTTGCCAACACTGGAGCTTAAAGGTCACAAGGGACTGTTCTTCGCAGGACAGATAAACGGCACTTCAGGCTATGAAGAAGCAGCCGCTCAAGGAATTATCGCAGGAATAAATGCCAACCTTTATCTTAAAGGAAAAGAGCAGCTTGTGCTTAAGCGTAGTGACGGCTACATCGGCGTGCTTATTGACGACATCGTAACCAAAGGCACAAATGAGCCATATCGTATGATGACAAGCCGTGCCGAATATCGCCTTCTTCTAAGACAAGACAACGCTGATTTGCGTCTAACTGAGATAGGCAGAAAGGTTGGGCTTGTTGACGACAAACGCTGGAAAATATTTCAAAAAAAGAAAAAAGACCTTGAAAAAATCTTTTCTCTTTTAAGTCAAAAATATAAAGTGGAAGAAATTAAAGAATTTTATCTTGAAAATGGCGAAAATCCCCCTAAAGAAAGTGTGACAATCAAAGATATGCTTAAAAGAAGCAATATTGACGCCTTTAAAATCAACGAAAAATATCATGTCTTTGACAAGTTTTCTTTTGAAATTATAAATGAAATGAACATCACAGTGAAATATGAAGGATACTTAAAACAACAACTTGAAGAGATTGAAAAGTTTAAGAAAAATGAAAATACTCTTATTCCTTCAGACTTTGACTATTCAAAATATCACGGCCTTCGCCTTGAAGCTATCGAAAAACTACAAGAAATAAGACCGCTTAGCATTGGTCAAGCGTCAAGAATTTCAGGAGTTTCACCAAGTGATATCGCAGTGCTTTCTGTTCTTGTTAAAAAATTTATTCAAGAAAATAAAGAAGAAAAATATTCCAATTAAAGCCTGTGAGCTTCAACATCTCATAAAGTCAGGGGTGCTAAACAAAGAACATTCGCCAAGCTAAATATATTGGCGTCTATAAAATTTAAAAATTTTATGCTCTTTAATTAAATGGAGTGCACTCCAAAATGTAGTGCACTCCAAAAACTATGGTCTTTATTTTTTAATATATCATCAAATTTTGATATATCATCAAATTTTGAATTTTATTTTGGTCTTATATATTTTATTATCAAATTTTGAATTTTATTTTGGAAAACTTGTGTTTTTCCATTGTTTTAGTCGATTTTTTCGACTTTTTTTGTTAATTTTTTCAAGTTTGGCACTATTATAGTCACGCCTTCCTTTATAACCTTATAATCAAAGCTGCCCTTTCCAATCTTCTCGCCATCAAGATTTATCACGGTGTCAGACTGAGTTTCAATCCTAAACTTATCAAGTTGCAAGTGCTGAATGTTTTTGTTATACTTTTGTTCAACGCCCTTTAAGAAGAATTTTGCAACGCGGCACACTGCAGAAAAATTTACTATATCATTTTTTGCTTTGATAAGAACAACGTCAACAAGACCATCATTTAATTCTGCACGTCTATTAACCTTAAAACCAGCCACGCTTTTTGAGTTGAGAATTAGCATTAAAGCATATTTCCCTTCAATTTCGCCGCCGTCATAGGTAAGTTTCAATTTAACAGATGGCGTGCTAAATATCTTTTTGGCACCATGAAGTGCATAGGCAACTTTTCCCATCTTTTTCTTTTTATCTTGGTCGGTGGCATAACTTGTTTCGGTAAACAGACCAGAGCAGCAAACATAGATACCAAATCTGTCGTTCATTTGAAATATATCATGCTTAAATTCTTGACCATTAAGAACATTTTTAACAGCCTTTTTGATATTGCATGGAATGGCTAGGCTATGAGCAACATCGTTGACAGTTCCCGCAGGAATATAGCCGAGTCTGACTCGCTTTTCCAGCCTTGCAATACTATTTATCGCTTCATTAAGCGTGCCGTCACCACCCGCGACAACAATTGTGTCATACTTGTCGCCAGTCTCACTTATGACTTCTCCAATATTGCCGCTATATTTTGAGCGATGCACTTTAACTTCATACCCTTCCTGAAGCATCTTCACAATACGCTCTTCATTCTTTGCAATTTTACCCTTTCCGCTTAGCGGATTATAAATAAATAAACACTTTTCCATATATATAAGGTATACAATAAATTAAAAAATAAGTCAATAATTTAAAAAAAATATCAAAAATTAGTCAAAAAAACATGAAAAAAACAAAAAAATTGCTTATTTATTTTTAAAAAACATTGAAAAATGTTATATTCTTAATTATGGAAAAGAAAACTAAAAAATTCAAAGTTGATAAAAACACTGCTAAATTTATTATTCAGATTATAATGGTGGCTTTTGCAGGGTTGCTTGGCGGAGCTGCCTTCAAAACCTTTTTTGAGTCGGTGGATATCATCCCTACAGGAATTTCAGGGTTCTCGCTCATCGTGCATAATCTATTTTTGAAAGGCGACATAAATATTCCAACATCTATTATTTATTTTGTTATCAACACAATTATTTTTATTGTTGCTCTCAAGGTTTTTGGATGGAAATTTCTTGTTATTTCAGCCGTTGGTATTGGCTGCTATACAATAAGTATGCAATTCGGTGCAATCCCTGGGCTTGCCGACATACCCGCTGACGATGTGGACAAGCTGTTGTATGCAATAGTGGGCGGAATGATTATAGGGCTGACTATTGGCGTTGCCTTGCGTTATGGCGGTTCCACTGGCGGAAGCGATGTGCTGGGTGCACTTATCAATAAATTCTTCCCTGCAATTAAGACGGGTTATTGTTTGCTTGGTATCAATGCAGTGGTTATCGTTTTAAGCGTTGTCTCAACAGGGAGCTTATATATTGGACTTTATGCTCTTATTATGACCATCATCAGTTCAATGGCAACAAACCTTGTGCTAGATGACTCAAAACGCGTGGTGTCATTTTATATAATTTGTGATAAAGACAAAGAAGTTGCCGAAGCGATTTTAAATAGATTTCACCGCGGCGTGACTAAAATTGATGCAGAAGGCATGTTCTCACACAAAGAAAAAGCTATGCTTCTATCTTTAATACCAAAAGGTCAAGCTCATGAGATGAAAAAACTTGTGAAAGAAATTGACGAAAATGCCTTTGTTTTCTCTTCCACCGTGACTGAAACTTTGGGTGATGGCAACTTTATGAAGGAAACATCAATATTTAAAAATAAAGTTTTAGGTGCCACTAAAACGCTAAAAAAACAAGCAAAATATTCACTAAAAACAAAAGTCACAAAAGAAAAAATATTAAAACGCAAGCGAAAATATCATTGCTATCAAAAATAAGTAAAAAAATACAGTTGAGAATATAAAAAACTTTATCAAATCAAACGATATGTTTGCAAGATAAAGTTTTTATTTTTAAGTAAAAGTTAAAACTAAAGATATAATTTTCTTACAATAAAATTTACAAGTTTAGTCGGCAAAATTCTTGGAAGAAAAACTGCGCATTTATACAAAAAGCCTACGGTTTTTCTCAGCGGCGGATTTTTCTTTTTTAATATTTTTAAAGCCGCCTTGCCCACCGTGTCTGGACTCTTCCCTGTCTGCTCGTCCTTCTCAACCTTTTTGATGGACTTTGCTATCTTCTCTTGTTCAACTTTGCTGCCGCCACTGTCAATTATTCTTGAAGCTGTGAAAGAAGTTTTAGTGTCTCCTGGTAAAATCGCAGTGACCTTTATTTTATAAGGCTTGACTTCGTTTGCTAGTGCTCTTGAAAAAATTTCAACGCCTGCCTTGGTTGCACTATAGGCAGCCTGCACGGGAAGAGGTATAACACCGCCCACAGAGGATATATTGATAATATTTCCCCCGCCATTTGCCTTCAAATATTTGATAGCCTTTCCGCAAAGCGTCATAACAGCAGCAAGATTGGTGTTTGTGATAGCATAGATATTCTCAGGCTTGGCGTTTTCAATCGCTCCAGCTATGCCAAACCCTGCATTATTGACAAAAATATCAATATGCTTTTCTTTTGCAAAGATATCCTTTAAAATTTCATCCACTTTCTCGCTGTCATTGACATTGCAGCTATAAGCACCCTTGATTTCTGCATGCTGCCGCGTGGTCCTTGAGATATCATAGACGATAATCCCATTTTTAGCAAAATACTTTGCTATTGAATAGCCTATACCACTGCTTGCACCTGTTATAACGGCAACCTTACCTTTAAGTTTATTTTTCATATTTCTCCTTATTTAAAACCCTGCAACAAGCAATAGCGATTGCACCGCCACCGATATGACATGAAACGCTAAGCGAAAGCGGGTCTATGTGCGAAAGCAAAATGTCGGGAAAAGCCTTCTTAGTCTCATCTGCAAACTGCATAATCTTATCGCGGCAATTTGTATACGCCATAGAAAGCTTCATTTCGCCTTTTTTATAATAGTCTTTAAAGCGGCCTTCAAGGTCACTTTTAACCGCTTCGAGCATCTTACTTTTTGCCGCCTTTTCACTTCTCGCCTTTGCAAAGCTATCAAGTTTTCCACCCTGGATTTGAAGCACAGGTTTAATCCCAAGCACCGTACCTATCGCGGCAGCTGCGGGCGTGACCCTGCCACCCTTTTTAAGATATTTAAGAGTGTCGACCATGATATATATACTAGAATCAGCTGCAGTTTCCACTAGGATTTTATAAATCTCTTGTGCGGTCATCCCCTGCTTTATAAGAAATAAAGCATCAAAAACAGATTGTTTTAAAGTGACTGAAATTCGCTTGTTATCCACCACAAGCACCTTGCCGCTATAGTCCTTTGCAAAATTCTTAGCAGTCTCGCAGGAATTACTAAGTGCACTAGACATTGGAATATGTAAAATATAGTCATAACTTTTTAAAAGCCTGTCCCATAGCTCTATGATACCGCCAATGGCTGGCTGTGATGTTGAAATATCAGCGTTATTTGTAAGCTTGTGATAAAACTCTTCTTGCGTTAAGTTTATATCTTCAAAATATTCTTCTCCGTCTATTGTGAAAGGCATAGGAATAACATATACGCACCCAAGTCTCTGTGCTTCCTTTTGTGAAATGCCAGAATTACTGTCTGTCACGATAGCTATTTTACTCATTGCATTCTCCTTAAATGTTTCAAAAATTGTTCCATAGTATTTTAGCATACTTTTGTTAAAGTACAAAACATTATAAAAAATATTAAGAAAATTATAAAATTACTATGAAAAAATTTTAAAAATAACTATACTTATTATAAAGGATTTTTTATGGACAAGTATAAAATCGGAATTTTTATTGATGCTTTTTACCCTATGGTGGATGGCGTTATAACAGTGGTCGACAATCTTGCAAGAAGCCTAAAAGATAGGTTTGATATAACTATCTTTACCATTAAACCATCTAGCATGGCAGAAGAGAATATAACTTTCCCATATAAAGTAGTGCGAGCAAAATCTCATTCGCTTGGCTCGCTTGATTATGACCTTCCTATGCCTGCCTTTGACAAAGAATTTAAAAGAGAACTAAAAAACAGCAAGCTAGACCTTGTCTATTGCCACTCACCAACCTATATGGCAAAAGCCGCCATAAAATATGCGAAAAAACATCACATTCCTTCACTTTGCCACCTACACTCACAATATAAACGCGATATTCTAAGTGCAACACATTCAAAGCTTATGACAAGTATTGTGCTTAAGGTCTTTTTAAAAAATTTCAATAGATGCGACTATGCTATTGCAGTCAACGAATATACTCGCACCCTATTTAAAAATGAATATAAGTTAAAGCCGCCTATCACAGTTGTGCAGAACGCAACCGATATGACGCCTGTTTTAGACGTTGAAAGTGCCTGCAAGCTTGTAAACGAAAAATACAATTTTTCTTCAGATGAAAAAATCTTTCTTTATGTTGGCAGGCTGAACAAGCTTAAGAATATAGATTTTATTCTTGAGTCACTTCAAATTTTAAAAAAGGATTTCCAAAACTTTAAATTTTTGCTTGTTGGCTGCGGAAACGATGAAAAACACTTTAAAGAAAAGACAAAAACACTTGGGCTTGAAGACTATGTCGTCTTTGCAGGCAAGATTGTTGATAAAGAACTTTTAAAAGCTATCTATGCACGAAGCGATCTATTTTTGTTTCCGTCTAAGTACGACACAGATGGTCTTGTCAAGTTTGAAGCAGCATCTCAAGGCACGCCATCCGTTCTTATTGAAAACACAGGTGCTGCCTCTTCAATTATAGATAACGAGACTGGTTACATTTCAAAGGATGACAAAAATTTGTTTGCAAAACGCATCTTAGACGCTCTTTCAGACGAAAAACTTTATCAAAAAATAAGCCAAAATGTTCGCACCAAGCTTTATAGAACCTGGGAGAAAAGTGCTGATGAAATTTATAATATAATTGCAAGCATGATAGAAGAAGATAAAAAGCAAAGGAGAAAGAAAAATGAGTAAAGAAATAGGATTTGATAACGAGCTTTACATCAAACTTCAAAGCGAAAAAATACTTGAACGAATCAAGATGTTCAACAATAAACTTTACCTAGAATTCGGCGGAAAGCTGTTTGACGATTTGCATGCAGCTAGAGTGCTGCCTGGGTTTGACCCCAATATTAAAACAAAGCTGCTTACAACTCTTAAAGACCAAGCCGAGATTATTTTCTGTATTTCAGCCAACGATATTGAAAAAAATAGAGTCCGTGCTGACCTTGGGCTTAGTTATGACAACGAAATGCTAAGGCTGATTGACAACTTAAGAGCACTTGAGCTTTATGTGTCATCCATTGTGATAACTTTATATAAGGGGCAGTCAAGTGCGACAAAATTTGCACAAAAACTTGAACAGCACGGCGAAAAAGTATATTTTCACCGCTATACAAAGGGCTACCCTAGCGAAGTGGATATCATTGTCTCAGACGAAGGCTATGGTGCAAACCCATACATTGAAACGTCAAGACCGCTTGTTGTTGTCACGGCACCAGGACCTTCAAGTGGAAAACTTGCAACCTGCTTAAGCCAAATGTATCATGACTATAAGCATGGCTTGAAGGCAGGGTATGCCAAGTTTGAAACCTTCCCTGTGTGGAACCTTCCGCTTAAACATCCACTCAATATCGCCTACGAGTCTGCCACTGCCGACCTTAAAGATATCAATCAAATAGACCCATACCATTTCAGTGAGTATGGCGTTCTTTCGGTAAATTATAACAGAGATATAGAAGTTTTTCCTGTGCTTAAAAATATACTCAAAAAAATCACAGGCAAGGAAATATATAAATCTCCAACCGATATGGGCGTCAATATGGTGGCAAGTGCAATCACAAATGAAAAAGTTGTGGAAGAAGCAGCTAAAAAAGAAATCGTCAGACGCTATTTAAAATCAGAATGCGACTATAAACGCGGACAAGTGTCTTTTGACACTGTTGAACGCACAAAATATCTTATGGCAGAACTTTCTCTCACCCCTGACTACCTTGCAGTTGTAGGCGAATCTAAAAAGATGAGCAAAGCCTGCGGCTACCCATGTGTTGCACTAGAGCTTGCAAACGGAGAAATCGTGTATGGGAAAAATAAAAAGATAGTCTCCGCTAGTGCCGCCGTTGTTTTAAATGCTCTGCGTACGCTTGCTGGCATGGGTGACGATTTTGATATAATCTCAGACGACATCCTTCTTCCTATCACAAAACTTAGAACGCAATATCTCCATGCAACAAGCAGTGTGCTAACCCTTGACGATGTGCTTATTGCCCTTTCTATATCTTCACATAACAATCAAAAAGCAAAAAAGGCTATAAAAAAGCTTGAAGACCTTAACGGCTGCGAAGCCCACTGCACATATATTTTAAGTCCGGCTGAAGAGCAGACACTTAAAAAGCTTGGCATAAATATCACCTGCGAACCTGTGTTTTTAAATAATAATCTTTATGAAAATTAAAAAAATAATAAAATATTCACAGAAAAATTATTAAAAGTTAAAAATTATTAAAAATTATTAAATAAATTAAACAATAAAATAAATTCAATATAAATAA
>CAWVLM010000010.1:0-5400 GCA_963930145.1 Clostridia bacterium
CGTGAAAGTGCTTATCTCTTGTTCATCACCGCCCGCTTCTTGATAAGTGACCTTTTCAAGCCACAAACTTTTGTCTGCGACAACAAAACTTACGTTACCTGAAATTGATATGTTTTCCTGCGTTGCTGCAAACACGCCTATGATTAGCACCCCTATCATAAGCATGAATAGTGATATGCATGATATCAATTTGATTTTTAGTGACATAATCTTTCTCCTTTCATATATTTTGCCCATTTTAAAAACAAATATGATAAAACAGGATGATTTATAATCTTATTATACAAACCTTAGGCAAATATGTCAACTAAATGGATGATATTTCATCCTATTTTTTATAAGAGTATATTGTAAAATATATAAATAATTTACTATATCTATTTTTCTTGTTTGGTGGGCTATGAAAACTATAAATGACGCAATCGTTGAGAGATTGTATAAATATATGAATGAACAAAATTTAACACAATATAAGCTTGCTCAGCTTAGCGGGGTGCCGTTTCCTACTTTAAAGAGTATTATGCAAAGGAAAACATCTAACATCACTCTTAAAACTGTTATCTTGCTTGCCCGCGGTTTAAATATTAGTCTTAATGAATTCTTAGACGAAACAATTTTTAATTGCAATAATTTAGATTTAGAATAAAAAACTCGTATACAACCCATACACGATTCCATAATTTGTTAATATAATGACAATAATAATATATAGATATAATAACAATATTTATAAATAAAAATCTCAAAAAAATTTAAAAAACTTTATATTTTTTCTTGACATAAGACTTATTTTATATTAAAATATCCTTGCAAACTTGTTGACCGGGGTGTAGCGCAGTTGGTAGCGCGCGTGGTTTGGGACCATGAGGTCGGGAGTTCGAGCCTCTCCACCCCGACCACTTAACGTTTTGTTAAGTTTGTAATTGGGCCTTTAGCTCAGTTGGTTAGAGCAACCGGCTCATAACCGGTCGGTCCGGGGTTCGAGTCCCTGAAGGCCCACCACTTTTTATAAATTAAAAGTGCAACTATTTTAAGTTTTATACTTAAAGAAAACAGGTCGAATCTTTTGATAGATCGGTTAAAATGATTTAATATCAATCCACATTTATTGTGGCTCGGTAGTTCAGTTGGTTAGAACGCCAGCCTGTCACGCTGGAGGTCGTGGGTTCGAGCCCCATTCGAGTCGCCAATTCCATTTTTATAATGGATGAAAATGATTTAAACCCTTCCTTTTAATCATTATGCCCTGATAGCTCAGTCGGCAGAGCAAAGGACTGAAAATCCTTGTGTCGGTGGTTCGATTCCACCTTAGGGCACCATAGGTGAGTTAGTGGCAAAGAACTCCCCCTAGAAAATTTTGTTCTTTCCACTTTATCGCCAATCCCCCTATTCGCTGGTGTGGCTCAATGGTAGAGCAGCTGACTTGTAATCAGCAGGTTGAAGGTTCGATTCCTTTCACCAGCTCCATCCTTTACGAAAATAAGCACCTAAAAAGGTGCTTAAAATTTATGGGTAGGTTGCAGAGCGGCCAAATGCAACGGACTGTAAATCCGTCGACTTCGTCTTCGTTGGTTCGAATCCAACCCTGCCCACCAAAACTAAAATGCACCATATTTTGTGGTGTATTTTTTGTAGTTATATTATCGGTAGACGAACTTGCTTGCAAGAGTGAGACTGATAAGTTTATAAACTATAGTGATATGCGTATTCTAGCACGCAAATTCGCATGAATTTAAAAATTTTATGCAAATAAAACTTTTATATCACATGGTTTATATTATCGGAATAGTTTTTTAAGATTGCCACACACCTTACAATTTTCAAACTCTTCTTTTAATAAATCATCTTTAAGCATTAACATATTATCATTATAACATATTATTTTACTTTTTTATATTTTTGTTTTAAAATTTTGATTTTTATGATATTATTTAAGTAAGGAGAAATAATGATTAAAAAAAGTGTTTTTATAACAGGCGGTTCTGGCGATATTGGGTTTGCCATTGCCAAGGAATTTGCTGATAATGGTTATAATATAATAGCAACCTATAACAATAATAATTGCGATAGAATTATCGACTATTGCAACATAAACAATATTGATATTAAAACTTTTAAAATGGACTTAGAAAATTATCAAGAAATTGAAAGCTGTATCAAGAGTGCTTTTAACGAAAGTGAATATTTAGACTGTGCAATTTGCAACGCTGGGATAAGCAAAGCTGAGATATTACTTTGCGATGAAAGCAAAGAAAATATTGATAAAATTATAGATGTAAATCTTAAAGGGACTATATATTGTAACAAGCTTTTATCTAAATATTTTATTAAACAAAAACACGGCAATATTATCAATATATCTTCTATATATGGGCTTTATGGTGGAGCATGTGAAAGCACTTATTCAGCGACAAAAGCAGGTATTATTGGGCTTACGAAAGCTTTGGCTATTGAACTTGCTCCCCTAAATATAAGAGTAAATGCCATTGCACCTGGGTTTATTGAAACAAATATGACTAGTTGCTTTAACAAACAAGAAAAAGAGAATATCAAAGATAACACCCCTATTCATAGGCTGGGAACACCTTTTGACGTGGCAAATGCCGCACTGTTTTTAGCTAGCGATAAGGCAAGTTTTATTACAGGAGAAGTTCTGACTGTTTCAGGCGGGGCATTAAGGTTTTAACCCTTATTTTTGATAATTAAAAAACAAGTAAACTTTTTGGTTTAGCTTTAAGCATATCAAAGTTTACTTGTTTTTATTTGTTAGTCATCAAAGTTGTACTCACCGCTTTTTGGCTTATTATTTTCATCGTTAAAGAAATCAAAAGCTTTCATTATTTCGTTTAAGTCTTCATGCGGGTTGACAGCCTCCATAAAATCAAAGCCGTTTGTTTGTTGAAGCTTATGTTGTTTGAGCGGCTGTTCTTCTGTTGGCTTGGTATTTAAAAACTTATCAACTAAATTGTCATAATCATTATTTTCATCATCTGACTGCATTTCCATGTCACATACAGGCTTAATAAGGCTTGTTTTATCTTTATCAAAGCCTGCTCTCTCTATTTTTATTTCCTTAGGGCTTTCTTGCTGCTTTTTATCTTGCATTTTTGAAAGAAGTATTCTCATTGGGTCATTTTCAGTGCCTGTGCTGATTATTTCACTTTTTCTAGCGTCAGTTTTATTTAAAACCGTTTCTATATCTATGATTAACTTTTTATATGTGCTATTGAGCAAAATCCCTGGATAACGAGCGTTTATTTCTTCCAAAAATTCTTGTAAATTTTGATAAATCATTCTAAGCTGTTCACCCCTTAGAATTTCAAGATTACGATTGCCTTCTGCTTCTTCTTTTTTATAAGACTCAAGCACTTTCATTATACTTTTTTGTTTGTTTTTATATTCTAAAACTTTTCGCTCAGCCTCAAGCACTTTAAGTTTTTCTTCCATCAAGCTTTTTTCATAACTTGCTTTTAAATCTGCGATATAGCTGTCGACTTCATTTTTACTATAACCATTAAATTCTGTTGAAAACATTATTCACTCCTGTTATTTGATAAAAAAATATCTACATAGTAATAATACCACAATTGTTATGATAATTGCAAGAAAAATTAAAATTGATATCATATTTAACATATAAAGAAGAAGCCCAACAGACACGAATATTAGCGAAAAAGATAGATAATATTGAAAATTCTGATGATAGATAAAAGCCGTGAAATATGAGGCAAGAGAAAACGCAAGTATCAAAAATATAGGATAAAAAACCGATATTTTTAGTAGCAGGCAATATAGATAAAAACCGCCTACAAACAATAAAAGAAAACCAAAATAGCACGATGAGTCAAACTTAAAGAGAAAACTTCTGATTATTAGGTGTAGACCAATGAATATACAAAACATAAAAAACCATAAATTATAGTTTTTTATTGCAAGAAAAGAAATCAAAGAAGATGTTATAAATAATAAAACATTTAAGATAAAAGACAACCGTAAAATAGTTGTCTTTTTAATTGTGAAAATACGCCCTTTCATAGATATATTATTATTTTTTTTGTATGATTTTATTCTTAAAAGATTTACATATTTTGGCGTTTTTTATTTAATTTGTGTTTTTAATCATCTTTTGAATTATTTATTTTATTTGTATCTTTATCATTTTCATCTTTTTTCTTTTTATCTTTTATTGCTTTGCGTTGCTGGCGTTTTAGCTTAATTTCTTCCTTTTTCTTTTCAGCGATTTCATTTTGCTCAAAAACAAACTTATCAAATTGCATTTCTTTTAATGATTTTATTTTTCCTTTTTTTGTTAAAATATAAACTATCGTTAAAACTGCAACACCCGCAACTATAAGAAGCATACTTAAAAGCTGCGACACTTTGATTGAACCAATATACAAACTATCACCACGCAAACCTTCAATCCACGCTCTTCCAGTACCATAGATGATTAAATATAATGACATAACCACGCCGCGCTGCTTTATATTTGCTTTTCGTAGTAAAAGCATCAAGACGGCAAAACCTAGAAAATTCCAAATAGATTCATAGAACATAGTTGACAGATGCCATACACCATTTATTTGAGTTGACAATGGAAACCACATTAGAGATGGGTCTGTGACCTCAATTCCATAGCAGCAGCCAGCAAAATAACAGCCTATTCTACCTATCGCTTGCCCAAGTATTAGACTTGGTGCGGCAATATCTCCGACATCAAAGAAGTTTTTCTTGTGAATGATACAAAATAGCATTACACCTATAGCGCCGCCAATAACACCGCCATAGATTGCCATGCCACCATCCCATATTCTGAATATTTCGCCAAAGGAATAACTATGATCACTGAATATCACATAATAAAGCCTTGCACCTATTATGGCAAGCGGCAATACATAACACGCAGCAATGACTATATCATCTGTTTTAAGCCCCCTATGCTTTGCATTTTTGCATGCAACAAACACAGCTAAAGCCATACCTATAGCTATAATAAACCCATAATATGTTATATTTAATCCAAAAAACAGGAAATAACTATCATAAAAACCAAACATATTCTTATTATAATCATTGCTTATATTATTTGTCAATTGATTTTGATTTGATTAAAATATCATCTAAAAACAAAAATAAATTGATGTTTAGAGAATTGTCTCACCCCATATTTTATATATTTAAGAATAACACAGCAAAGAGATAAAACTAAAGAGCAAGTTGGACCGAACGAAGAGATGGGCGAGCGTGAGCGGCACGTCATAGGTGTGCCGCTTGTGCGAGCGGAGCGAAGCGACACCGCATAGTGCCCGTGTGAGCGTAAGCGAACGTGGGCAGGCGGAGCGTGCGAGCGTAAGCGAAGCGTGCGGAGCCAAAAGCGGAGCAGAACGGAGTGAAACGGAG
>CAWVLM010000011.1:0-10708 GCA_963930145.1 Clostridia bacterium
TTAGTGCTACCACCACCCTTCTTATGAGCAAAAAGTTGAGCATTAAACTTAAACATTTTTTACCTCCAATTTTGCATATTTTTTTTCATCAATGACTATTGATTTAAAAGATTTTAAGCAAGTTTCAAACAAAAACTGAAGTTGCGTGTTATCGGCATCTTTTTCACTTACCATAAGTTTTAAATAGCCGTCTTGAATAACTTTAAGAGCTTTCAGCTTCAGCTCTCCCACTCCAACCACAGCAAGTTGAGCCACCGTCGAAATTTGACAGCAAAGCAAATCTTCGCCATAATCAGCTTTGCCAGTATGCCCGCTTACAACAAAACCAATAATCAACTTATTCTTTTTAAAGAACGTTATATTTGTCATTTTTTACCTATTTTTTAATTGACAATATTTTTAATTGAGTGAATGGTTGTCTGTGACCTTGCTTCTTTCTTTCGTTTTTCTTTGGCTTATATTTGAAAACAACGATTTTATCGCCCTTACCATGAGCAATAACTTCAGCTTCACATACAGCACCTTTAACAAAAGGATTGCCAGCAACTACAGTGCCATTATCGCTTAAAAGTAGTACATCAAGCTTGACTTTGTCACCAACTGCATTGTTTAACTTTTCAACGCTGATAACATCATTTTCGCTTACCTTATACTGCTTACCACCGCTTTGAACTACTGCAAACATATTTTACCTCCTCTAACCAATCTCGTTGCTATCTGTCAGGCGTTATTCTACCACAAATAAGCTTAGCTGCCTTTTGCATACGGATACGCTTAATAATATACCATATATAAATAGGTTTGTCAAGCAAAAATCACAATAAACAAACAACAAAACGAAATCGCCCTCTGGTGTCCATTTGTATAAGCAAAATAAAAAGCAAGGCTATGCCCTGCTAATTATTATTCTTTGTTTTTATCATTCTTGCTTCCTACTTTGTAGCCTTTTTCTTTTTTATCAAGTTTAACTTTTGATACCACGAAATAAACTACAACACCTGCAAGAACTGCTACTGAAAGCCCAATCAAAACCCCGCCGAGTATTTCTTGAACTGAAACAGGAGTTGTCTCATCTGCTGAAACAGTGAAGGAAACTGACTTGGACTGTTTATTGTTTGCTTCATCTGTTATAGTGACAGTCAAAGTATATTCGCCTGCTTCTTCAAGGGTATGCTCATAAGAGATAACCTCTCCATCACCTTGGTCCTCTAAAGTCCAAGTTTCATCAGTGTCGTTATTTGTAAGAGTAACTTGCATATGGCTTAACAGATAATCAGTATCAGTTGTCACGTTATCACTCACCTGAAGCCCTGCCATATTAAGAATAAGCGTGTCACCTAGGTTGTAAGTGTCATTGATAAAATTGTCTTCAAAGTTTATTTCAGGTTTTGTGACATCACCATTTGAGATTGTATATTCAACTGTTTTTGCCTCGCCAATGCTTTGTCCCAAATAGTCTTGTCCTTGAATTGAATACTTGATTGTATATTGCCCATTTCTTACAAGTTTAAGGTAAATTGCGTCACCGTCAACTCTAAAATTATCTGAAGAGTTATCGATATCTTCTTGCCAATCTTCGAGACTGATTGTTGCAAGAGTGGTTGTTGAAGAACCCGATGTGCATGTGATTTGAACATAGCTATCTTTTAGGTTAACTGTGCCATTGCCTTTTACTTGCACTTGTGGTTTTACAATAGGAAGTTCTACAATATCTTCTTCATTCTCTGGAATGGTTGGATACTGAGTTTTTTCATAAACATCATCATCAATAGTAACGACAAGTTCGATATCGCTTACGGTGATTGTTTGCGTGTCACTTGAAAGAGCGAAGGTGTCAACTGAGTAAGCACTAAGTAGTGCTTCAATGCTGTTATAATCGCCAAGCTCAGTTAATGTTTCGCCATTTCCATAGATATCTGTATTTAAAGTTGTGGTATAGCCTGAAACTTTATTTTCTTCGTCATACTCTTCTTCAAAGAGAATATAGTAAGACTTGCCAGAAGATGATGTCTCTTTATACTTAAGCCTTCCGTCTTCATCAAGATATACCCCTGAATTTTCATCAGTTGCACCACCAGAAAGCAAACCATCTATTCTATATCTCATCAAGAATACATTATATTGAAGCTTATATGTGCCTGAAGAGTTTGCTGTGAAATAGTATTGGTCAAGCTCATAGTCATTATGGCTTGCTGATACCATTGTTGTTGTGTAGTAAGTTGAAGTGTATGAGTCGTCGCCTTCTTCAAGCCCGATATAGCCAAAGCTTTCAGACTCTGAAACAGATACTGTTGGTGGAGTTAAATAGTGTGGAGTTGCAACATAAGCTTCAACTGGCTCTGTTGTGATATTTGCTATCTCTGGGTCTTCAGCAACGCCCACGCCGCCTACATAGTATGTGAAATACAATGAAACTGAATGATTAGAAGAATCTTGTACGGTTACAACTACTTGATATGTTCCTTCTGTTGAAGCGTGGAAATTGCCAGCATCAACTGTGAACATTCCCCTATATGAATCAACGCGAGTTTGCATATTTGAGCTTTGCATAACTCTCTTAGTGCCATCTGTTGCAACCTTATATACAGTAACCTTAGCATGCATATACTCAGGATTTGTATCACTAAATTTAATCATAGGAAGTGAAATTGTCTGAGGTGCGTCATAATTTTGATTTTCTCGGACAAGGTCAGGAGCATTTGTTATTGACTGAAGAGTTGGCATATCATTATCTACCGCGGTTGCAATAGATATAACTCTATTGTAGAAGCCAATATTGCCATAGTCATCAATAGCATAAGCCAATATCTCAACGCTAACGGCACCTTCTGGGGCGTCTGCAAGGTTGATTGAATATGAACTTGCGGTTTTATCGTAGAACCAACCTGTTGATGTTACAAGTCCGTTATCGCTCTTGCTTGTTGTGCTATTGTCTGCACCTGTGACATACCATTTATTTGCATCTTTCTGGTTGTAGCTTGCTCCATTTGTGATAACATAACTTAAAGTTTTCTTTGTGTCATTATTTGTGACAGTATTGCCATCACTATCAAGGAATCTGTAAGCTGTCAAAGTCTCAATTCTTGAGTCAACAGTGTCAGATGCAGTTGCAACTGAGAATTCTATTCTTTCGCTTGGTAGATATGATGACTGAAGGTCGGTTGCAAAAGTAAGAGTAGGAACTGACGCATCAGAAACATCATCAGAAAGCCTTACAGTATAGTTTTTCGCTCTTTCTGTATTGTTATTCATATCATCATCTGCATAGTAGTAGAAGGTATAATTTTGAGCAGTAAATTGATATTTCCCATTAGTTGTTGATGGTTTAACATAGGCAAAGCCTGCTGCCTTCATTGCGTCAATAGCGTCTGCGTCATTTTCTGCAGGAGTGCTATCTGTGATAATTGCCGCTCCTGTTGGGTCCTGATTCCAAACTGTTGTGACAATCAAATAGTTGTGATTGATAAGCCATGTTTTTACATCGGCAGCAACTGATGGTGAAAGGTCATTTTCTTCGTTATCATCAGCATCATTTTCAGCAATCATTTGTCTATAGATATCATTGTTGTCTTGGACAATTTGTAGATAGATGTTATCCATAGTGTTTGATGAGCCTGAAGCTGCTGGGGCAAATATCAAGTTATAAGCATTATATTTTTCTTCGGTTACATTAAATCTGACAACGCTTGATGCATCTCTTATTTCGCGTCTTAATATGATTTCATCGTCAGCAACCATATTGTCTTTACCCGCGATTGCATACATAACGATATTTCTTGTGTATGTTTGGGTTTTAAGCTTATAGCTTACATCAAGATAATTTCCGTCTTCGTCAACTCTATCACCTTCTGCCATTGCTGCGTCATAGAGATAAACGTTTGCTTGCTGAGTATCTTTAACGTTTGTGATATAGAAAGTTGTGTTTGAGGTGTCTGCTTTGTTGCCATAGAAATCTGTTACTGTGTATGTGATTCTATAAGAGCCTTCTTCTTTAGCCTTGAAAGTGAAATCTTCTGTGATAACATCTTCTGTTACAGGAAGAGTGTACTTGCCCTTTTCGTCCATCTTCATAACTTCAACTTGATAGTATACTTTAATTTCTTCATTTGCTGGTGAGTTTGAAGACTTTGTGGTTGCTGTGACTGATGGAAGAGTTACCTCAACGCCAACTACAGCACTATCTGGAACTGATGTTGACCAAGATGTTGAAAGGCTGTAACCTTCGTCACCTTCTTCTTCATCACTTGTGTTATAGTAGTAGCCATCTTCAACTTTGAAAGTACTACTTGTTGACGCGATAAAGGTTGTGTTTCCATTTGAACGAACCTGATAAAAAGAATATGTGATTTTAAATTCAGTGCCAGCTTCAGCTTTTTCTATCAGCTCAACTCCATCAATATAGAACTTCCCTGTTTCTTCATTCTTTTGAAGCTTTATTTCATCGTTGCCGCTTGTAAGGCTGATATAGACAAAGCAGTTTTTATTTTCGCTATCACTGTCTCCTGTTGGATAGCTGCTTCTGTCGATTGTGTAGTATGCCAAGTCGGCAGATGTTAAAATAGCGTCTCCGTCTTCATCATTTACTGTTGGAAGCGGAATAACGATGTCATTATCTTCCATGTTTGCAGCAAGTTTCTTGTCATACACTGAAGGTATGATATTTGGTTCATTTTCTTTAAATTCAAATGTGGCCTCGCTTGCCTCGCACTCTACTTCATAGTCATAGGAATATTCAACGTCATTATCAATAACAGTATAGCGAATGATATATGTTCCTAGTTTGCTTGCCTCAAAAGACACATTTGTAAAGCTAGGCTGATTTTCAACAGTCTTTACTACATCATTTGTAGCCTTATAGATAACCTCAACCTTTGAAACAGTGATAGGCTCTGATGCTGTTGTGCCTATAATATGTGGTGTAGAGCCAGAAAAATATTCACCTTGTGGTATTGTGAAATTGTCGCCTTTTGTCACTGTTGAAGAATCATTTTGAACGCCGTCTTCGCCGTTGACTTCAATTCTATGTGTGTTTGCTTCTGCTTCGCTTGTGCCAGTCCAACTCTCTGCAAGCGATTTAACTGCATTTACAGGGAAGAATGCACTGCATAAAACAAGAGCAAAACCAAGAGCTGCTCCTTTAAAAAGTCCTTTGAATTTTGAATTAGATTTAGTCATAGTAACCTCTCATATTATTTTATAAATTTAGTAACACCCTATTTTAAACTATTTTTCATATTAAGTCAACAAAAATATGCATTTAGAATAAATTTTTTAATACTTTATGTTTATAAACCCTTTAGCCTAGCGTGCTTAAAGCTGTACCAAAGATGAAAAACAAAAAAATTTATCGAATTGACATATCATTATTTGCTTATATGTGCATCTTGCCATAATTTAAACTTTCATTTCTTAACACTCCTAATTTTTAATTTTACAATGTTATTGTGTGACAAGGACCAAAGTTTATGCTGTCTAAAAAGCACTTGTTTTGTCGAAGAAAAATAAAATAAATTATAATTTTTATGCACACTTTTTGACGCTTTTTAGTAGTATGATAATGTGAAAGGAAAATCTTTCAAAATACATAGGAACTTTTTAGGAGGAACAAATGAACTTTTTTAATAACTCATCTTGCGGTGGGGGTTTTGGTAACGGCTGCGGCTTTGGCTGCGACTACTGCTCACTCTTGATATGGATTATGCTTTTACAATGCCTTTGTGGAAATGGTAATGGCTGTGGAATGGACTGCTGCACGCTTATTATACTTTTACTTCTTTGCGGTTGCTGCGGCGGAAATGGCTCTTGCAAATAAAGAATAAATCTATAATCATTTATCTTAATATTCCTTAAATCACCCTGCTAAATAAATCAGAGAAGACGCCTTCTCTGATTTTTATATATCTATTAAATTATCTAAATTGTCAACCTAAAAACATGGGGGATATTTAGGCAGCTTGCACATGTGCAAGCTGCAAAAAACGCAAGTTTTTTAAAAAGTTTTGCTAAGGCGAAACTTTTTCTAAATATCCCCCATGTTTTTAGGTTGACAAGGCAAAAAATATTTATTTTTCTTTAAATCAACTTAAAATAGCTATTTTTTCAAAAAACTCTTTACTTTTTGACATTTTTAATTTACAATAATAATAAATAATTATTTTGGAGGAAATATGAAATTTGATAAAGATTGTGAAATTATATGGCATGATAGAAAACGTCACTTCGGGCTGCCTATTTCTTTCACTCGATACTATATTGTGAAAAAAGAAGGCGAATGGGTTAAGAGTTTCAGACACAAAGGCTTCTTTAGTTCAATTATTGACGAAGTTAATATATATAGATGCTACGATGTAACTTTATTCCAATCACTTGGTGATAAGATATTCAAGACAGGAACACTTGAGGTATCAGCTAATGATGAAAGTTCTCCAACTTTCCATTTGCGTCACATAGCAAACCCATATAAGGTTAGAGACCTTCTTTCAAGCCTGATTGAAATTGAAAGAAAGAAAAGACATATTGGCATCACAGAATTTCAATAAGATTAAGAATAAACAAATTAAATCATGCACGGCTCCCCTGCTGATTTAAGGACAAAACACAAAGGAGACTACCATGAAATTTGATAAAAGTTGCGAAGTTATATGGCATGATAGAAAACGCCACTTTGGACTGCCTATTTCATTTTATAGATATTATATCGTAAAAAAAGATGGTGAGTGGGTTAAATTCTTTAGACATAAAGGTTTTTTAAGTGCAATAATTGATGATATCAATGTTTATAGATGCTATGATGTCACTCTTTTTGTATCTTTTGTTGACAAAATCTTCAGAACAGGGACTATTGAAATTGCAAGCAATGATGCACATGCTCCAATCTTCCATATGCGTCATATCAAAAATCCTTATAAGGTTCGTGACCTTATTTCAAACCTAATTGAAATTGAGAGGAAGAAAAAGCATGTTGGTATCACAGAATTCCAAGTTCCAGACGCATAAAGATAAAAGTCGGAACTACTTTAGCTTTGCAATTTAATCTTTTGTTTTCTATTTTTTAGTGAAAAATAAACTTTTCCCAAAAAATATTGAATTTAGGCTTATTTTAAAAAATCTATCATTTTTTTGATAGATTTTTTTATCTTAGGTGTTTTAGATATTCATTAAAATAATCAGGTAATGGCACTTCAAATGTCATCTCTCTTCCTGTGCGTGGATGAACAAAGCTGAGCTTGTAGGAATGCAAAAGTTGCCCTTTGAGTTTCTTGTCAGCATGGCCATAGACGTCATCGCCAATAATTGAATGATTTATCATTTTGCAATGCACGCGTATTTGGTGCGTTCGCCCCGTTTCAAGAGCAAATTCTGCAAGCGTCATTTTTGATATCGGAAATTCTTTAATGACTTTATAGTTTGTTATCGCAAGTTTTCCTTTATCTGACACTGCCATCTTCTTGCGGTCGGACTTGCTTCGCTCTATCATAGTTTCAATTCTGCCAGACTGTTCTTTGAAAAGCCCTTCACATAGTGCAATGTAACAGCGGTGACAAGTTTTGTCCTTAATTTGTTTTGCTAAACTTACATGTGCCATATCATTTTTTGCCACAACCATAAGCCCTGAAGTGTTTTTGTCGAGCCTATGAACAATTCCAGGTCTTAGCACGCCGTTGATTCCGCTTAAATCTTTTATGCGGTATAGTAGTCCGTTGACAAGAGTACCATCTTTTGTTGAAGCACAAGGATGAACAACAAGTCCTTGCGGCTTATCGACAATAAGCAAATCACTATCTTGATAGACAATTTCAAAATCAATATCTTCAGGCTTCACTGTCAGCGGTTTTGCATCTTGATAGTCGAACGAGACCACATCACCTAATCTTAACTTTTCACCAGCCTTTACTGCCTTACCATTTAAAAGTATCTCACCATTGTCAATCAGCGTTTTGATGTGCGAGCGAGTATAGTCCTTAAAATGCTCATTGAAAACCACGTCAAGACGCTTGAATTTTTCATCTTCCTTGACTATAAAACTACCCTTCATGCTTGCCACCTGAATTTAAATTGTCGGTATTTTTATCATTATTTTCAATTTTTTCGTCATTTTTTTGCGAATTTTTGCTGTTTTCTGCTAAATTTTCTTCATTTTGTGATAAAGCCCCATTATTTGAATTATTTTTATTCTCACAATTAGAAATTTCTTTATCTAGTTTTTCAATTTCGCTCATGTCCTTAAATTTTTCTATCTGCACAGTGATTGTCTGCATCTTTTTGTCTTCTTTTGAATATATAAAGATGAAATATATAACCATTATGACTATACCAACAGTCAGTGCTATATCTGCAACATTAAAGACAGGAAACTCCATAAATTGAAAATTTATAAAATCACGGACATAGCCAAAAACTATGCGGTCAACTAGATTACCAATGCAGCCACCCGCTATAAGCCCAACGCTGACTGCAAGTGTTATTGAAACATTGTTTTTTAGTTTTTTAAGTCTCAATCCATAAAATCCTAGATAGACTGCAAGTATAAGAATTGACACAATTATAAGAAAAACTGGTCTGCCCGCAAGCATACCCCATGCAGCACCCGTGTTTTGGACGTAGACAAAATTTATAAAGCCTGGAATAACATTCATACTGTCGCCCACTTGCGGCAAAGCCTGTGTGATAAAATGTTTGCTTAAAAGGTCAAATATAAGAATAAATGCAAAAATACCACAGACAAGAGAAATAGACAAAATAAATCTTTTATTCTTCAATTTCCATTCCCTCCGGTAATATTAAATATAATTTTCCAGCATTTAATGTGATAAATTTTGCATTTGCACCTTGACAAAAGCCTTTAAGAAAGTCGACTATGCGAAGTGCAAGCTCATTTTCACAATTTTCTGTTGAAATAATGATTGCCTTGTTTTGCTTTACAAATTCAACAAAATCTTTCATCTGCTCAAAACTTTCAGGATAATAAACAGGAACACCATCAATATCGTCCACCCTGTTTCCCTTTTTTGAGTTCAATTTATAAGACGCCTTTGTTTTAGGCTTCACTTTTTTAGTTTTGCTTTCACTTTCAAAGCCAAGTGCTTTAAAAATACCACCCATAAAACTCATAACAAAAAATTCCTTTTTATGTTTTAGTTATTATAACATAAAAAGGAATAATTTGAAAAGGAAAATTATATTTTAACCTTGATATTTATATACGTAGACATTCAATGCTTCAGGACACAGTTCAGAACACTCTAAAAAAGTAAGTCTATCATAATTAAAATAATAATTATCGTCATTAAGCTCTACGTAATCAGTTTGGACAAAACCATATTCGGCTAGTATTGAGTCTATATCAAATTCAGCGTTCATTAAATGAAATTCATTTATATATAAAGTAAAATCTTCTGCCGACCCTGCTGAAATTATATAATCTTCACATAAAGTTTTTAAATTTGATAAAAATTCACTATTCCCATTTTCATAAGCTGAACGTAAAATGCCCATGCCTAAATATACATCTGTTAATGATTTACACATAGAGATATCTATACCATCATCTGTTAAATAATTGCACCAAGATATATCTAATAAGTTTAATTCTTCAGGTGTTATTAACTCAGTAATACCATCATTATTATAATAATCAAGATTAAACTCCACAACTATACCATTTATGTGTCCAGCTACAAGTTCGTAGTCCCAATTTGTAATACCTATTACTAGATTATTCTCAATGGCTACAGGGATCTTAAGAATTGCATAATTACCTCCTTCTACGGAAATTGCGTACCCATCGTCAACAGTGTAATAATCAAGATCTGAAATTTGACTAACAGAAGGCTTTAATTCAGCTTTTAATTTAATTACCATATCTTTAGTAACACTAAACACTTCACTTTCAGCAGATTTGCCATGTGCGACAAGTCTATCTTCAATATCTCCAGATATTTTTAAATGAGCTTCTTCCCCGCTCATCTCATTATAATATTTAATACTAAATTGAATACTATCAACTGATGAGTAAGTTAATGTAGTAGAATTTGATATAAACTCCTCATCCTTCCCATTTATACTAACGCTGATGAGAGGCTCTGCACTTGGCAATAAATAGTCTATCTGCAAGCTAACTTTTGGTCCTTCTTCTTGCTCTGTGGCTGTCAAATCTAAATCGACATCAAAAGCTCCTGAAATATCGTTATTTACACTTGACAAAGAAAGCGTGAAAGTGAAGGTGCCGCTCTCGCCGCCATTGATTGTTTGACTGCTAGTGTTGCCTGAAAAACTTGAAGAGTTGTAGGCTCTTGCAACATTTACACCTGTGATATTGGTGTTATCAGTAAGTGACAGGGCTATTGCTCTATCAGTTGCAAGGTTTTCTATTGTGATTGTCACGGTTATGTCAGAGCCATTTTCGTCAAAGTTGAGTGGCATGCTTGTCCAGTCACTTGGCATTGATACCGCTCCGTCAGTGGTATCTGCATCTATATCAATTTGAGTAAGCTGTTTGGCTGTGCTTGGCTGCTCTTTTGTACCAACGTAGCTGCCCGTAACCTTAGCATACACTGAACTTGCGGTGAACGAAACAGTCCCGCCTACGTTTAACTGCACATTTTGTGCGGCAAAGACGCCTACAAACAGCATACTTAACACCAAAATAAATGCTGAAATGCAAGAAATTAGTTTGATTTTTAAACTCATTTTACACCTACCTTTTAAA
>CAWVLM010000012.1:0-5197 GCA_963930145.1 Clostridia bacterium
TTGTTGAGAGTGAAGAAGGTGTGGAAATTTTAGATGAAACACCTTCTTTTTCTCAAAACAGTGATATTGAAAAATGCGATATAAATATTGAAAAAATTGATAAAAATGATGAAAAAACATTAAAAAACACTGAAAAAAGTGAAAAATCGTTAAAAAAGTGTCAAAAAAAGAAATTTTTGAAGATTTGTATGCAAAATATATTGATTTAAAAAAGTCAGCAAGAAAGAAGATAATACTTGAAGAAATGCGAGTTTATTTTAAAGATAGTGATAGTTGTTTTAGATTTGTTATGAACAATTTTGAAAGAAAGCAAAGGAATTTAATTTGTCGTAGAATACGAATGACAAGAAAGGCAAATTTAGCAAACTTTAATTACTTCTGTACATTTACCTATGATGACAGCAAGCATACGGAAGAAAGTTTTAAGAAAAAGTTGCAAAATTGTTTCAAAATGATGTGTCATAGAAAAGGTTGGAAATATATGGGTGTTTGGGAACGAGCACCACAAACCAACAGACTTCATTTTCACGGACTTTTCTATATTCCAGAAAGTTCACTTTCTGGTGGAATAATTGAAGTTAGAGATTATGATACTCGCTCTCATAGAATGAGAACAACTTTTCAATCAGAGTATTTTAATAAAAGATTTGGTCGCAGTGATTTTGAACTTATTGATGAAAATGAAAGACTACTTGGCAATGCTCTTGCCTATCTTATGAAGTATATTGAAAAAACAGGAGAAAAGATTGTGTATAGCAAAGGATTACCACAATACTTTATCTCTGACATTATGGACGATGACATTGTTTGCAGAATTGGGCAAGAAGATAAGAAACTTTTGCTCTTTGATGACTTCAAGTGCTGGGATGAAGGTTGCTATATGGGCAAAGTGAGTCCTGAAGTCATTGAACAAATGAGAAAAAGCAATTAAAAACAACGGCATCGTAAAGAAATGGTGGGTTAAGCAATGGGCTCTGCCTTGCGAACCCCCATTTTAGATGCCGTTTTGCTATTCGTTAGTTTATATTAAACTGTGAAAGAAATTTTTTCTGGCGTGTGCTTGTCTGGCAGAGCAAAGCGACGCCACTTGTATCAAGACAAGCACACGCCAGGATCTCATTTTTGAAATTTTGATTGAATTTTGTAAAACATAAATTTAAATAAAATAAATGGGTTTTTATTAACTAATATACTCGTTATTGAATATAATATGAATTATTGCTTGTTAATCATTTGACATTTTTTTTCAAATTATTTATACTTTTAAAAAAGTATTTGGGAGGGGACTATGAGAAGAAACTGGGGGGAGGGGAAATCGAGCTCTTGCAAAAATAATTTTTTAATTAAAGGCATAATAGCAATTTTTTCTGCCCTAATTTTTGCTATGTCGCTAGGTGTAGCTTTAAGTTTAAGTAAAAATAATGAGACTTATGCACTTAGTGATGTGAAGATTGTAGATGATGAAGTTGCTTTGCAGGCAACAGGAACACTTACTAGTGTAAGTGTCGAGGTTGACTACACAAAAACAAATGCCAATGGTGTTGCTGGTATTTTTACATCCATGACGCCACAGGATTTAGTTGAATATGACTATCTCACAGTTACTGCTCATTATGATTCAGGTGAAAATGAAGTTGTAGATTCTGGCTACACTGTTTCAATGCCTGATGAATATTTTTTAGCTGGAAATGTGAATAGGGTGACATTGTCATATAATGATGTTTCAACATCTTTTGCTGTTAATGCAACGCAAGTTGCTCTCACTATTCTTGAAATAGATACAAGCGGACTTTCAGGGGTTGACTTTAATGAAGGAACGCCAGTTAATGATTTAAGTGGATATATAAAAGTGACCGGTAAAAATAATGATGGCTCAGTTTTTAACAATCAAGAGGAGATACCTTTTGATGTAACAGGCGAGAATGGTTATACTCTTGAAGGACCATCTTCGGGAGAACTTGCAGTTGGAAATAATGAAATTGTGGCATCATACAACAACGCCACAGGCAGGTTTTCTGTGACAGCATTAGAAAAAGTGTTGACTTCTATAAGTGCTGTATTTGAGCAACCAGAAACTCCAATATATTCGAGTTCTTTTGTAAGCCGTTTAAAATCTTATTTAACTGTTTACGCTTATTATAATAATAGTGATGAGGGCGAAATTTTAGACAGAAACCTTTACAATGTGGAAGGTAATTTATTTACTCAAGAAGATGAACTTGAAAGTGAAACTGTACTTCGCACTTGTACTGTTTCAGTTATTGGCAACAAAGATATAAAAGATACATTTAGTGTTAGAGTGATACCTGACATTCCATTGAGTGTTATGGTGACTCTTGGTGACTACAATATGTATTACTATGCTCTTGACGAGTTTAATCCAGACGGTATTATGGTTATGGTTAATTTTCAGTATGGTGGTATGGTTATTGTAGAAGATAATTTTTACATTGATTATATTGAAGATGATAATAGGCTACACGTTACAGATACATATGTAAAGATTGGTTATCGTGAAAATGGTGCAGAAGCTACTCTTTCAAGCGAAATACCTGTTGAAGTTGAGCGGATGCAAATACAAAGAGTATCAATTTCTTCTCACGACCTAACGTATATTGAAGAAGATGAGGAGATTGAAGACGAAGAAGAACAAATAAAACATCAAACTCAATCTGTTAATATAAATTATTTTGCTTCCGATCGTATGACAATAACTATTGCTGAATATAGCGATCCTGGGATGACTATAGATAATGGAACAGGAAGACTTTCGGCAATCAATGCTGGTGTGTATAAAGTTTTAGTGAAATTAAATGCTGACTATGTTTGGCAAGGTGGTTCAACTGAACCTATCATATTAGAATGGGAGATTAAACCTCTTGGCTTTGTGGCAAATGTTGAAATTTCAAATTGGTATTATGGTCAATCTCCACATTTGCCAACAGTCAGCGAAAATCCAGGCAAAGCGGATGATATTGAATATTATTACTATGGAACATCTCTTGATGGCACATATAATCATACAAGAGATGAAAAATATACAACAGCTCCAACAGTTACTGGAACTTATAGGATATATGCATATATTCCAAGAAGTGGCAATTATGCTGAATACACAACTGCGGATAGCGGATTTGAAGTGCTAAAAGCAAACAACAACATTACAGCAAGTGATTATAATTGGCAATATGATGAAAATAATATAAACAAAGTAAATCCTCAGTTTACAGCAAAATTTACACTAGAAACCAATTATTCTATTTCTTATTATCAAAACGACAGCCTATTAGGCACAAACAATTATAATAAAGATGGCACACTTTTAAGTGAAAATGAATATTTTCCACAAAATGCTGGCTCTTATGTTGTTAGAATTTATATCGAAGGCACTATAAATTATTATGAGGTTAGCAAAGATATAACTTTAACTATAACAAATAAGCCTATTGATGTTGATCCTACAATTGATATTTCTGATTTAACTTTTACAGGCTCAGGAGCATCCGACACTGTGCAGAGCAAGGTTTTATCAAACTATAACTCTGAACTCATGACATTTAAGTTTGAGTCAACTGACGGAGCTCAATATTCTTCCACAGAGGCAAGCGCATATTATCAAATTTCCGGCACATCCATCACATTTTATATGACAAATGTCATTGAGAATGGTGGATATAAAGTGACAATTAGCATCAACGACAACTATGCTTGGACTAATTCATCGACAGAAGATTTGGTGTTTGAATGGAAAATTTTACAAGCAACCAACAGCGTTTCTATCACTAACGCCGAAGTTTTTGAAGCGGGATTTGATTATGTTGAAGAAGGTGTTTCCATTTCTCCAACCTACACAGCAACATTTTATCAACAAAACGAACCTACTGTCACATATTATAGAGCAAATGGCGAGGAACTAGGCGAAAATTTAGGCTCAACTAATCCTGTTGATGCTGGAACATATTTTGTTGTGGTTGAAGTTAAAGAAACAACAAATTATAGCGGAGCAAGTGATAGGTGTAAGTTTGAAATTCGTCCAAAAGTTATAAATGTTCCTGTTTTAACAAGTGATAGCACAATTTATGATACTCTAATGAAAACAACCACTATCACAGGTTATGACAATGTTAGCATGACCATTTCTGATGACGCCACAACTGTCAATTACAAGGTTAATGAAAGTGTCATAAGTTTAACTGAAACAAATGCGGGAAGTTATGTTTTAGGAATTGAATTAATTAGTGGTAACTATGTTTGGAGCGACCAAACTGACGAAGTCAAAACATATACTTGGACCATTGAAAAAGCAAGCTTAGTAAAGCCAACTTTGACTTATTCTTCAAACTATACTGCTTCATCTCAACAAATTGATTTGACAACCTTGGGTGTCAATTCTAATATGTCTCTAAGCGAAGATGATAGAACGGAAGATATCGGCTTAACGCTTAGCGGATATACTCTTTCGGCAGTTGACGCAAGAGAGTATTCTGTTGTTATCTCAATTATTGATAATTCTAACTATAAATGGGCAGGTGAAACTGATGATGAAGTTTCAGAAAGCTTAACATTTGTTTGGACAATAAATAAGGCAGTTTTAACAGTTAACTGGGGAGGAGTAAGTTTCAACTATTCTGGAAGGACGCTTTCTCCAACACCAACTTTTGAAGGTTGGCTTGGCACTGATATGAATGGTGCAAGCGGAAACTATACAACACAAGTTTTGGGCGGACAGATAAATGCTGGTGATAATTATACGGCTACATTGTCAATTGTTAGAAAAGATGGTGGCAATGTAAATTATTCACTATCTAGCACTTCAACTCAGTTTAGTATTGCAAAGGCGCTAATTACAATCACTTGGGCTGATACTGATTTAACATATAATGGTGTTGAGCAAACACCAGAGTTTACTGCCACTGATTTTGCAGTTGCAAGTGATGCAAACGTTTATTCCTTTGAGTTTTCCGCACAAGGAAAGGATGTTGGAAGTTATCAAACAACGCTTAGCCTTGCGAGCAACAATCAAACAATGAATTATGAACTTGAAAATAACGAAACAGGTTTCACAATCAGTGAGGCGACCCTTTCAGTTGAATGGAGAGAACTTTCCTTCGAATATGACGGAACAATTAAGCAACCATCTCCTATCATCACAGGTTATTTTGGTGAAGATGAAAGTTTATATAATGTTGCGGTTTCT
>CAWVLM010000013.1:0-13867 GCA_963930145.1 Clostridia bacterium
ACCATATCCAGTGGCGATAGAGAAAAGGATCCACCTGTACACATACCGAACACAGAAGTTAAGCTTTTCATCGTCGAAAATACTTGGTTGGCGACGGCCTGGGAAGATAGAACACTGCTGGATTATCATTAAAGTAGGTGCAAGAGCCTACTTTTTTGTTTTAATAAATGTGTTCTGTACCATATGATTGATTTTTATAAATATTTTTCATTAAATTGTTTGCTAGTAAGATTATTGCTTAGATTAAATTGTTCTTTTAAACATTGTGTAATATTAGGTTTATACTGTTAAATAATGATTAAAGCAGTAATTAGTTTATTGTTCGGTTTATTATAGTTAATTGTTGTATTTACTATAAAAAAGGAAGGACTTTCGTCTTTCCTATTTTTCTATTCCTAAAATATAATCACTTGAAACATTGAAGATTTTTGTCATCATGATATTTTTTATAAAAATTGTTGGCGAGCAACATTCAAGCTTAGAAGAGTCAAAAGAGCGAGTGTCGCAATTAGAAACAAAAGTACGCGTTATGGAAGAATTGTTAAACAATAAAAATCAAGATTAAAAATAAGCTTAATTTTCCTTAAATAGCAAAATTGCCTCCTATTTAAGATAATAAATCTCGGAGAAAAGTTTTGACAAGATAAGTTCGTTCAGTTTATAGAGAAAGCGGAATAGAGTAAAGCATTGAAAAATATTTTTGATAAAATTTTTTAATGCCAACTAAATAATTTTAGATTTTTATGTAAAAATCACTAAATTTTAAAAAATTTAATATGCTATTTGACTTAATTGGCTTAATTATGCTAACATATTTCTATATGGGGGGGAATATGTTTGGTTTTTTAAAAAGAAAAGTGCTTAATCGTGAAGAGAAAGAAAAGGTCGTTTCTAGCACAAGAGAAAAGTTAAAATTAGATAAAAAGAAATTTATAGAGCTTAAAACTTTGAGTCAAAAAGATATAGAAGAAATTGAAAAGTCATATCAAAACAATGAGATTATGCTTCAAGATAGCTATATCACTAGTGCGACAAAATGTATGGAAGAATGTGATAGCAATATTGCCATTATTGATAAGTGTCTTGCAAACATTGAAAAACAAATTAAAACAAATGCAACAGTCAAGTCTTCTAAATTTATAAAATACAATGAAGAGCTTGAAAAGGTGGTTAAAACGCTTGAAGATAATTATAATAAAAGCCTTGAAAGAAGAAATAAGCTTTTAAATAATATTGTAGATGATAAAAAGCTTACAAAAGAGAAAAAATATAAAGACCAATTTTAAAAATAAAGCACATTAAAATTATGTTTTTAATGTGTTTTTTATTAAAAATAATTATTTTTTGAATTTATAAATAAAAATAATGAAAAGTTAGATGAAATATTAAAATTAAATTAAATGGTAAAAATGTTTTTCCATGTCAACTTTGCCACCTTTAAAAGCCACACCTTCATCGCAAAGTAATTTGTATTGTTCGTCAGCTCCACCAAATGCAAAAGATGGCGACAAGCTTCCGTCAGTGAAGACAACTCTATGGCAAGGTATAATTCTTGGCTGCGGATTTTGATGCAGTGCCCAGCCAACTTGCCGAGCCATTCTTGGACAGCCTAAGAGCTTTGCAATCTCGCCGTAGGTGCATACTTTTCCTTTCGGTATAGCTTTGACAACTTGGTAAACTTTTTCAAAAAAAGAGTTTTTCATATAGTTATTATAGTTTAAAAACTTATAAATGTCTATTAACTTTAAATAATTTTAAAGAATAAATACTTATATGGAAGAAAAGAAAAAATTAGACATGTCAGGGGCTGAGCTTGTGTCACTAGCTTGCAGCCTCGCCATTTGCTTTGCAAAGAAATATGATGCAGATGACCTTCGCTCTTTGCGACTATTTTTTCAGTCGATTGCCTCCAATATAACGATTATAGAAATTGAAGGCTTAAAAAAAATTAAAGGCAAGTAAACGATATAAGCGATTAAAAGTAATTTTTTTTGTTTTTTATCTTAATTTTTGATTATCATAAATATTTAAAAAATTCACACACGCAAATCAAAATATTTTATAAAAAATAAAAAGTCAAAATTTGCTTAAATATATTAAAAATTAAAGTGTAAAATTTGTTTAAATATTTAAAAATATAAAATAATATAAAAAAATAATATTTTATGATTTTTTAACGATTTTTAAATTACTTTGCATAAAAGACAGGCTAAAACTGAACCAAACACCGCACAAATAAGGGCTATTGGTATGGCGTATAAAAGTTTTCTCACTTTTGTTTGAGAGATATACACTGTTGTGACATAAAATATAGTTTCGCTGCAACCTAGTATCACACATGCACACCGAGAGATATAGGAGTCGGCTCCGTACTGAACAAGCACGTCATTTAAAAGTGCATAACTGCCAGAGCCCGTAAAAGGTCGCAAAAGCACAAGCTCAATAAGTTCAGTTGGAATGCCTAGTGCGTTAAAGATAGGGGAAAGCACATCGGCAAGAAGGATGGTTATTCCACTTGCTCGCAATAGGGCAACAGCTAGCATTATGGCGGCAATATATGGAAAAATATCAACAACAAGCGGGATTGCCTTCTTGGCTCCTTTCACGAAAGTGTCATAGGTATTGACTTTTTTGTACTTGCTATAACAGAAAAGGGCTATAAAAATGATAGGCAAGATGTAGGCACTCATTTCTTAGCTCCTTTTTTCTTTATTTTTGCATAAAGACCATTGCATAATTTAACTAGAAGTATTCCAAGTGTGCATGTACAAGCGGTGGCAATAAGAGTTGGCAGGATTATATCAGCTGGCGATGCCGAACCCGCAGCGGCTCGAAGTCCTATCACAGTGCTTGGTAAAAGCTGAATAGACGTTGCATTGATGACTATAAGCATTATCATGGCAGGCGTGGCAGTGCCGCTTCCGTCATCAAGTCGTTTCATAGCGTTTATACCCATAGGGGTTGCCGCGTTTCCAAGTCCAAGCATATTTGCCGACATATTGAGTGCAATCATTTTTTCAGTTTCGCTATCATCAATCTTGAACAATTTTTTGATAAGCGGGTGCAGAAGACGGGCAAGTTTGTTGCCAAGTCCGCTTGCTTCAACAAGTTCAAGCACGCCCATCCACACGGCATACACAGCACAAAGTTCTATGCAAAGAGAAAGTGCTTCGCTTGAAGCGTCAATCATCTCATTTAAAACGCTTGACGGATTAGCCCATAGCATTAAGCAGATAGAGCCCACCACCATAACGAACCAAATTTTATTCATATTTTAATATATTCCTTAACTTAAAAAGATAGAATTTGCTTAAAAAATATATTTTTTTATAATTTTTTTATTTTTTTGTGTTGAAAACCATAAAAATACACATTTTTTAGCTGATATTTGACTTTTTTTTAATAAAAATTTAAAATAATAAAAAAGGAGAAAAAATGTTGATTGACACGCATGCACACTTAACTGATGAAGCCTTTTCAGACAATGTTGACGAAATTATAACTAAAGCAAAAGACTGCACTGTGACCAAGATAATCACTTCGGGCTTTGATTATAATTCTTCGGTGGACGCGGTTAGGCTTGCCGAAAAATATCAAGGAGTCTATGCGTCCATTGGAGTGTATCCTGAAAATATATATGAATATAACGAAGAAATTGAGAATAAACTTGAAAATTTGGCAAAATCAGATAAGGTTGTAGCTATTGGCGAAATTGGGCTGCAGTATACTGACGGCATGCCTGAGCGAGAAAAACAAAAAGAGATATTTATAAGGCAACTTGCTCTTGCAAATAGGTGTGCCCTTCCCATTGTTATTCATTGCCGTGATGCCTATGGCGATATGATAGAGCTTTTAAAGAAAAATAGAAACCTTCTGTCAAACGGCGGCACTTTTCACTGCTTTAGTGGTAGTTATGAAATAGCAAAGGAAGCCATCAAACTTGGGCTTTATATATCAGTTGGCGGCGTTTCAACTTTTAAAAATGCGACTAACTTAAGAGAGACCTTGCAAAAACTCCCACTTGAGAGCTTAATTTTAGAGACCGACTGCCCATACCTTGCGCCACACCCATATCGCGGGAAGCTCAATATGCCGTCTTTTATTCCGACTATAGCGGCAAACCTTGCTGAGTTGAAAGGCGTTTCTATAGAAGAGATTGCAGAAAAAACCACTCAAAATGCAGAAAAATTGTTTAAAATATAGTGTGTATAACACTCAGCGTGTATTTTCGTGCACTAAAACTATTGAAAAATTTAAATTACAGGAGAAAATATGTTAAATCATAATTTTAAAAAGAAATTTGGGCAAAACTTTCTGTCAGACAAAAACCTTCTTGCCGCCATTGTTCAAGATGCGGGCGTGGGCAGAGATGACGATGTGCTTGAAATTGGTGCGGGCGGGGGAAATTTAACTGAATTTTTGTCGCAAAATGCACGAAAAGTTGTCAGTTATGAAATTGACAAGGATTTGCAAGAACATCTTATGTCGCTAGGGCTTAAAAACACAACTTTTAAATTTGCCGATATTATGAAATGCGATATTCAAGAAATTGAAGATGATTTTCAAGGCAAATATAGAGTTGTCGCAAATCTTCCTTATTATATAACCACACCAATTATTTTTAAGTTTTTAACGCGGTCGTCAAAGGTCTGCTCGCTCACAATCATGGTGCAAAAAGAAGTTGCCGAGCGAATAGTGGCAGGTTGTGGCAACAAAGATTACGGTGTGCTCTCCGTTATGGTAAATTTTTATGGACACGCAAAGATTACACGCTATGTCAGCCGCAAGATGTTCTACCCGCAGCCCAATGTGGACTCAGCTGTGGTGCATATCGACATTGAAAACAAGCACTCCGACATCGACAGAGATAAATTTTATACCTTTATTCAAGGCTGTTTTTCCATGCGAAGAAAAACTTTTAAAAATAACCTTGCTCATGCTTTTAAGATTAAAGGTGAAATTTTAGACAGCTTACTGACGCAAGATATGCTTGTAAGGCGACCAGAAAGCTTTTCGCTTGACAATTTTATTGAAATATATAATAAAATCAAAAATTTTATATAAAATCCACAATTTTATATAACTTTTTTATATATTTTTAAATTAAAAAACAATTTTTTATAATTTATATTCAATTAAAACTAATAAAAAATTTAATTTTGATTAAAATTTAATTATAAATTTGTTGTAATTTGTATTTTTATTTGTTATAATGTTAATGATAAATAAGGTTGTAATCCAAAAAGGAGGTAGAATTGGAAACTGTTTCTTTGCTAAATTTAGGTTTCTTTGCAAAGCTTGCCACTATAGTGGATATTATTCCAAAACTTATCTATTTCCTTTATGCCTGCCTTGCTTCCGCCGTTGACGCTTTGCAAGCCTTGGTTAGAAAACTTGCAGGTCTTGATGTTTACTATCAAGCAGCAACAGACGAAGCGGTTGCAGGTGTCGACCCATTGACAGAATTTGTCTATGGTATCTTGGGCTTTGGCAATAGTGCTCCGCTTTATGAAGCACTAAACACAGTCTTTTGGTCCTTTGCAATCTTTGGACTTATAATACTTGCAGTATCAACTATGGCTGCAATCATAAAATCACACTATAAAGAAGATTCTCAAGGCACAAGCCCTTGGAAATATATCTACACCGCAGGCAAAGCAATCTTCACCTTTGCCGTTGTGCCAGTGCTTGTCATTATCGGGCTTCAATTATCTTCTTTTGTGTTGCGAACGCTTGATAATATCACTGCGGGCTCAGGCTCAGAAGAAGAAATGCTGGCAATGTTTGGCCGCTCGGCTGTAGACAGATTCAAAAGCGACACAGTCGAAGGTACCGAAGAATATGATAAAAATGGGAATCGAATAGAAGGCACAGGTACTATCACTTATGCCTACTATGACTTTTTTGGCAATGGTGCTCCTAGCACAACAACTACCTTTAGCGGCATGCTGTTTAAAGCTGCCTCTTACTCTTGCAACCGTGCAAGGACGGATTCGTATACAGTAACCCATCTGCAAAGTTTCTTTGGTGGCGGCATACTAGGGAATAGAGAATCTGAATTTCCAGATTCTGGAACTGACGATGAAAAACTTGAATACATAGCAGACCAACTTGACTATTTGTTTGCAAATAATGTTCACTTTGCTTCAGATTATAGCTATTGGCAAGTTGTAAGCGAATCTGATGATGTTGCTCCTGTATGGAACGTGACAGACGTCACAGGTATCGGCAAAGTAGTAGTTGGCAGTTTTAGTAAATATGACGTTTCTTTTATTTGGATATTCTATAATCTTTGGACGTTTAACTTTTTAACAGGTTTTGTTGGAGTGTTTGTAACCTTTGGTATAATGATATCAATCATACTTGGAATGATGTCAAGACTTATAAAAGGTGCCGCTCTATTTCTAATTTACCCAGCACTTTTGGGTATTGCTCCACTTGACGACTTCAAAGCATTTAAGGGTTGGGGCACACAATTTATGCAACAACTTATGATGGCATTTGGATCAATTCTTGGTATCAATTTGTTGCTTCTAGTTTTGCCTTATGTGCAAAACATCAATTTCTTCAATATTGCCGTTGTCGATGTAATCATACAACTTATTATGCTGGTTGCAGGACTTTTAATGGCTAAAGATTTCATCACCATGATCAACGGCTTTGTGGGCGGAGCTGATGCTTCACAAGCTGGTGAAGGTGCAAAAGGCTCCATCGGCGGCAAACTCAAAGCAGGAATTAGACCTGCCGCAAATATTGCTGGTGCAGGTGTGAGAGTAGCAGGAAAAGGTGTTCAAGCTGTGGGCAGAGTTGGTCTTGCTGCTGGCAAATCTATTGCCATAAAGTCATCAGCATGGAGAGCAAATAGACAGGCTAAGAAAGCAGCCAATTTACAAAAGAAAATGGAAGAAGGGAAAGGAATTTTAGGAAAAAATCATAAAAAATATCAAGATGAATTAAAAAAGAAAGGCTTAGGTGAAAACGCAAAAGAAATTGAGTATCAAGGTAGAAAAACCGGAATAATGGGGAATGCAGCAGCAGAGGAAGCCTATAAGAAGGCTTATGACAAGAAGAGAGAAAAAGCATTAGCACATGGTTGGACAGAGGAAGCCGCTGATGAAATGGCACATAAAGCGGGAGAAAAAGCTGCAAAGTTTTCAATACGGAGAGATAAAACTCAAGCACTAGAACAAGGTGGAATTTTGGCAAAAATCGCAGAAGCTAAACTACAGCATCATAAAGATACAGAAAAAAATATTAAAGAAAAATATAAATTATCTGGCGAATCGCAGGCGTATCAGAAGAGTACAGATACTCTAAAAATGAAGAGTGAAAATATGAGTAATTTAGGCAAAGGCATAAAAGGTGATATGGCCGAAGCTGGTAAATCTCTAGCCGATGGATTCCTTAAAGCTGTCAAAGGTGTTGGCAACGTTATGGGAATAGATAAAGCTGTTGCTGGAGCTAAAGACGTGCTTGGCGAGTCTCTAAGCTTCAAGGGTGGCTATTTTGAAGAACGTAAGAACAAACGCGAAGAGAAAAAGAAGGAAGATGAGGCAAAAGAGAAAGAAAAGACAGCTGCAGCAAATTCTGATGCTCAAACTACAGCTCTTAAGAGCCTTGTAGAACAGTCAGGAAAACAAGCAGATGCACTTACTGCTTTTGCATCTAATTTGGAAGGTTTACTAAAAGAAACAAAAGATAGTGCGGCTGCATCTAGAGCGACTGCAGATGCAGTTAAAGCTCTTGGAGACAAACTGAAGCCTTCAGGTGGCGGTTCAAGCTCATCTAGTGGCGGAAGCGGCGACTCAAGCGGCTCATAACTCTACAACAAAAAGATAAGGTGACTCAAAAAGTCATCTTATTTTTTGTTCTTATATAAAAAAAGAGTATCACTAGGATACTCTCTAAGATACCAATAGCCACTTGTCGATATCTTTACAAGATACTTACCATTTATAAAGGCGATTAAAGTGGACTTATTGTTGACATAATTACTATAACTAAAAAATTAGATTTTGTCAATGATTTTTAACAAATGAATAAAAAACTTTTATATAAAAATAGTGGACTATTGTTAGTGGAATTAAAAGAACTTGCTTAAATCTATTCTTAAAATTCAAATACACCACGCAGAACCTTGTAGCCTTCCACGCTATCCTTATGGCTAGATTGACCGTCGTCAATAAAAAACTCCACAACTATTGTGGAGATTTTTGGTGGAAGTTATAAGAACCTGCGTCGAGTTATACTTAAAATTCAAACCAACCACGCAGAACCTTGTAGCCTTCCACGCTATCCTTACGGCTAGATTGACGTTCGTCAATAAAAATCTCCACCCTAACAGTGGAGATTTTGGTGGAAGTTATAGGGCTCGAACCTATGACCCTCTGCTTGTAAGGCAGATGCTCTCCCAGCTGAGCTAAACTTCCTTAAGCTATATATTGCACGGCTTAATATGTTTTTCAAAGCTAATGCTCTTTAATTAAGCTTGCCTTATTACTATACCAAAATTATAAAGGTTTGTCAACTATTTTTTGAAATTTATTTTATATTTTTTGGCAACTTGCACTTTTCATCTGAATTTATTATATTTTTTATTGACCGCTTTTGGGCTAATTTTTCTAAATTTATTTAAATATGCTTTTCGCTGGAATTGTTTAATATTTTTCTCTAACTTTTAATGATATAAGACTAAAATAATAAAGTTTTGTTAATTGCGTTGCGGCTTATAGTTTATTGATTTATTTTATTTCTTTTCATTGAATTTTAAATTGATTAGTTATAAAAGCATGCATGGTATATGGCTTTTGAATTTATGTTTCACAACTTGGGTGCAAATTTTTTTCTTTTTAATATAATGTAGTAGGGCTGTGATTTAAGGAGAATATTATGCCTTGTAATTTAAATTTCAATCAATGCTTTTCGGGCTGTAGTTACCCAAGCCCCATTTTTAATTGCTTTCAGAATTTCCTGTCGCAGTATAGCCAATCTGAGAACACAATAGCTAACCCTATAATAGAAGCGTCAAACACCATCAGTGAAATCGCAACGACACAAACAATCGCGGCAGGTGGGAATGTTGTTCCAACACTTTCATTTAGTCGGGGGAGTGCAATCAGTTATGATAGTGCTGGCACTTTTACGCTTATCAATGGGCGATATCTTATAAATTATAATTTAAGCGGTGATATTTCAGCAAATGGTCAAAATAGTTATGCGATATATTTGGACGGGAATATTTTGCCTTCATCTGCATCGGTAAGCTCTGGCACTATTGGTAATAGTGCGACTGTTTCGGGCGGCAGTTTTGTTCAAATAACCGCTCCAACTGGTGCTATAACAATTAGAAATACAAATTCAAATTCGCAACTTGTCAATAGTGGAAGCGTTACAATTTCAAAGATAAATTAAGGCGACTAGGCAAAAACTTTAGGTGATTATAAAATTATCACTTTTAAGTTTAATTTTCGTAATTTTACAGTTATTTTTTTGAAAATATATAATTTTGCTATAGTTTTTGGCATTAAAAAGTGACAAAGAATTTTTAAAATCCCCTTAATTTTTGTTGCAGATTTTAAAATTTTTGGTATATACTAAAACTAACAGGAGGGGATTATGGCAATGACTCTTGAAGAAAAAGTGAAGGCTGCACATGATGAATGGCTAAGTTGCTGGATAGATATCACAAGTGTGACTATGGATTGGCAAGATTGCCGTTTGCTTATTGAATGTCACGAAAAATATACCGCACTTTTAAAAGAATATGAAGAGAAAGCCAAGCAGAGCGAAAAAACTAGCTTGCAAGAACCTCAACATGAAATCGACCAAGGGGAGCTAGAGTTGAACTGACATGGCATCCACAAAAGTCAAAGCAATAGTTTTGCGTGCGGCAAACGTTAAAGATAAAGATAAATTTTTGCAACTTTATAGCCTAGAACAGGGCAGGATGACTGTGTCTATGCGTGGTGTTCGTGGCGACAAGGCCAAATTAAAGTCGGCAAAAGAGATATTTTGCTTCGGTGAGTTTGTTATTGAAACAACAAAAAACTCAAATATTGTGACAGCCGTGTCTATAATTGACAATTTTTACGACCTATCAAAGAATATAGAAAAATATTATGAGGCTTGTGCTATTTTAGATATAGTTGATAAGGTGGCAAAAGAGCCCGATCCGCGACTTTTTATAACAATAGTCAAAGCACTTGAAACGCTATGCTATGATAATGTTAAAAAATTTTATGTTATAGACAAATTTTTATTAGATATTTTCAGTGCGATGGGTTGCAGTTTTATAACTGAAAAATGTTCGTCATGCGGGTCAACTTTGGCTAGCAGATATCTAAACCTAGATATCGGCGAACTTGTATGTCCTGCGTGCAAAACGGCAGCGTGCGTAGCGATTAGTGATGCTTGCTATTCAGTTTTAAGAATACTATCTTCAACTCCATATAATAAACTTGCCACTCTCAAGTTTGGTGGAATGGGTGAAATGCAAGCGTTTAACCTTCTAAGTAAAAATTATGAATGGCGAACGGGCTACACTTTGATAAATTTGATATAAACCACAAAATACCGTACCAAAATTATTCAGGTGAAATAATGTTTGACAATATAAGGATGCTCATACATATGGGCGTCTTTTTACAATAATAACTTTTAGACTATATTTATTTGACAAATTTTGCTAAAAGTGTTATTTTAATAGTGAAAACATTGTTTTTCGCATAATTTTAGTGCGAAAGATGCAAATTAAATTAAATAGGGAGAGATATATGAAGAAATTTAAACTTAGCGTCATTTTAATGCTTGTGCTTGGAATTCTTGGCTATGGAATTGGTGTTGCAATTTCATACTTTACGCAAGAAGGCACAAAAGAAATCACCGATGCATTTGTAAACGCTATTTCATTTGCAATGCTGGCAATCGGTATTATTGCGGGACTATGTATGGGCTTGTTGTCAAAAGGAAAGAAACAAATCGGTTCAAATATAGGTACAACCGCTGAAGGCGAAGAAACAGACATTAACTTTGATTCTAAATTTATCACAACAGAAAGATTACACTCCGACCCTGACCTTATCTATTCAACTTGGAACAATCTTCCATCCTTAAAAAAGACAGGTTTTGTTTTCAGAAACAAGGAAGTTGGCGGGCATTATGAGGTCAACATGAAGCCTGAGACCCATGCACTTGTTTTAGGTACCACTGGTACTGGTAAAACTCAAATTTTTGCAAACCCAACGATTAGAATTTTGGCACATACTGGGCAAAAACCTAGCCTTGTTATGACTGATCCCAAAGGTGAGCTTTATGCAGACAACGCAAATGCTTTGAAAGAAGAAGGGTATAATATCATCGTGCTAAACCTTGAAAATCCTTATGCATCATCTCGTTGGAACCCTATGGAGATTGCCTATAAAACCTATGAAAGAGCGGGAAATCTTGTGAAAGAGGTCAAAAAGATTAGCAATGCAACGCCTGAAGAGATGGGCTTTAAACGTTTCTCGCCAGATAAGATAGGTGGGGCAACGTATGGAGATACTTGGTTTGGCTTTGAAGGAAAAGCTTTCCCTAATAACGAAATTTTGCAGCAGGAGCTTGAAGCTCGCCGCGTGCAGCTTGAAGACGAAGCAAAATCTAACCTAAAAAATATAGCTCTTTCACTTATTCCAGATGATCCTAACGCAAAAGATAAGATGTGGCCTGATGGTTGTCGTGATTTTATTCTTGGTATAATGCAAGGTATGCTTGAAGATAGCCGTGACCCAAGACTTGGTATGACGCTTGATAAATTCAATTTCTATAACCTATATAAAATTTGTATGCGTCGAGACCCAGCAGGTGATAGAGAAAACGCTTTAAAGACCTTGACAAAATATAGTGAAGGTAGAGACCCGCGACTTAGCACAGTGCATGACCTTATGTCTACAGTCTGTCTTGCAAGCCCTGTTACACAAAGATCATTTATTTCAACTCTTGGCTCTTCCATTGGAAACATGCTTGGCGATGAAGGTATCTTCTATATGACAAGCGGAACAGAAATTGACTTTGAAGATATCCCAGAACGCCCAACAGCCTTCTTTATTCGAATTCCTGACCATAAGACTGAGCGTCACCCACTTGGTGTGCTTTGTATAAGCCAGCTTTATAAGGTGCTTGTCGATGTTGCAAACAAAACAGTAAATCCTAAGAATGGCAAAACAGGAAAACTTAAACGTCCTGTATACTTCATCCTTGATGAGTTTGGTAACATGCCACCAGTGCCTAAGTTTGGCACAATGGTTACGGTTGCCCGTTCAAGAAATGTATTCTTTGAGATAGTTCTTCAATCTTATAAACAACTTGATATCAAGTATGGACCTGATGAAGCTCAAAATATTCGTGGTAACTTCCAGATGGAAGTATTCCTTGGATCAGAAGACCCGTCAACCATTCAAGCATTCTCAGAAGCCTGCGGTGAAACAACGGTATTCCATGAAGAAGAAAATAGGTCGCGTAATACTAAAGAAACAGACTCAGGTGAAAATGTTTCAACGTCTGTTCAGCGTACTCGTAGACCGCTGCTAGACAAACAACAGCTTCGCCAACTTAAACAATGGACGGTTGTTGCAAAGATATTTAGAAAGGAAATTATGATGGATACCATGACTCCGTTCTATGCAACTAAGTGCATGATTAAGTCATCAGCTCCAGAACCTATGGGAATTTCTAAAAAACTTGATGTTGATAAAATCTTCTATGATATTGATAGACGAAATTCTATTGTGCTTAATGATTAAAATAATGCCGAAGGTTAAAGCATTTTGAAAACAGCGGGAAAAGAGTTTTACATTTTTGGGTGTAAAACTCTTTTTTTTAGCTAGAAAAGTTGCAAGGCAAAGGCATCATTATTTATAAATTGAGCTTTTGTCTGTATAAAATAGCAGAATTTACATAGAATAAAGTCAAATAATATGCTAAAAGAGAAATATTGTAAGAAAATAATTTTTATTTTAGTATTTTATTTAACATAAATTTATAAAAAGTGATATCATTTAATTAGTTAAAGGAGGAAATTATGAAAACAAAAACTTTTAAAAGTGTGATGACAATCGCCGCTTGTGTTGCTCTCATACTTCTTGCTGGCTTTGTTTTAACTGCTTGTGGCTCTAAAGCCGACATTTATGCCACTGATTATGTAGTAGAAAACTGGGGTATTAAAGGTTATGAAACTGACTTTGAAAATACCGATGATTTCAAACTTGAAAAGGTTGACGGAAATAATTACAAGGCAGTAGGAACTCCTGCTACATTTACAGCTGAACAAGCTGCTGCATTTGGTGGCGTTACAGAAACTGACCATTTTGTTATTATCAGCATCAAAATGGAAACAGGTTCAACAATCAGAAGAGCTTGGGTTTCTAGAGACGAAATGGACACTGCATTAACTGAAGCAGATGACGCAAGTCCATACACAGGAACTGAAGGTGTTAGAGAATATCTTTTGTGGGTTGATGACCACGCAGAAAATCCTGTATGGAGAATTGAAGTTACAGCTCCTGTAGCTGATGGTGAAGAAGCTGGAGATCCAGTTGTTTACACAATTGACTTCACAGATATGCTTGAAGAGCTCTTAGCTGCATAAGTAAAAGTATAAAAATAAGCGGTAAAAAGGCAACAAATTGTTGCCTTTTTTTGATGGCAGCGTTCTATATCCATAGCTTAAAAAGTTAAGGTGTGAATTTTGTTTGGTTAATTTAAAGATATCTGCTACTTAAATTAAAAATTTAAAAATTTTCAAACAAAATTAAAAAATCTGTGAAATTTGATTGACACGCGTTGCGGGGGGGGGAGTATAATAAGGATGAAATAAGATATAATATTATTG
>CAWVLM010000014.1:0-11850 GCA_963930145.1 Clostridia bacterium
AAAAAATTAAAAAATCTGTGAAATTTGATTGACACGCGTTGCGGGGGGGGGGAGTATAATAAGGATGAAATAAGATATAATATTATTGTCTTATTTGCTAGGCTCGTGCGTAGCGAAAGCCCGAGAATGCCAACGCAAATGCTTGCATTTGCGTTGGCCTTCTCGGGCAGCACGCTCAAGGGAGTCTCACTTATGCAAAACCAGTCGAATTTTGCATAAAACACTTAGAGAAAACCCATACTAGAAACAAAAAGGGGCTTGCAAAAATCACTTTTTGCGGTTTCAAACTAAAGAAAAACTCAAAAATTAAAAGGAGAATATTATGTCATTAAAAGTAAAACTAATTTCTTGCATTTCAGCATTTATCTTGGTGCTAAGTATGCTGTTTGTTGGAGTCTTTGCCGCACAAAATGTGCAGTTAAACGTAGGCGGAAGTGTTTCATTTACTGCAACTTCGGTTTATGCACAAATCACAGGAAGCTATGTGGGAACAGCAGAGCATCCAAGCCAAGCGCAAAGCTTGACGCCGATTGATATCGACGCTGAAACCACCGATGGAGCGGTAGACATGCCTGACGATTGGACAAACATGCCACTCAATTTTGACGCAAGCGGCTCTGAGATAACCGTGACAATCTCAATCAAAAACTTAGCAACCGACAGGGAAATAGCAGTGTCATTGAGGGACAATACCAGTATCACAGGAGTAAATGTTGAAAGAAAGTATAATTCTTCAAGCTTTACAGACAACACTAGCATTCAAACAATAGAAGGTGGGGATACAGGCACATTCACATTTACCTTATCATTAACAAATAAAAACAATGATATTTCAGGGGATTTTAGCCTTAACATAGACCTTGCAAGATTACAAACATATAAGGCAACGATAACAAACTCAAGTGATTATACATTGTATGCAATGGGTGATGATGGACAAGTTCACACAATAGATATAGCAGGGAGTTTAGAACTTCAAACAAGCAAGGTTTCTTTTGCATTTGAAAGTATAGCTTTTGATATAGTAAATTCAAATGGTAACAATGAATTAGAAATATATGCGGTTTTCCCAGGAGAAGTGACACAAAAACCAGAGCCAGGCACACCAATTTTGCGTGTTAATGGTGAAGATATTGCTGTCTTGCCAAATATGTATGTGTGTAGCGGTAGTTCTAATAAATGGTATACTGATGGTAGCCCATCATACGCTTCACAGGTAGAAATTAGCGAAGATGGCTATATTTTAACCTTCACAATGGCAGCTGATACTGTATTTACTTTATAATAAAGATATAAGTTAGAAATAATTTTTTATTATTTATAAGAGATTATTTATCACATTAAATTTACAAAATTATAACATTGCCACAAAGGACGTCGTAGTAGGAAAAGGTTTGCACTTGGGGCTGCCCATGAACGCTGACCGTGAATACGCTAGGGTAGACGTCCTTTATTGTTCCACTTATTGTGTCAAACTTTTTGCGTCCGCGATTATATTTCATCTCAACTGCCTCGCCTTTTAATGATAAAATTTTTAATTTAATGTCTTCAATATTTAATATTTTTCTTTTCATTTTGGTTCTCCTAAAATAAAATAGATATATTTGTTATTGACAAAATCAAAAATTTTTAAACTTTTTAGTCATATTTTTCAGCTTTTATGAGTAGTTATATCTTGTAAATGTTGGAGGGTAAGATGGCATTTGAAACAAATAATTTTAATGTGGCTAAAAAATATTGTTTAGCAAAAAGCGAATTTTCCGTTGAATGTAATGTCAGTGCAGGGGAAAATGTTGCAAAAGTTTTGTCGGTTTCGCTTGGAAGCCACTTGTCAGGCAGTGAAACTTTAAACGGAGTTATAAACTACTCTGGCGTTATTGACACCAAGCTTGTGTTCTTGTCAGAAGATGGACAATTAAACACGGTTTGTTTTGCATGCCCATTTTCTTCCAAGTTTGAAAGCGAGAACATAGAAAATGGTTGTTTTGCTGAAATAAAATTAAAAATAATTGATTATAATATTGACAGTATAAATGGTGAAAATATAAAAATTATTGTCAGTGTGCAGCAATCAGGTTTTGTTGTTTGTAATAAAGAAGTGCGTTCGATAAGAAGCAGCGACGATGACATATGTATGAAAAATGATGAAATAAAGGTGGTCAAATTTGTTGGCCATGCAAGAGAAAGCATAGATGTTTCAAGTGAAATCAATATTCGTGACAAGGTCAAGAAAATCATCTTATCGGAAAGCAATGTGCTTGTGAAAAGTGTGGAAAGCGGGGTCAATTTTGTGACTATTAGCGGAGAAGTCTCCACAAGAGTTATATTTTTAAATGACAATGACAAATTTGAAAGCGGCTATGTGTATGATACTTTCAAAGAAGAACTTGAGATAGAAGGTGTGACACGAGATAGTCTTGTGGAAGGCTGCGGTGAAGTTAAACAAGAAAACCTATCGGCGGAGCTGATTGAAGATGAAAAGGGTTGTAAGATAGCTATCAAAGTGCCTATTGAGCTTCATGCGACTGCCTATAGCGAAGAAAGTTTGACGATTGTGCAAGACCTTTATAGCACAAAAAGTGACATCAAAGTTACAACTGAGTCTTTTGATAATAGCTATATTTGTTCGATGGAAATTGTGGAAGGCAAGATTGAAGGCTCACTTGTTCTTGATGAAGATAAGCCAAGAGTAGATAAGATTTTATTTAGTGGTGGCAATTCTGTCACAGTGACAAATAGCTATATAAATGACGGTGAAATATTTATTGAAGGTATTGCAAAGACCACCGTGGTATACCTAAATGACGAAGATAATGCACTATATTCTGCTCAAATTGATGTGCCATTCACAATTTCTGATAAATTTTCTTGCCCTGAAGGTGGAATATTGGTTGTTGATGCAATTGCTGATGACGTTGATGTTGCGGTTAAAAAGGGACGAGAACTTTTCTATGATGCAAAGGTCAAAGCCTGCGTAAACTGCTGCTATGACAAACTCTCAGCAGTAATCACTGAAGCTGTGGAAACCGAAGAGTATCCACCAAGAGATTACGCTATGGAAGTTGTGTTTGCACGTGCTGGGCAAGAGCTGTGGGAGATTGCAAAGAGCGTGAAGGTTAAAGAAGAGCAGATTGTAACGCAAAATGCTGACGTTACTTTCCCACTTGCAGACGACACATCTTTGATTCTTTTCTATCAAAGAGTATAAAAGATATAATGACAAATTATTTTCCATGCCTTAGCGGAAGCAAAGCTTAAACGCAAAAGCGTTTAAGCTTTTTTGCTTGCCTTAGCAAGCAAGGTTTGACAAAGCCTTGTCAAACCGCTTCCGCCCGCAAACAACCTGCAACAAAAACAAACAAAAAACGCCTATTTTTTATTGTTTTTACTGAATTTTAGCTATAAATTAAGTCAATTATATTGTCACGAGGTTAAATTATGAAATATGTGATTGGAATTTTATCAGCACTTGTAATCGTGGCAGTTTTAATATTTTGCCCTATAAAGAGTGACGTGAACGTTGAGTATTTGCGAATACATATACGGGCAAATTCTAATTTAGAGTGCGACCAAAATGTTAAATACAAGGTTAAAGACGCAGTTGTCGAAGCTTTGATACCCGTGCTAAGCGAAGTTGAAACTTTTGAGCAGGCAAAAGAAATATTGTCGCAAAATTTTGACTTAATAGAAAGCACCGCAGACAAAGTGCTGTCTCAAAATGGGTTTACATATAAATCAGCGGCAAAACTTGACAATGAGTATTTTCCAACAAGAACCTATGAGAGCGTTACGCTAGAAGAAGGATATTATGATGCCCTTATTTTAGAGCTTGGCAGTGGTACTGGTGACAACTGGTGGTGTATTGTTTTTCCTGCTTTTTGTTTTACAACAACAAAAAATTCTGACAACGTTGTATATATTTCGCGAATTTGGGAGATAATACAAAGTGTAATCTAGGAGGAAACATGAAAAAGTCACTATTTGCTATATTTTCACTTGTGTTTACTTTAGCTGTAGGCTTTACTGGGCTTGGTCTTAACATGAAGCCAAAAATTATTGACGCACATGATAAAGATATAGTAACAGAAGCTGCAACAACCACTGCAGAAAACAGAACAATTCAGACGAAACTTAAAAGATGGGGGTATTATAAGGGTTCAATAGACGGCATATATGGCTCTCAAACAAGAGCCGCTGTGAGATATTTCCAGCAAAAGAATGGGCTTGCCGTTGATGGCATTGTAGGACCAAACACCGCAGCCGCACTTGGAATGACACTTTCAAGCTCTACTTCATCACAATCTTCAAGCGACCTTTATCTTCTTGCAAAATGTGTATATGCTGAAGCGCGCGGCGAGCCTTACACAGGGCAGGTGGCAGTGGCAGCTGTTATACTTAATAGAGTGGAGAACGCCGCATTTCCAAATACAATTTCAGGCGTAATCTATCAAAAGGGTGCTTTTACTGCTGTGACAGACGGACAAATAAATTTGACGCCTAACTCGACAGCATATAAGGCTGCTCAAGACGCACTGAATGGTTGGGACCCAACTTATGGCTGCATTTATTATTACAACCCAGCAACTGCAACAAGTTCGTGGATTTGGTCAAGACAGGTGGTGGTAACGATTGGCAACCATGTATTCTGCTTATAGGGGGAAGAAAAATGAGTGATATATTAGACGTGAAAAGCACAAGCAAAAATATTCGAGAAAAGGAAAGCGAAAACAGTATTTTAAAGGCAAATACTGATAAAAATGGTGAAAATCAAGGGTATTTTGGCTATAAAAGTGATTTGAAAGAGCAAGAAAGTAATAATGTACATAGCAGCAAAGAGAAATCTGTCAAGAAAAAGAATAAAATTATCACAGCTCTTTCTATTGCAACTGCTGTGCTTGGACTTTCTACAATAGGCTTCGGCATAGGCTTTGCAATCACCGACAGCAAGGCTATGGAATATAAATCTGACCTTGAAAATGTCTATCAAAGCAACTTTTATAGTCTGCTTGACAATGTGAATAACCTAGAAACTAAAATGACGAAGATACTAAATTCTTCTTCATCAGCTTATCAAAGAAAGACTCTTCTTGAAGTTTCAAAGAACGCAAGTGAAGCTGAAATTGCTGTGGCAAGTCTGCCATTTTCACAAAGCGACATTGATGAAACTGTAAAAATGGTCAATCAAATTTCAGGTTATACGTCAACACTTGCGGAAACCCTAGCAAATGGCGGCAGTTTAACACAAGACGATATGGAGACTCTTGAAGACATAGAGCAGAGCGTTATGAGTTTGAAAACGCAGCTCAATGAATTTGCAAACAAAATCAGAGATAATTATTCGATTATTGATGCAAGCATGGATATTGATACAAATTCTAACGCTTTTTCTCGCTCGCTTGCATCGCTAAAAGATAACGATGTTGAGTATCCTACAATGATATATGATGGTCCTTTTTCTGACTCTGTTGTAAATAGCAAGGTGAAGGGCTTGAGCGGTGAGAAGGTCACAAAGAGCGAAGCTAAAGAAAATGTTGCAAAGTTCTTTAAAACTGCAGCCACAATTGAAAGCAGTGGCGAGACAAAGGGAAGATTTGAGACATATAATTTTACTGTAAAAAACGCGGATGATGAAATGCTTTTTGTGCAAGTTACAAAAATAGGCGGGCATATTTTGACAATAAGCGGTGCGGGACAAAATGGCAAAGGTAGTATAGATATGGAAGAAGCGAAGAACATCGCACTTGACTTTGCAACGCAAAACGGCATTGAAAATGCATCTGTTGTTTGGTCTGATTCAATAGGAAGCGATATCTATTTGAACATTGCTCCGCAAAGTCAAAACATTGTGCTTTACCCAGACCTTGTGAAAGTAAAGGTGAACATGGCAAGCGGCACGATAGTTGGCTATGACGCAACATCATATTTCACAAATCATGTAGACAGAGTTTTAGATAAAGGCTCTTTAAGCTTTGCCCAGGCACAAGAAAAGCTGCCTAAAAAATTCAAACTTATTTCGTCACGATATGCACTTACTCCGCTTGACTATAATAGAGAAGTTGTTTGTATTGAACTGCAGGCACATGACGAAGGCAACACATATTATTTTTATTACAATGTTGAAAACGGCATCATGGAAAATGTTTTGAAGGTAATTGAAACAGACAACGGCAATTTATTGATGTAGATTTGATTTTTAGACAAAAAAACTCCTTAAATTTTTATTTTTTAATTTTTTATCAATTTTACTTTAAACTCAAAAAATTTTATTTTTAAACTCAAAAACCTTTAATTTTAATATTTTAATTTTTAAATCCTTTTAAATTCCTTTTAAATCAGTAAATTGCCGTTCAAAATTCTAGTCTACAAAGGGCTAGAATTTTTTGTTAAAATAAAACACTGATTGTTAGTCAGTATTGAAAATTTATTTAATCAAAAATGTTATATTGAGTTTGGAGGTGAAAAATATGGAACTTATGAACGCACTAGCAATAAGGCTGAAAGCCATCCTGAAAGAAAAAGGGTGTAGTTATAAGGAACTTGTAAGCAGGAGCAAAGTGCCTTTGTCATATATCAAAAACTTATTTAATGGCAAATTAAAGAACATTAAACTTACAAGGCTTGCTCGCATTTTAAAATGCTTAGACCTTATGTTGCCACAATTTTTTCAAGATGATATTTTTAAAAATTCAACCATTGAAGAGAAAAGTCGCAAAAAATCATAATAAAAGTTTATTTTTATATCAAAAAAACAGGGAAGAACCCTGTTTTTTAGCGGCTAATAAAATTTTGGCATGCTAGATGTCATAATGATTAGTAATAGCCCTTAATTTAGTTTTTAATTATTCAGCACTTTCTTTTCTTCTAATGCTTTGTTGTAGGCGTCAAGTACTGCGTTTTTAATCATTTCTCTTGTCTCGGTGTTGATTGGGTGAGCAATGTCTTTATGTTCTCCGTTGGCTGTTTTCTTGTTTGGCATAGAGATGAATAGCCCGTCCTTTCCTTCGATAACCTTGATGTCATGAATAACAAAACATTCATCAACTGTTATTGAGGCAACTCCTTTTAATTTTGTTTCGTCTTTAAGTCTAATTCTAACATCAGTAATTTTCAAGTTTGTATACCTTCCTTTTAGTAAATTTGGTCTTTTAAACCTAACTATATTTTACAATGTTTTAAAAGAAAAACAAAACATTTTTAATAAATTTTTCTTATATTTACAACTTATTGGCATATTTTTCATAAAAAAAGATATGGTGTATCTTTATAATGGCAAGAAAATCTATTATAGGTTTTTTAACGGTCGGTCACAGTGCCCCACTATTTTGTTGCACGGGTGGGGGTGTAATGGCAGCATATTTAAGCCCATTATAGAGAGCTATCCCAAAAAATCATTTTTAGTGATAGATTTTCCGCCTTTTGGGAAAAGCGATAAGACAATCAAAGATTGGAACATATTTACATATGTTGGCATGCTTATGAGTTTATGTGAACACTTGCACATAGAAAAATGTGATATCTTAGGTCATTCTTTTGGCGGAAGAATTGCAATAATTCTTTCTTGTGTCAAACGTTCACTTGTACGTTCTTGCATACTTGTAGACAGCGCTGGAATGAAGCCGCACAGAACTATAAAGTATTATATGAAGATATGTTCATATAAGATAAAAAAGAGACTTGGCAAAAGCACCGCTGGCATGGGTTCGAGCGACTATCAGCAGCTTTCACCTGACATGAAAAAGACTTTTGTCAGCATAGTCAACACCTATCTTGACGAATATGCTCGAAAAATGTCTGTAAAAACGCTTATCATTTGGGGTGAAAAAGACAATGACACCCCGCTTTATATGGCAAAAAAATTAAATAGATATATAAAAAATTCTCAGCTTAAGGTTATAAAAGACGCAGGACATTTTTGTTTTTTGGATTGTCCGCTAGAATTTTATAAGCTGACATCAAAATTTTGGGAGGAATAGATGCTTTATGTGAACATTTGTGTATGTGTTATCATCTTTGCAATTTGGAGTTATATCTTAGTTAAAACCTATCAACTTGACGGATATTTTATCAAAGTGTTTTTAAATCATGTTTTTGAGTTTAAACTTGCCTTTGGCGATAAAAATAAGCTTGTTTTCACAAAAAGGATGATAAGGTTTTGGATTTTTTATCTGATTTTAGCCGCCGCACTCTTCTTTTTAGTCAATTTTTTTGTAGATAATATCTTCCTAAAAATTCTTGACGCAGCTATTATTTTTCTTATTTCTCCACTTTTGATTGTTTTAACGCATTATTCTCTGCTTCCCTTGGAAAAACTTATCAAAAAATATTATATTTACAAGGCAAAACGGAAAATTTCAAAGCTTAATATTATAAAGATAGGCATAACGGGAAGCTTTGGCAAAACATCGACCAAAGATTTTCTTGCCGCCATGCTTGAAAAGGAATATAAGGTTTGCACCACCCCAAAGAACTACAACACCGAAATGGGAGTGACAAAGGCGATACTTGAAAATCTAGACGACCATGATGTTTTTATAGCAGAAATGGGAGCAAAACACAAGGGCGACATTGAAAGGCTTGCAAGACTTGTTAAACCTAAATATGGAATAATAACCACAATAGGCAGTCAGCATATAGAAACTTTTGGAACGCTTGCAAATATAGAAGAAACGAAGAATGAACTTCCGCAAAATATTTCTCAAGATGGCACAATGGTCTTTAATGGTGACAGCCCTATTTCATATAGGCTTTATCAAAAATTTCAAGGAAACAAATATTTAGTCAACACTAAGCATGCCTTTGCCTATGCCGAAAACATATGCATGGATGAACATGGAAGCACTTTTGACCTTATTCTAGACGGCAAAACTTTAAAAGCTTCCACCAAACTACTTGGCAAATGTAATATAGATAATATTGTCACGGCAGCCGCTCTTGCATTTATCTTAGGTATAAAAGAAGAAGATATAATTGCGGCAATCAAAACCCTATCTCCGCCCCCGCATAGACTTGAGATAATAAAAAATAGTTACGCAACAATAATCGATGACTCCTATAATTCCAACATTGTAGGAAGCCGAGAAGCCCTTGATGTGCTGTCAAAGTTCAGCGGGATGAAGATTGTGGTCACCCCAGGTCTTGTGGAAATGGGCAGCGAGCAATCGGATGCGAATTTTAAACTTGGCGGACTTATTGCAGACGTTGCTGACTATATCATAATAATGAACGAAGTAAATAAAAACTATCTTCTCTCAGGAGCAATATCTCACAATTTTGATAGAAATAAAATTTATTTTGCGTCTTCTCGTAAAAAACAAAAGGAGATTTTGCAAACGCTCACCATGAAAGGCTGTGTGATTTTATTTGAAAATGACCTGCCTGATAATTATAAATAATTAAATAAATTCGACAAAAATTTTGATATTTTTTGCGATTTTATATTGATTTTTATAAATTTTATTGAATTTTTAATTTTAAAATTATTTTTAACTATTTTTAATTGTTTTCATTTGTTTAATTTTGTTGTTAGTTATTTATTTTTTAAGGAGTTTTTATGAAAAATATTGCGGTATTTTTTGGTGGGAAAAGTGTCGAACATGATATCTCAGTTATAACTGCCATGCAGGCAATAAAAGGGCTAAAAAATTGTAACATAATTCCTATATATATAAAATCTGATGGCAAATTCTGTACGGGAGAAAATCTATGTGATGCAAAAACCTACTTGAATTTTTCTAGGTTTGCGAAAAATGTCAAAGAAGTGAGTTTTGAGTTTGGCTCATCACAGCTTCTTGTCATAAAAAATAATAAGATTAAGGATAGAATAAAAATTGATTGTGCCCTTCTATGCAATCATGGACATGGCGGCGAAGATGGTACTTTGCAAGGTCTGCTTGAACTTGCCGAAATTCCTTATACTTCATGCTCGCTTGCGTCTAGTGCCATCTGCATGGATAAGGTTCTGACGAAGATTATGCTCAAGGCAAATAAAATCAAGTCGCCAGCATATGTGCATTTTAACATAGGTGAATACAAGGCAAAGAAGAGAGAAATTTTAAATAAAATTTGCGAGACTTTAGCCTTTCCTTGCATTATAAAACCTGCATCGCTAGGCAGCAGTGTTGGTATCAGCATATGCGAAGATGAAACAAATTTAGAAAAAGCTATCAGTGATGCCTTCAATTATGACGAAAAGATTATTGTCGAAAAATATATTCAAAATGCACGAGAATTTTGTTGCGGAGTTATGAAAGTGGGTGATAGATTGCTTGCAAGCGGCGTTCAAGAAGTCAAAAAAAGCAAAATTTATACTTTTTCAGAAAAATATCTGACTGCACATGACGATGAAGAAAGGAATATTTCTGAGACGCTTGAGAAACAGATTAAGGCACTTGCTGAGAAAACATATAAGTCGCTTGGCTGTGACGGCGTGGTGCGAGTGGACTTTCTCTATGGTAGCGAGACGCTATATGTCAATGAAGTTAACTCCATTCCAGGCTCTCTTGCTTTTAATCTATTCAAGTTGCCGATTGCCGATTTCTTAAATAATTTGATTGATGAAGGCATTGCAAAATATCAAAAGAAGAAGGACATTGTCTATACCTTTTCAAGCCAAGCAATCAAGGCGTTTATTGATATGGCAGACCACTTGAAATACAAAATGAGCTAAAAAATTGCAAAAGTGAGATTTTAATGTCTTATTTTAACTAATTTTAAGACTAAGGTTAAAATTTTTACTTTTGCATAGTAGAATATTTGTAACGGGGGCGATATGCTGTTAGAAGAGCTTTTGAAAGATGTTAGAATAAAAAGTATTGACACAAACCTTTATAAAACCCAAATTAAAGATATAAAACTTTCTGATAAAGAAGTCGAAAAGGGAGATATTTTTATTGCACTCAAGGGGAGCAATTTCAACGGCAATGACTTTATTCAAAATGCATTATCTCGCTCGGCAGCGGCTGTTATAAGTGAAGAAAAATTCCCAGACCCAAGAGTTGTTCAAGTTGAAGACGCAAGGTCTAGTTATGCACATATTTCTAAAAACTTTTTCGGCAGAGCTTGCGACAAACTTAAAATAATTGCGATTACGGGGACTAACGGCAAGACCACAGTAGCAAATGTTGCAACTGATATTATAAGATATGCGGGCGGCAGGGTTGGCACTATTGGCACGCTAGGGGTAAGAATTGATAACGAGATTATTGACACTGGTCTCACAACGCCAGACCCATATATGCTTCATAAACTTTTTAAAGAAATGCTAGATAAAGGCCGCGAGTATGTTGTGATGGAAGCTTCCGCTCATGCTCTTGCACTCAATAAGCTTGACGGAATAAAATTTGAAATAGGCGTGCTGACCAATATCACAGAAGACCACCTTGACTTTTTTAAAAGTATGGATAGCTATGCTAAGGCAAAATTTAAACTTTTTGAGTATGGCAAAGTCAAACTTGGCATAATTTGTGGCGATGACCAGCGTTGCCGAGAGTATTTAATTCATCCGCATGTTCCGTGTATTTCTTATGGCGAAGAAGCTTTTTGCGATGTAAAAGCTGAAAATATAAATAAAACTTTTGAATTTTCTAAATTTACATGCGACTATCTTGGCGAAAAAATTGATATAAAAACAAGTTTGGTTGGCGATTATAATATTCAAAACGCTCTTGCATCTATTGCAATTTGTCGAAGTCTTGGCGTGCCTAAAGAGCTTGTGCGGCTAGGCTTAGCTTGCATAAATCCAGTTGAAGGCAGGTTTAACATTATAAAAACAGGGCAAAACAACGTGGTGATAGACTACGCACACACTCCAGACGGGCTTGAAAAGCTTTTAAAGACGGCAAGAGAGCTTTC
>CAWVLM010000015.1:0-11523 GCA_963930145.1 Clostridia bacterium
GTGCCGTTTTGATAAAACGGCACAGAAGGCAAAACTCGTTTTGTCTTCCAAAAGGCTTGTCAGCCTTTTGTGCCTTCTCTCGCGGCATAAGCCGCTCGCGATAGCCGCCTATGGCGTCTATCTTTATGCTATTAGTTTACTCCCCCCCCACAACGCAAGTCAAGCATTTTTAACAAATTTTTTAAATTTTTTTAAATTTTTTGTGCCTTAGGCACTTTTTATCGTTTAGTCTGTCTATAACGCCTATTTTTACTTGTTCCAGTGTTAGCCGCTTACTATCGTCTAGTCTACCCATAACGTCTATTCCCCTTGTTCCATGCGAGCGGTGCCTTAAGCACTTTTTATCGTTTTGTCTGTCTATAACGTCTAGTTTATCAGTTCCAAATTGGGCTCTTCTTTTTTGATAATTTTTTCTATCTCCACTTTATATGAATATCTTTTCATAGCTATAATTTCCTTATATAAACCCTTCCTTTTTCATCTCATTTATAATTTTCTCCGCCGCAGGCAAGCGAATGAGTGATTTTTTCATCAAAAAATCACAATAGGCAACTGCCTATCAAAAACTCGCAAGAGTTTTTTCATTCGCTTGCCTGCGGCGGAGAAACAAATCTATTACCTTAAACTTATTGATAGCTACAAACGACAAACATAGTAAAATATCAACATAATTAGACAAATATTAAAAATCATATATTTTTGATATAGATAGCACTATGCTAAAATATTTTTTGTGAAAAATAATTTCTTTATTATAGCAGGGCTTATAATATTTGCAACTTTGATATGGCTTTTTACATCCATTTGCATAAATTATAGTTATAAATCCACAGAAAATAATATAGCAGTTTGTGAAGAATACAGAGATACGTCTTTCGCAAAGTTTTATATTGAAAAGAATATATAAATAGCACTATAAAATACCATTAAAAACAATAAAAACTTGCAAAATCAAGCAAAATAATATATAATATTGTCACTATGAGAATTATCAACCTATCTTCAGGCAGTGACGGAAATAGCACATATATTGAAACGGATAACACAAAGTTGTTGTTAGACGATGGTCTATCATGTCAAGAGACAATTAAAAGGCTGGAGCTTATTGGCGTGAAGCCAAGTGAACTTGACGGAATCATCATAACCCATGAACATAGTGACCATATTAAAGGTGTTGACGTTTTTTCAAGCAGGTATAATTTGCCTGTTTATGCACATGAAGCGGTATGGCAGGGTTTGGATGACAAGTTAAAAAAGGTGTCGAGCCAAAATAGGAAACTTTTTGACGACACTTTTGATTATAAAGATTTGACCATTTCCCCTATTGAGGTCCCGCATGACGTCAAATGTTTTGGTTTTAGTTTCTCGCAAGGCAATAAAAAAATATCAGTGGTCACGGACCTTGGGCATATCACGGATAAAATTATAAATTCCATTTCGGGAAGCCAAATTGTTTATTTAGAAGCAAATTATGATAGACAAATGCTATATTCAAGCACAAAATACCCGCTTTCTCTCAAAAGACGCATTGATGGACCAAATGGTCACCTTTCAAACAATGTAAGTGCAAAAGTTATTGAAAGGCTATCTGCGTGTGGAACAAAACAAATTGTGCTTTCTCACCTAAGCAAAGAAAACAATAGCCCTGATCTTGCATATAATTTTGTTTGCAGCGAGATAGAAAAAGGCGGCATTATAGAAGGTCAGGACATTAGAATTGACGTTGCAACCACATGTGTTGGTGCCTTTTTTAGATTAAAATAAGTATGCTTTGTTTGCAAAAACATGATAAAATTGCAAAATAAATGTCCTTTTATAAAGTTTTTTTAAATTACCTATTGAAATTAGGTATATTATATGATAGAATATAGGTAACAAAAATGGAGGGAAATATGTCTAATCTTATTAAAGGTATGTTAAATGAATTGCTTGTTAATAAAGGTAAAGAGATTGATAGGGCTATTCTTGAAAATGTTGACACTGTAACCACTTTTGACCCTAGAATTTTGCAGCCAAATTGTTTGACATCGCTTTTTATGCTTGATGTAAACAAAAATCCGAAAGAAGGCTTTATTAGGTATTGTGACGACCAAGAAAATTACAGTGAAAAAACTGTAAAAACTAAAGTTCTTGCTGACGCACTTGAACTTCAACATGACTTTCATGACAAAGGATTTAAAAATCGCAATGCACAAAACACTAAAATTAACAAATTTATCGCTGCAATAGCAAGCAATCAAGCAGGATTTAAAGCAAAGTTTGGAAATACTCTTTTTGTTAACGCACTTAAAGATGTCTCTAAACAAGCACCTGATGCGCACTTTGCTGTTCAACTTTTGTCGGCAATAACACGTGCTAAAATGCAGGCTAAAGATGGTGCTGATTTTGAAAAACTTGCTGAAATTGAAAATGCTTGCAAGCCTTTTGTTTATCTAGCCATAAAAGAAAACAATCCTTTCAAAAAACAAATGGATGTTCAAAGAGCCCTTCTTGGCACTTTCTCGGGAGACCAACGTTATCAAGCTGCTGAGTATTTTAGATGCCTAAGTATTCATAACATTATCAAAACTAAACTTGCAAATGAAAGCCAACTTAGCACCAATGTTTCAGACCCAAATGCCAACGACTCGCTTTTCTTTATTGACCTAGAAGGCTTCCAAAGAGCACTTATCAATCCTGACGACCCTGATGTTAAAGAAGATAAGCAAACTGTTGATGCCAATGGGTTTGTTATGCAAGGCGATGAAAAAATCACCGATATAATTAAAAAATGTGCCATTTTTGATGATAAATTGCAACCTACACACAATTCTAAATACATTCAAAAAGCACTTATGATGATAAATGATAAGGTTAATGATTTCAATGACCTTTCTAAAAAAAGCCAAAAATCTATTCAAAGCAAAGAAAATTTCCTTCAAAGTGCTATCACTTTCCTTATTCTTCTCGATGTTGAAGGGGTAAGAGATGATTTCGACTTTATAGGCTTGACTATTGCAAACCCTGTCAGCGACATACTTTCTATGATGAAAGGCTCAAAAGAACTTGACACTCTTATTATGAATGGCTATAGAATTGCCAATAAAATTGCTAGAGCCGAACTTGGTGAATCTCTAAACGATAGATACTTTAAATATATTACTGCTGGTCAAACACAAGCCGATGTGACTGCAACAACTACCGACTCTTCTAATAGCACTCCTACTGAGGTTGAAGAAAGTGCTGTTGCTGAAAACGTCTCTGCTGAAATAGCTGCAACTGACAACAATGATGCCGACAAGAAGAATGGCAATGGCCCAAGAAATAAACCACCAAAAGTTCCTAGTGCAGGCAGAGCCGTTGTTAAAAAAACTACAAATAAAACTAAAACAAACATAGAATTCTATAGAAGTATTACAAAAACATTAGTTGCAACCCTAAGCAAAGCCCAAGCCGAGCTTAAACAACTTGAAGAAAAACAAAAAGCTTATGACGAGGCTAAAGCCGCTGGACAAAAGGCAAAGAAACTTACTAAAGTTCAAAACGAAAAACTCATGGTTCTTAAAGACAAATATACCAATGCCGCTAATCTTTCGGCAATTATTGAAGACCTTAAGGCTATGAATAGTGACATGGTCTTCCTTGCAGACACAATGGTTAAAGCTTTGAGAAAAGGTGAAGAATTGTCTCTTGACAATATAAAACAATCGATGTTCTTAAGCGAAGAGCAATATCAAAAGAACGCTGAGCGAATTGATATCTATACTGAATATTTTGAGTTTATTAAAGCTTTTGATAACTCAAGAAGGGTTACAATGGCTGACATCTATTCATATAGAGATGCTCATAAAGATTCAATACTTTCAACAGTTTTTTCTCTCCTTCCAGCACAAAGGGCTAGACAAGTTGTGCAAACACCAGTTGCTCAAACAGCAAAACCTAAAGATGCAAATGAAGCAAACGAGAAACACGAAGATGCTCTAGAAGCTAACAACTAATAATAAAAACCAAAAAAAAATGATTGTAATTAAATTTGCAATCATTTTTTTGATTTTTTAAATTTTTTATTTGAAATCAATGTTTTTTGTTAAATATTAGTAATTTTTAAAAGTTTTTAATTTGTTTTTCCTATTTTATTTTGCTTTATAAATTTTTAAATTACTATTTTTTGATTGTTTTTTATTTTTTTAGCATGTTTTTTAAATATTTTCCTGTATATGATTTTGAACATTTTGCAACTTCTTCTGGAGTGCCCTGCGTCACTATTTTACCGCCACCACTGCCACCTTCTGGACCTAAGTCTATGATATAGTCGGATGACTTGATAACATCAAGGTTATGTTCAATAACTACAACCGTGTTGCCGTTTTCTACAAGCCTGTTGAGAATGGCTATTAGTTTTTTAATGTCATACATGTGAAGCCCTGTGGTTGGCTCGTCAAGAAGATAGATTGTTTTGCCTGTTGACTTTTTAGACAGTTCGGTTGCAAGTTTAACACGTTGTGCTTCACCGCCTGAAAGAGTCGTTGCAGGCTGTCCAAGTTTGATATAATCAAGACCTACATCATGAAGAGCCTGAACCTTATTCTTTATTGACGGAATATTCTCAAAGAATTTCAATGCTTCTTCCACCGTCATATCAAGAACTTCTGATATGCTTTTGCCTTTATAGCGTACTTCAAGAGTTTCGCGGTTATATCTGTGCCCTTTGCAAGCTTCGCAAGGGACAACTATATCTGGCAAAAAGTACATCTCAATCTCTTTGACGCCCGCTCCTTCACAAGCTTCGCAACGTCCGCCTTTCACATTGAAACTAAAACGGCTTGCGGTATAGCCTTTTGCTTTTGCGTCTGGCGTGCTTGCAAAGAGTTCTCGTATTGCAGAGAACATGCCAACATAGGTTGCTGGGTTTGAACGCGGCGTTCTGCCTATTGGCGACTGGTCTATATCAATAACTTTATCAAGAAGTTCAACATTTTCAATCTTGTCAAACCTGCCAAGCTCTAAACGGCTGTTGTTTAAGGTGTTTGAAAGATAAGGATAGACGACTTCATTGAGTAGCGAAGATTTCCCGCTCCCTGAAACGCCAGTGATACAAGTGAACACGCCAAGCGGAATATCAACATCAAGATTTTTAAGGTTGTTTTCCTTTGCTCCTCTCACCTTCAAGACATTCTTTGGCTTTCTTCGAGTGGAAGGGATATCTATCTTTTCTTCACCTGTCAAGAACTTAGCTGTCACTGAATTTGATGATTTTATTATATCTTCATAGGTGCCATTACCAACTATCTGCCCACCATGCACGCCTGCAAGCGGTCCGACATCCACAATCCAATCGGCAGCACGGATGGTGTCTTCATCATGCTCGACAACGATTAAAGTGTTTCCAAGGTCGCGAAGATTGCGAAGGGTTTGGATGAGTCTGTCGTTATCTCTTTGATGTAGCCCGATAGATGGCTCGTCTAAGATATACAAAACACCTGAAAGTCCGCTTCCTATCTGCGTGGCAAGTCTTATTCTTTGAGACTCGCCGCCTGACAAGGTTTCTGCCGAACGAGAAAGAGTTAAATATTCAAGACCAACGTCTGACAAGAATTTTAGTCTTGCCCTTATCTCTTTGAGTATACTTCTTGCTATCTCTTCTTTTTCTTTTGTTAAATTCAAATCATCAAAATATGGAAGAAGCTCGCCAACCGACATGTCGCAAATTTCTGCAATATTTTTGCCCTTTATCTTCACAGAAAGTGCACTTTCATTGAGACGCCTGCCCTTACAGGTTGGGCAAGTTATTTCTCTGACAAACTTGCCTATTTCAAAACGCACAAAATCGCTTTTACTCTCTGCAAGACGTCTTTTTAAATTGTTTATAATACCTTCAAAGGCAAGTGCTTTTTTGCCATTAAAATGCTCAAAAGTTTTATTTCTTGCTTCACTTTCATACAAATCAAGCTTTTCGCCATTGTTGCCATAAAGTAAAAGTTCTATCTGCTTACGCGGAAGTTTGTCAACAGGACAGTCCATATCTATCTCATATTTCTTACAAAGTGCCTTGATATATCGCTCGGCAAGCCCACCGCTGTCAACCCGCCAACCTGTTGCATTGAATGCACCTTGATTTATTGATAGATTGCCTTCCTTCAAAATCATATCTTCAGACACATCTGAATACACGCCTAGCCCTGAGCATGTTGGGCAAGCTCCATAAGGAGCATTGAAGGAAAATAGACGCGGCGTGATTTCTTCAAGCGTCCATCCGCAATATGGGCAAGCATAGTTGGTGGAAAAAAGTTGCTCTTTTTCGTCACACTCAACAATCACAAGCCCTTCTGCAAGTTTAACAGCCGTTTCAATCGAGTCAGTTAAACGCGAATTGATACCATCCTTTAAAACAAGTCTATCGACAACTACCCTTATATTGTGCTTGATGTTTTTGTCAAGAGTTATCTCTTCATCTAGCATATATATGCTGCCGTCAACCTGAACACGAGTGAACCCTGACTTTTTTAAACTTTCAAACTGCTTTGCAAATGTTCCCTTTTGCCCGCGTACAATTGGAGCAAGAATGGTCAATTTGCTGCCGCTATTATACGACAAAATCGAATCTACAATTTGGTCGATTGTCTGCTGCGTTATTGGCTTTTTGCAATGCGGACAATATGGAGTGCCAACGCGTGCAAAAAGGAGTCTGAGATAGTCGTATATCTCAGTCACTGTGCCGACTGTGGAACGCGGATTGTGGTTTGTGGTCTTTTGGTCTATGGAAATTGCTGGACTTAATCCATCAATCGACTCAACATCAGGCTTTTGTGCCTGACCTAAAAATTGACGTGCATAGGAAGAAAGGCTTTCAATATATCTTCGCTGTCCTTCTGCAAAGATTGTGCCAAAAGCAAGGCTTGATTTGCCCGAACCGCTGACTCCCGTGAAAACCACAAGCTTATTTTTAGGAATTTCTAAATCTATATTTTTTAAGTTATTTTCTTTTGCACCTTTAATAATAATCTTATCTTTCATGAGTTTATTATACCACTTTTAACAAAAAGTAACAATAAAAATTTCGCTGCGATTTTTTATCAAACTTAATTTCTACTTTCAGTTTTGTTTATAAATTATTTTTTTACTTATTTTTTGTCATTTTTTCAAGCTGTTTGCGAAGTTTTTGAATTTTATTGCGAAGTTCTATCGCTCTTTCAAAGTCTAGTGCTCCAGACGCTACCTTCATCATTGCGGTAAGTTTCTCAATTTCAGCAGGAATTTCATCCTTTTTAAGTTTGCCATCATCGACTTTCTTTGTTATCTCTAAACTATTCTTAACTTCCTTGATAATGGTTTTAGGCGTTATACCATGCTCACTATTGAATTTCTCTTGCATTGCTCGGCGTTTTCTGGTGGTTTCAATCGCACGCTTCATAGAGTCTGTTTCAACGTCAGCATACATAACAACTCGTCCATTTGCATTTCTTGCAGCACGTCCTATCGTTTGAATTAAAGCCCCCTCGCTTCTTAGAAAACCTTCCTTGTCAGCATCGAGTATGGCAACAAGTTCGACCTCTGGCATATCAAGCCCTTCTCGTAAAAGATTGATGCCGACAAGTACGTCAAACTCGCCTGAGCGAAGACCATTGATAATCTCAACTCTCTCCATTGTGTCAATCTCTGAATGCATATATTTTGTTCTAAAATTATGCTCCTGCAAATAGGTTGTCAAGCTTTCTGCCATCTTCTTTGTAAGAGTTGTGACAAGCACGCGTGCGTTATGTGAAATAACATTTTTTATCTCAAGCATCAAATCTTCAATTTGATTTTTGATTGGTTTAACTTCAATTATAGGGTCAAGTAGACCTGTTGGGCGTATAACCTGCTCGACAACCTGACCTGCTCGAGAAAGTTCATACTGAGCTGGAGTTGCCGACACATACATAACCTGCCCTATCTTGCTTTCAAACTCATCAAAAGTGAGAGGTCTGTTATCTCTTGCAGCAGGCAAGCGAAACCCATATTCAACAAGTGATTGTTTTCTGGCTTTATCTCCGTTATACATTGCTCTAATCTGCGGAAGCGTCATATGGCTTTCATCTATGATCGTCAAAAAACCTTTTGGAAAATAGTCAATAAGTGTATACGGCGGTTCGCCTGGCTTTCTGCCATCAAAATAACGAGAATAGTTTTCAATGCCGCTGCAGTAGCCTACTTCTTTCATCATCTCAATGTCATAGGCAACACGCTGACCTATACGCTCAGCTTCTATCAGCTTGCCCTGCTTTGTAAACTCGTCAATCGCAATCTGCCTATCTCTCTCAATTTCTGCTATAGCCTGCTCAAGCCTGTTTCTTCCAACTGCATAGTGAGTTGCAGGATAGATTGCAACATATTTAAGTTCGTTTATAAGATTGCCTGTTGTAGGCTCAAAATTATAGATTTTCTCTATCTCATCACCAAAAAATCGAACTTTTATGGCAAGTTCTGATTGGTTTGCTGGGAAAATGTCCACAGTATCTCCCTTTACGCGAAAGGTCGAACGCTTGAAATCAATATCGTTTCTTGTGTACTGAATGTCAATTAGGCGGCTGATAAGTTCATCCCTATCTATCATATCCCCTTCGCGTAGTGAGATGTGCAAGTTGTAGTATTCGTCTGGATTGCCTAAGCCATAGATACATGAAACAGACGCGACAATAATCACATCGTCTCGCTCTAAGATTGATGACGTGGCAGACGAGCGAAGCTTATCTATCTCATCGTTGACAGCCATATCTTTTTCAATATATGTGTCAGATGAAACGATATAGGCTTCTGGCTGGTAATAATCATAATAGGACACAAAATATTCAACGCGGTTATGCGGAAAAAACTCACGGAATTCATTGCAAAGTTGTGCGGCAAGTGTTTTATTATGTGCAATAACTAGTGTTGGCTTTTTCATCTTCTCAATAAGATTTGCCATTGTGAAAGTCTTACCGCTACCCGTAACCCCTAAAAGTACCTGCTCTTTAAGCCCTTCTTGAAAGCCTTCAACAAGTTTTTCTATGGCTTGCGGTTGGTCTCCTGCCGGTTTGTATTTCGAAACTAATTCAAAATCCATAAAATATTCCTTTTTATATATATTTTCATACATATTATATACAAATTCACAGTTTTTTTAAAGTAATTTTTGTATATTTTAACTGATAAAACCTTGCAAAATTTACGTTAACTTTTGAATATCGCCTTTAATATTAAGCCAAATATAAAACTGACCGTGGCAAGAAAAATACTACGCAGCACAAGCATAAGAAGAGCTTTTTTCTGCTTTTTTGAGTCAACAAGATATGTTTGCCCCTTCTTTTTTAGTTTTACACAATAAAAATAGCCATTTTTACTATCAGAAACCACAAAATCTATATAATTTTGAAGTGACAGGCTTGCCATAATCTCATCAATTTCACTTACCGATAGCACAATTTTATTGCAGATAGCTTTAGCAATCTCATGTGGAGAAATAAGGTAAGTTTTCTTACCCGCGCACGCTTTACACAAATATTTTAAAACCAATTTTTCTTTTCTATCTGGCATTGTAAAAAATATTCTCCTAATATTATTTTTACACAATAATAGAAAAATATTAAAAATAAAAAAAATGCAGCTAAATATCTGGTTAAATTAAAAATAAATGAAATTCATCAAAAGTTTTCTATTATAAAATTAAACTAATATAGACACTTTTATCAATTTTTAAATCGTGATATTTTCATAAAACCTTTGTACCAAAAGTGTAATTTATTGTCTACATTAAAAATCTCATGCCGAGTGAAATGCATCCTAGAGACATGAGATTTTTAAAATTTCTGTTTTTTAGTTTTTTATGTTTTTGTTAAACAACAGCTCGCCAATAATATTCAACATAAGTATCTAGCAAATATTCCAATGCATTTTCTTGAACTTGTGAAGCAGTTAACGTTGTTTCAATTGACGAGAACGAACTCTCACTTGATATTTCCCAGTCATATGGAGTGTTAAAGGTTATATTTGTAAGGCTTTCGCAGCCATAGAAAGCCGTATCGCCGATAGTTGTTAAACTACTTGACAATGTTATACTTGTAAGTCCGCTGCAACCCCAGAAAGCATAAGAACCGATAGTTGTTGCGCTATTTGGAATGGTTATATTTGTAAGTCTGCTGCAATCCCAGAAAGCATAAGAACCGATAGTTGTTAAACTTGTGCAGTCACTTAAATCAATACTTGTAAGTTCGTAGCACTCACCGAAAGCCCCTTCGTCGATAGTTGTTACAGATTCTGAAATGGTTACACTTGTAAGTCTGCGGCAACTAGAGAAAGCATAAGAACCGATAGTTGTTACGCTATTTGGAATAGTTATACTTGTAAGTCCGTCGCAACCATAGAAAGCATAAAAGCTGATTGTTGTTACACCTTCTGGAATGGTTATGCTTGTAAGGCTGCTGCAATCACGGAAAGCAGCTCCGCCGATAGTTGTTACAAGATAGTCATTACCTTCAATATAAGTTTTAACGCCATCTACCATTTTTATTGAATAAGAGCTAGGTATAACCATTTCGGTATCTGTGCCTGTATACTCTGTAAGCGTTGCTGTGCCGTCATTATTTTCTGTAAATGTAAAGCCTGTGATTGCAGGAAACTCGTAGCTTGCATCATATAGATTGATTGTGTAGCCAAACGCTGTATCAGATAGAGAGTTGTTCTTTGAAGATAGTGAAAGCGTGATTGTAAAGGTTGTGGTGCTTGTGCCTGAACCTGTGCTTGCATTCAATACAACATCTGTTCCTGTGTAATCACTGTCACCATTCTTTACATCCTTTTCAAGCACCCCTGCACTTGATGAAAAATTATCTTTCAAGTTGACAGTTAGGCTTCTATCTGTTGCAAGGTTTTCTACAACAATTTCCATTGTGATTGGACTCCCTACGGCGTCAAAGGCTAGGTCTAAGTTTGTCCAACCTGAAACGTCTGGTGTTTCATTGTCTGCGTCAAATATTAGTGTTGGCAAGGTTTTATTCCCTTCTCCTGCACCGCTTATTGAACCTGATGCCTTTGCATAGACATCTGTTGCTGTGAACGATACATTTCCGCCCATCTGCACACTACCTTGGTTTACTGCCCACACGCCGACAAACAGCAAGCCCAAAACAAGCACAAACGCTGAAATACATGAAATTAGTTTTAGTTTTAATGACATAATAATTATACTCCTTTGTTTTTATTTTGTTTAAACATTGTTGTTTTATGCAAAATTCGATACTTTTCGAATTTTACACCCCCATTTTAGCACTTTTATAAAGGTCTGTCTCAAGGGTGACGGCACAATGCCGTCACAAATTTAAAGATTTTTTAAAAAATTTTTAAATTTATGACATTTGTCGCATTTTTTGTGCCTTTTAACTAGGTCTGTCGAGCTTTGCGAGCGGGCTTATGCCGCAGGAGAGAAGGCACAAAAGGCTTGTAAAGCCTTTTAGAAGGCAAAACTTGTTTTGCCTTCTGTGCCGTTTTGATAAAACGGCACGTGCCTTCTCTCGCGGCAAACTTAGTTTG
>CAWVLM010000016.1:0-10399 GCA_963930145.1 Clostridia bacterium
ACAAACAGCATACTTAACACCAAAATAAATGCTGAAATGCAAGAAATTAGTTTGATTTTTAAACTCATTTTACACCTACCTTTTAAATTTCTGAGTTTTTCATTAGTTTGAACCCGCAAAAAGTAATTTTTGCAAGTCCCTTTTTGTTTCTAGTATGGGTTTTCTCTAAATGTTTTATGCAAAATTCGACTGGTTTTGCATAAGCGAGATTCCCTTGAGCGTGCTGCCCGAGAATGCAAAAAACTCGTAAGAGTTTTTTAAGGCAAAACTCTGCCTTTGAACGCAAATGCAAGCATTTGCGTTGGCATTCTCGGGCTTTCGCTAGCACTCAGCCTAGCAAATAAGACAATAATATTATATCTTATTTCATCCTTATTATACCCCCCCGCAATGCGTGTCAAGCAATTTTAACAAATTTTTTAAATTTTTTTTATTTTATAGACTAATTTATTTATACCTACTTTTCTCTTAAAAACTTATTATATAAAAAATACACCTTTTTGAGTATCTAACTTTTAAGGTGCATTTTATCATGTTTTGTTTAATAAGTTATTTAGTAGCCTAAACTCTTTACTTTATCAGGTCTATCTCGCCAAGCTTTTTCAACTCGGACAAAGATTTTAAGCATAACTTTTTTGCCTAGTAATGCTTCAGCAAATTCCCTTGCATATGAGCCTATTTTTTTTAGTGTTTGCCCACCTTTTCCAATAATCATGCCTTTATGTCTATCATTTTCACAGATTAGGTCGGCGTCAATATAGCAAATATCTTCACTTTCATTAAACCTTATAATCTCAACCGCCACCCCGTGCGGCACTTCTTGGTGCAAGATGTTGAGTGCTTTTTCGCGTATCTCTTCGGCAATCAAAAACTTAACGCTCTTGTCGGTATACATATCTTCATCATATATATAATGCTTTTCTTGGTACTTTGGCAAAAACCCTAATATTTTCTCTTTGAGAGCGTCAATATTTTCGCCTGTCAATGACGAGACTTCAATATCAGCATCAAAAGCTTTCAAATTTTTTAAGTCTATCTTTGTTTTAACTACAAGGCAAGGCACTGCAAGGTGGGCTATGTACTCTTTTTCTTCATCAGTTGGCATTTTGCTGCCATCCACTAGGTATAAAACAAGGTCAACGCCGCTGACAGCCGACCTTACATTTTTTGTCATTGCCCTGTCAAGTGCATTTTTGCTATGATGGATGCCTGGAGTGTCTACAAACACTATTTGATAGTCTTTTTCTGTGAGAATGCCTAAGATATTATCTCTCGTCGTCTGTGGTTTTGATGAGATGATAGCCACTTTTTGCCCAACAAGAGCATTTACAAGGCTACTTTTGCCTGCGTTTGGCAAGCCTACAAGTGCAACATAGCCTGCTCTAAACATGCTTGCCTCGTCTTAGCTTTAAGCTATCAAGTATCTTCTCTGCCGTTTCAGTCATTATCTTTTCGTCCTTTTCTTCTATATGGTCATAGCCTAGCACATGCAAAAGTCCATGCAAAGCGAGAAAGCCTATCTCACGCTTTTTGCTATGTCTATACTCCTTTGCCTGCTTCTTTGCAATTTGTGGGCAAATCACAACATCACCTAGATACAAAGTGCCATCTGGCGACTTTTCTTTAGCAAATTCTTTAAGTTTGTGCGGATATACGATATCTAACATAGGAAAAGACAGAACATCTGTTGCTCTATCAACTTTTCTATATTGATTATTAAGGTCTTTTATTCGCTCTTCATCTGCAAAAGACACAGTTATCACGCATCCATTCAATTCGTTTTGCGTTTCAAGCATTGCTGCATGGTAGATTTTCGTTATAAGTCGTCTGCTGCAAAAGGGTACTTTTTCAAAATTTATTTGCACTTTATCCTCCGATGTTTTTGCTGGTGGTTATCGTATAGCTGACTATATGACAGCCCGCACCTTCGCTGATATAATAATTTTCTTCTATTATTATGTCATTTTCTTGCAAAAAAATCAAGGTTTTTTGGCGTGCTTCTTCAATTTTATCTTCTTTTACATCTTCAAAATTTGAAATAATTTCATTTGTTTCTATCTCATAATAGGTTGTTTTTCGCAGTTTAAAGGGTAAAATCAAGTTTTTTGTGAGTACTTGTGTGTGACTTTCAACTTCGTAATCTTCAAAATTTACAGTGGTGGCATTTGAATATATCACTAAATCGCCAAGCAGCACTTCCACATTTGTAACGGCTTTGCCAGAACGCACACTTTCAATTCTATAATCATAATGCGTCACTGAAGAGCTAAGCCACACATTTGCATATATTTCTGCTTTGGGTTGTACCTGATAGACCGTTCCGCCGGCATCTGTGGTGTAAGGCAAAACTAAAACATCACCTTTTTTGACAATATCACCTTCGTTGACATTAAGTGTGCCTTGAATTAGGTGAATTTCTGTTATCAATCCGTCATATTCACTTACAATAGGCTGAAATTCGTCACCCATTTCGTCTGGCAGTACGGCGGGATTTAGATTTATTATCAAACTTTGCCCAACAATTGCCACGCTCACTGAGCTGACAAAATCAAAATTATTGCGTATCATAATCTCTAAGTTGTCAGTTGAAATTTTGCTTTTGAAATTGCTGCCCATGTTTTCTTTAACAAAACTCTTCACTTCTTGGCATTCCACGCTTTCGCCACCCCAAACTTGTATTTTTAATACCAAGTTAAATTGAATTAAATAAAAAATAAGCGATATGATTATTCCTGCAATTATACCATATCTTAAAAGCATCTGTTTTAAATTATAGAATAACCCACTATGCGAAATTGAAATTATCTCAAGTCCCTGTTCTTCAACTAACTTTTTTATTGTTTTCGAGTTTTTAAGTTCAACATCAAATTGGCTATGCAGGCTGTCTTCACGTTTATAATTTAGCACCTTTACCTTTTTTGAAATATTATTTAAAGCCCGCTCTTGATTTAATCCCTTGACTTTAAAGGTTGTCCTATTTTTTATCATTAAAATATCTCCACTTTGTTTATTTTTCCTTGCAAAAGCAGCGTGTTATCGGTAAGTTCATTTAAAATAAGGTCGCTTCCTTCCACAACCACCCTGCCTTTTTTTATCTTAAATGCAACCATTTCTGTATTTAAAATAGTGACACCTTGATGCCCTTCAACATAGAGTAGTTTGCCTGACAAATTGATGATATTATAGTCATTTAGTAGATTGTGGTCAAAATTTGTCGCTTTGTTTTTAATTTCATCAAAAAAATTAAACATATCAGTCTCCAATTTAAGATATGCTTAAATTCTGCCATATATTAAAAAAGAATGGCTTTAACCCTACGGGTTATTTTGCCGCTCTTTAATCATCATATTTATTGAATACATTACTTAAAATCACCGCTTTAATCTCAGGTGGAAGGTCTTTTATCTTTGATAGAATATCTTTATTTAAAATTCTTCTTGAATATGCATGCTCGTCTAAAAACTCTTCAAAATCATCTTTCTGTTCGCTTTTTGCTGAACTTTGATTGATTTTTGTTCGCTCTGAAGCAAAGAAATCGGCTAGACTTTTGTTTTCCACATTTCTTGGCTGTTTTGGCATGGTGGTGCGAATGGTTTGGTCTCGTCTGGCTTGAGATTTAGTTTGGCTAGACGTGACATAATCTTCAATGATAGGACCATTTTTATTTGCACTTTCAGCTTTATTTTCTTTCTTATCCGCGTTTTCTTCGGGCTTTTCTTCTAGCGTCTTGAATGGGTCTGGCTCTGTCGGGTCCTTAGATAAGGTTATTTTATCATCATGTTCAAGTTCTTCCTTCTCTTGTTTATACTTTTTAAGGTTTTCTTGAAGTTTTTTAAAACGCTTTTTGTTTGCCTTGCGAATAAAGATGATTGGTATTATAAGTAAAATAAGCACTCCGCCACATATTATACCTATAAGTATTGGCATGCTCATCAGTATAAATCTCCGTCATCGTCATCTTGCTTTTTGTTGTCGCTGATGATTGCACGTCTTAAGGCGGTGTCAGCTTGCAAGTTCATCAGTTTATAATAGTCCATTACAGAGAATCTGCCTTCCTTAATAGCCTGCGAGATAGCTTGCGGAACTTCAGCTTCGGCTTGCAAAACGGTCGATTTCATCTCTTCAGTCTTTGCACGCATTTGAATTTCTTTGATTTCTTCTTTATTTTTCATTTTCTCAGCTTCAATGGAAGCGTAAATTTTATCTTTTTCTGCCTGTCTTAACTCGTTTTCCATATTCAAATCTCTACCCTTTTCAATAGATGAGATATTGATATCATACATTTCATACATAGATTTTTGTGTTATAACCCGCAAATCCATATTTGAAAGCAAACTTTGATTTGGCTCTGCAAGAAGTGCCTTATGGTCTTTCGTCTTTGAGATATTTTCCATAATCCAAGCACTAACATTATTCTTTAAATCTTCAAGCCCAAGGCTATTTAAATATTTATTTATATTGACCTTTGCTGAAAATTTGGCATTTGCAATAATTTCAATGTTGTCTTGAGTGAATGCCTTGATATCTTTAACTTCAACCACTTTAGAAACTATTGCGTCATGGACAAGGTTGAAAACATCGCCCGAGGCAAGCTCTATTGCACAGGCAAGACCAAACCCAAGCTTTATTGACGCTTCTTCTGCCATATTCATTGCCTTGAGCACATTTACAATATTGCCGCCCGAAGTCACCAACGTTTCAATTTCGTCAAGAGTTATGTTTTTCTTTGCCTTTTTTGCCATTATATATGCTGAAACAATATCTTTTACATTAAATTTTCTGCTTTTTAAACTTATAAGCTTAAAACTTGGAATATAGCAACCTGCAAACAATGCTGTAAACCAGCTTTTAAGCGGGACTACACAACAATAGATAAGCAAAATTAAAAATATTGCACCAAAAACTGCCACAAGCGTTATCTCTGTTGCTCCAAACACCAATAATAATGATTCCATGGTTCCCTCCAACTTTATTATATCACATCAAAAAGTTTATGTAAATACCCATAGATTTAAAATTTTCAAATAATATCATATTTTTAACCAAAAATTCAGTAAAAAGCCTGTTATTTTTTGAAAAAAAACGTTGTTTTGCCTAAATTTTATTCCTTCCCAATAAAGAGCCTTTGATAATAAAACAAATATTGTTGTGCATAACCTGCAAGCATGTCAAACTCAGAAACAAGGTTTTGCGATATCTTTTCTCTGCTCTGAAGGGGTTGGTAATATTTGTTATACATTTTCACAATCCATGTATCCACAGGGAAAACATCGAAACGATTAAAGCCAAAAAGTAAAACGCAATCTGCCACCTTTGGACCAACGCCGCTAAGCGATATCAGTTTTGAGCGAAGCTCTCTTGTGTTTAAAGACCGCATTTCGTCAAGGCTGTTTGGTGTTATCTGTCTTAAAACCTTGTATAGATAATCAGCCCTATAACCTGCACCCATGGTCTTAAAAAAATCTTGGCTTTGCTCTAGTAATCTGTTATAACTAGGAAAAGCTTTATGCTCGCTATTTGTGCTGCCACCGATTGCCTTTCTTATATTATTCAAAATCAGTTTTATACGCTTTATATTGTTATTAGCAGATAAAATAAATGAAATAAGCGTTTCAAAAGGGTTTTGTCTTAGAATTCTTATTCCATAGCCAAACTTTATTGGCTCATGCATAATATTATGTTTTGCAAGCTCTTTTTTTATCTTTGTATAATCATTATCAAGGTCAAACCAATTTACAAAGTACTCTACATCCTTTGTGTAAATTCTTATTTTATCATTTTCTTCTACAATCTCGGCATACTTATTCTCTGGAAAAACAACATATCTATCTTCTTTCTTCTCATAACAAAAAACTTGTCCACATTCTAGAATATGCTCTATGTTAAACTGACTTTTATCTTCTATTTCAATAAAATTTTCACCTTTTGTATAAATCATAAAAACCTCTTTATTATTATAACATAAAAATTTTATTTTGTTAATTAAAAAAAGTATACCATTTGGTTTATTAAAATGATATACACCAGGGTTATAAATTTTTAACCTTAACTTGTGCAATAAATACTATTTACGGCTGGCTAAGCTTTAGATTTAAAAAACCTTTTTAGAAAAAAGCTGAGCCATTTGGGAGCTTTAATACATATTATTTTATATTTTGCGTTGTCTTTCTGTTTTTCCATATTCTTATTTATTCGGTTTTACGCCATAGTGTGAAAGTAAAATATTAAATATAACTTGTAAATTATAATAAAAATTCGATTGGTTGGATTTTAGGGCTATCGGAAACGCAAGCCTGACCTGGCTTGCAAAAGAAAGCCTTGGCTTTCTTTAAAACCTTTGAGCGTAGGCTCAAAGGTTTGTTTCCGATAGCCCCCTGTTCTTACGAAACCCCCGTTTATCTTCTTTAATCCACCTTTTATTTTAATTTACATTTTTTGCTGCAGTTATCGCTATAAGCACATAAATTTTTCTTTTTAATTCTTTTTATTATATAAATAATTGCAAAAATAACTACTAAAATCATCAAAATACTCAAAAAAGTTTTTAAAAACCCAAACACTTCAAAAGCCCTAGCAACGGTATACACAACACATGCTGTTAAATATGCAATTATAAACTCTATCAAAATGCCAATAAAAGTCCACTTCTTGCCTATCTCTTTAATCAAAACAGAAGTTGTTGCAATGCATGGGAAATAAAGAAGGCAAAAGACTAAAAAAGAAATAACTGAGCTTCCACTTGCAAAGTAAACAGCAGAAGTTGATAAAACAACCGATGACTGAATGGAATTTATTGAGTTTTCTTCCACGCCATTGAACATGGCAATGGACGACACTATTACTTCTTTTGCAACAAGCCCTGCAATAAGAGCTGAGACAAGTCCCCAGCTATTAAATCCAAGCGGAATAAATATCGGCGAAAAAACTCTGCCCAGCGTTTCAAGCATGCTTACGCCCTCACTACCGCCTATAAAATGAAAGTTAATTGTAAAGTTTGAAAGCAGCCACACCACAACATTCATAGCAAGGATAAGCGTTGCCACGCGGGTTATAAACTGTTTTACATTTAGCCAAAGCAGTGAAAAAGTGCGCTTAAAGCTCATCATTCTATAGGGCGGAAATTCAAGGATAAAAGATTGTTCTTTACTTTTTAAAACTGTCTTTTCAAGTATAAGAGAGAGAAGAATAGCTATAATAACGCCTAAAAGGTAGAGTCCTATTATAACGAAAATATTATTTGCACCAAAAAACGCCCCGCCAAGTACAGCATAGATTGGAAATTTTGCTGAGCAGCTCATGTAAGGAGTCAAAAGCCCTGTTTTTATCTTTGAGTTTTTGTCTTCCATATTTCTAGATGTCAACACCGCAGTCGTTGAACAACCAAACCCCATAAGCAGTGTATAGACACTTTTCCCAGACAGTCCAACCTTGCCCAGCACATCTTCAAAGACAAAAGCAACACGCGAAAGATAGCCGCTATCTTCAAGAAGAGACAAAAAGAAAAATAGCAGTGCCACTTGCGGCAAGAAGGTGAGAATGGAGCCCACCCCGCCAATTAGTGCAACTTCCACTAAACTTACAATCCATGAACTTTCACCTAGATTTGTCGTCAAAAAATTTAATAGCGGCGTTGAAATAAATCTTTCAAGAAGATAACTTAGTCCTTCACTTAAAAAAGAACCAATTGAAAAGAAAGTTAAATAAAAAGACATTGCAAGTAGCAGCAAAAAGATAGGAAGTGCTAGGTATTTGTTTAAAAAAATCTTGTCAAGTTTGCTTTGTCCGTAGATATGTGTTCTCTTAGAAGAATACTTGCCCATCAAGCTGTCTATATAATTATATCTGCAACTTGCTACCGCTTCAACTGCTAAAAATTCTGTTTGAATATCTAAATCTTTTTTTATATTTTCGTCATCTTCAAGAAGTTTAATTTTGAAAAATTTTGCAATTTCGTCATTATTTTGCGTTTTTTTTGCTATTTTTTCATTAAAAACAGCTAATTCTTCATTATATTGATTTAATAAACTTTTTATATAACTTAAATTATATTTTGATTTATACCCTGTTTTTAATTTCTTATCTAAGGCTAAAATACAGTCATTAAGCTTTGTTAAACTTTTCTTATCGCTGGCATTAAGATAGATGATATCAATTCCAAGTTCTTTTGATAGCCCAGTAAAATCAATTTTACATATCTTATGTTTGTCTATCTGGTTGACCACAAGTATTATAGGACAGCCAAGTTCCATCAGCCCTATCGTTAAATACAGATTTCGCTGCAAGTTGCTAGCATCACAAATATTTATAACAATTCTATTTCTGAATTTTAATATATAATCAGTTGCAACCTTCTCTTCAAAACTAAGTGGCGTTAAAGAATAAATGCCAGGAAGGTCTACAATATTTATTTCGCTATCTCTATATTTGTAAGTGGTTGCTTTTTCTTCAACCGTCACGCCGTGCCAGTTGCCCACATGCTCATGTGAGTGAGTTAAAGAATTATAAAGCGTTGTCTTGCCTGTGTTTGGGTTGCCTACTAAATTTACTTGAATCATATTTCTCCTTCTATTCAACCATAACTGCGTTTACAATGGTATTTCGTAGCGACAATGTATAACCACGAATTTCTATCATATATGCCTTTTTTAATAGCGATTTGTTGACAACCCTAATCTTCTGCCCAGCGAGAAAACCCAGATCATATAAGCGACGTCTCAGTTTTTCAGACAAGGAAATATCTATTTTAATTATTGAATAATATTTATTTTTCTTACACTCGCTTAGTCTCATATAATAAATTATGTCAAATTTAAGCCTTCTAGACATAAAGTCATATATTTTTTTAAAATAATACAAATTTCGCAATAAAGTAAGCCAAAAAAAAGAAAATATTCCCACATATAATCAAGCAAAACAATTTTTATTTTTACGCCATATACGACATTTTTTGTAAAAAGATTATTTTTGTTTGAAAGGCAAGAAAAAATGTGCTAAAATAAATATAAGGAGATTTGATTATGAAATGCATTTATTGCGGCAGCGAAGATAACAAAGTTTTAGATTCAAGAAATGGAGATGAAAATATAAGACGCAGACGTGAATGCTTAAATTGTGGAAGAAGGTTTACAACATATGAGTATGTTGAAAAAATACCTTTTTTAGTCGTCAAGCGTGATGGTTCAAGGCAGTCTTATGATGCGGGTAAGCTTAAAACAAGCATCACTCTTGCCTGTGTAAAACGCCCTGTGAGTGAAGAGCAAATTAACGCCATTGTTTCTGACATTGAAAAAAATATACAAAACAAGATGATGCAGGAAATTAAGGCAAATTCGCTTGGTGAAGTTGTGCTTTCAATGCTCAAAAATTTAGATATTGTGGCGGCTGTGCGTTATGCTTCGGTTTTTAAAAATTTCCAAACTGTTGATGACTTTAAAAACTTTATAAATAGTTTATAATTTGTCTATTTTTATAAAAGTTTCTATCTAAAAATATAAATAAAAAAACGCTTTTTCTATGTCTTGCTCGCCTTAAATTGTAGATTTAAGGTGAATTGACAATTAAAAGTGTTTTTTCTATAAAAAATTACCAACATTATCTTTTGATAAATATATAAAAAATATTTACTTTTTGTCGTTATTCTGCGACAAAATATAGGGGTTGGTCGGAACGCCTTGCGGCGGAAGCTCCACAAGAATTGTATCTTCACCAATTCTGACAACACAGCCATAAGGAATAAAAAGCTGATTGGAATTTTTAAACAAGTTCCACCCTGTTTTCTCGCCTGGCACCACAAAGCCCAGCACTCTTGCTGAACCTAAATCAAATACCATATCAATTATATGTCCAAGACGTCTGCCGTCAAGAACATTGACAATTTCTTTGCATCTCAATTCGATAAACGTACTTTCCACAAGATAAAATTATGCCTTTGACTTACAAAAAATGACAAAATATATTACAAATTTATCTAGAATATTGTTATTTTTCTAAAATAATAACCTTTATAAATATATTCTCCCAGAAAACAATTAGATAAATTGTTATATAACAGGTAAAAGCGTAGAGCAAACCAAGATTATTCTTGATTATGTAGCAAATACAAAAAGGATGCCATGAGTAAGCATCCTTTTATCTATAACTTTTTTACTCTGCAACAACTGAAACAATTTTTTTAGCGTTGCTTTGGCCAAACTTTACAACACCATCGCAAAGTGCATAAAGTGTGTAATCTTTACCCATGCCAACATTGGCACCAGGGTAAATTTTTGTTCCTCTTTGTCTTACTATAATTGAGCCAGCGGTAACAGCTTCACCTGAGTAAGCCTTAACACCTAGACGTTTGCTTTGAGAGTCACGACCATTCTTAGTGCTACCACCACCCTTCTTATGAGCAAAAAGT
>CAWVLM010000017.1:0-10352 GCA_963930145.1 Clostridia bacterium
TAAAAATCAAATTGATATCATGTATATCACTATTCATGCTTATGATAGGAGTGCTAATCATAGGCGTGTTTGCGGCAACGCAAGAAAGCATATCAATTTCAGGTAATGTAAGCTTTGTTGTCGCAGACAAAAGTTTGTGGCTTGATAAGGTCACTTATCAAGAAGCGGGCGGTGATGAACAAGAGATAAGCGCTTTCACGCCAGGGTATATCAATGGCAACTTTGACATAGATATTGGCAATATCACAGACAATCAACATGGTTCGTTTAATTTAAACTTTTATTTAGTCAATGTATTGCAAGAAGGTGTAGACTCAGTGGAATGGGCTATATCAAATGTGACAATACCAGACACTTTGACAGGAGTATCATTTAAAACAAGCGGAGTGGTAGGCATAGGCACAACAACAGCCGACGACCTTGACGCAGGTATATCACCAACAATAGACGGCGTGCTATCACTTACAATAATTGCACCAAACGCAACAAGCTTAGACCTATCAGGAATAGTAGTCACAATAGATGAGTATATAGAACCTGTAGTATATGTAAATTCAGTGACTACAGAGAACAATTCTACACAAAACACATTAACACAATTTAACAGAGAAAAAGGTTTAATAGATTTATCTTCAGTTGAGTTTGCAACAGGCGAGACCACCCTAACAATCTCCATGACATCATTAAATGCAAACTATATCAAAAACAAGGTATCATGGGTAAATACAAGCGGTGTGACAATCAGCTCAACAAGCTTATATCTTCCACAAAACGAAAGCGAACAACTTACAAGCGGCGAGAGTCGTGACCTTAAGATAACAGTCAACAACACAGGCTCACCTACCACAATCTCAGGCTTAGAAGTAGAGTTTGAAGAGAAGGAAGACCTGCTACAATCATCAGAAGAAAATGGCGGACCAAGCGAGTATACAGGCGAAAACTATTGGTATGTAGAGATGGGGACATACTCAACAGCCACAGGTAGTGAATATTTACGCTGGAGATATTTCTCAGACGGAGAATCGCACTATACTTTTGACTCATCCACAGCTCCAACAGGCACAGGGTATTTCATTTTAGAAACTTACAACAGTCAATTTTCAAATTCAGCAATAGACGGTGAAGGCGGATTATATATGTCATGGAATAATGAATATGACTCTACAGGAAGCACAGCATACCATGTAGAAAATGGTCTTGATGGAATATTGGCAAATGATTATGCAACAAGTACAGTAAGACAATATATAAATGGTAATAACGTATATAAATCATTCACAAGCCCATCATCAAATATACACAAACCAAGTCAATCAAGTACATATAGCAACATGTATACCGACCTAAACATCGACCCAGAGAATGACACAGTATACAAGAAGATAATAGGGCGTAGTTTAAGTGAATTATATGTAAATAACGAAGCCACATACTCATCAACACCAACATTTGAGACAGTAGAATTTCCAGACTTTAGCAGTGCAGATCCAGGTTATCAATACGAAAAAACAGACACAGATGAATTCTGGTTATTGTCAGCCGAGGAAGCCTACACTTTATTGAGTGACAAAGAATCAGCCACATCAAGTTCAACAGATAGAGCATGGAATATTGGTTATTGGCTCCGTTCGCCTCGTTCGTCTGGTGGTCGTTATGCGCATAGTGTTTATACGTCGGGCGATCTCTGTCTCATTCTCAATTCTGTCAGCAACTACGTTTGCGCCGCTCGAGCAGCTTTCAAATTTTCGATATAGACCTTTAGAAAGCGAGAAGATGCTAGAATTATGCTAAAATTTCATAAAATAAAATAAATTCAAAAAGCAGTTCAAATTTTTAAAATACAACTGCTTTTTATTTTTAATTTTACCTAAATCTTTATTTGACTTTTTTTGAAAATGATATATAATTGTTAATATGAGTTTTTTAACCTTGGAGGGTTTATGATTCTTTTTGGTGACTACCACACACATACAAAATATTCTCGCCACAATCATGGCAAGGGCACAGTGCTAGAGAATGCATCAGTTGCTGCAAACAAGGGCTTAAGGCAGATAGCAATCACCGACCATGGCTTCAACCACATGTTCTATGGCGTTAGAAGAAGAGATATTCCAGCAGTTAAGGAAGATATATTGAATGCAAAAGAAGTCACAGGTGTTGATATTTTGTTAGGAGTTGAAGCAAATTTAATTTCTCTTGACGGGCAAATTGACGTTGTTGAAACAGATTTTGAATTTCTCGACATCTTGCTTATGGGACATCACAAAATGGTCAAAACTCCAACCATGAAAGATTTTAATAAACTAATGCTTGCAAATATGTACGGCTCGCCTTACGCTCCAAGTCAGGAACGAAAAAATCGCAACACAACCGCATTTTTGAAGGCACTTGATAAATACCCAATAGATGTTATCACGCATCTAAACTATGGCTGTCCAACCGACACTTTGGCAGTTGCTCGCATGGCAAAAGAGAAGGGCACTTTAATAGAGCTTAACGGCAAACGCATCAATTTTACTGATGAAGAACTTGAAATTATGGCAGGTGAAGGTGTTAAGTTTATAGTAAATTCTGACGCCCACACTCCAGAGCGAGTGGGAGAGTGTAATAATGGTCTTGATGTTATTTTTAGGCTAGGACTTCCAATTTCTCAAGTTGTCAATATTGATAAACTGCCTAAATTTTCATCAAAACATTAAAAAATAAGCGAAAAATCAAAAAATATATAGTAATTTCAAAAAAAGTATTAAATATTTTATAAGGAGTCTTATGAGCTTTGCAAAAGATAGTAAATTGCAGATAATCGAAACTGACATTGAAGATGCAGATTGTGGTCAGGCTTTTTTGTCAGGGATTTGTCATGCATCGGGGACTATCACTAAAAACGCAGAAGGTATAAGACTTGATATAGTCACTGACTTTAAGGAAGTTTTTGAATTTTTAAATAAACTTGTAAATCGCTTGTATGGCAAAGAACTTTCCTTAGAGATTTCAGACGACTATATTATCAATAAAACAACATATTATAGAATAAAATTCCCTTATGATATTTCATTGCAGGTGCTGAAAGATTGTTCTTTAATATCACAAAATGGAGAGCTAGCTTTTATTAGCGAGATTGATGGAAACTTGGTGGCAGATGATGAAACAAAGAAAAGCTTTATAAAAGGGGCATATGTTGGCTGTGCGACTTCTAGCATCAAGCTCTCAGAACTCGGCTCGGCCTTACCAACAACTGGCTATCATGTTGAATTTTCTTCTCATAAACTGGAATTTTTGCAGGGTTTGCAAGGACTATTGCAATATTTTAACATCACAAGCAGGATAGCGACACGCAAGAAGATTTATGTTTTATATCTAAAAGATAGTGAAGCTATCAAGGATCTTCTTGCTTTAGTTGGTGCCGAGCAAAGCGTGCTTGACCTTTCAGACGAAATGGCAAAACGAGACTTAAGAAATACTGTAAATAGACAGGTGAATTGCATAAACGCAAATATCAATAAAACAGTTGAAGCCAGCCTAAAGCAAATTCAGGCGATAAATTATATCAATAAAAAGATAGGGCTTGACAGCCTGCCAGAAGACTTGCAAGAAGTGGCAGTTCTTCGACTTGCAAATCCGCAAGAGAGCATGGACGAACTTTTAAAATTATCTACAATTAAACTTACAAAAAGTGGACTTAACCATAGGTTTAGACGAATACTAAAAATTGCCGATATTTTAAAAGGTTAAATAAGAGCATATAATTTCTAGATTTAAAAAAATAATAAAAATTTAATAAAAATGTATAAAAAACACTTAAAATTAAAGAAAAATCATAAAAAATATTAAAAATTAAAGAAAATATTAAAAATATAAAATAATTTATAAATTTATTTTAATTTTTAAAAATAATTAAAAAATACAAAAGGGGATAAGGATGAAAGAGTTTGTACACCTACATTTGCACACAGAGTTTAGTTTACTTGATGGACTTGCAAGAATAAATAAACTTGTTGACATTGTCAAAGAACGTGGATGGAAATCAGTTGCAATCACAGACCATGGCAATATGTATGGCGTTATCAAATTTTTTGAAGCATGCGTTCAAAATGGTATCAAGCCGATAGTTGGCGAAGAGTTTTATATCTGTCATGATAGAAAATCAAGAACCAATCGCGAAGACGCAGGACACTTGATACTGATTGCAAAGAACAACACAGGCTATCAAAATCTTTTGAAACTTTCATCTCTTGCCTATCTTGAAGGCATGTATTATAAGCCAAGAATAGACTATCAGCTGCTCGAAAAGTATCATGAAGGCATAATCTGTCTTTCTGCTTGTCTTGCAGGGCATATTCCGCAATATATATTAAAGCGTCAATATGACGAAGCAGATAAGCTTGCCTTGTGGTTTAAAGGCATCTTTGGTGATGACTTTTATCTTGAAATACAAAATCATAATCTTCCAGAAGAGAAGGAAGTTATGATAAAACTCACTGAAATGAGCGAAAGGCTGGGCATCCCACTTGTTGCAACCAATGATGTGCACTATTTAAACAAGGAAGACGCCGAGCTTCAAGACGTTCTTTTATGCGTTCAAATGGGCAAGACCTACGATGACCCTGACCGTATGAAGTTTGAAACGCAGGAATTTTATCTTAAAACCTATGAAGAGATGCTAGAAGCTATGCCTGGCTACGAAGAAGCACTTGACAGAACGATGGAAATTGCTGAAAAATGCAACGTTTCTATAAGGACAAAATCGTTAAGAGAAGCAGCGGAAGGCGGCAATAAAAATGTGCCTGTTGAAGACCAATTAGGTGCAACAGAAAATTTCATTCCTAAGTATGTGCCAGACTCGGGCGAGACTTCCTTTGAATTTTTATCTCGTCTTGCATGGGAAGGTTTAAAAAGAAATTATAAAACCATACCTAAAGAATATGAAGAGCGACTTCAAATGGAGCTTGACACCATTCACAAACTTGGCTATGTTGAATATTTCTTGATAGTGTGGGATTATATAAATTTTGCACGCCAAAATGATATTCCTGTTGGACCAGGTCGTGGTTCGGGTGCGGGTAGTTTAGTCGCCTACTGCTCGGGCATAACTCAGGTTGACCCTATGAAATATGACCTATTCTTTGACCGCTTTATCAACCCTGAGCGTGTTTCAATGCCCGACTTCGACGTGGACTTTTGTATGGATAGACGCCGTGAAGTTATAGAATACGCAAAAAGGCGATATGGTGCCGACCATGTTTCAAATATTGTGACTTTTGGTAACATGCAGGCAAAAAACGCGATAAAAGACGTTGCCCGCGTGCTTAGATACCCTTATTCTGAGGTCGATAAGATTACAAAAGAGATACCAAATAAGCCTGTCAAAAAGCCGCCAGTTCTTAGATATTATTTTGGCACAACAGGTAAAGATGAAGATAGACAGTTCATCATCCCAGAACTTAGGGCAATGTATGATGAAGATGTCGAGATTAAGCGTGTTATAGACATGGCAATCAAGCTAGAAGGCGTGCCAAGAAATGTTTCTATGCATGCAGCTGGCGTGTTGATTGCACCTGACCCAGTTTACGACCATGTTCCTATGGCAAAGAGCGGCGAAGACGAGGTTACTCAGTTTGACATGACCGAGCTTGAGCATTTAGGACTACTTAAGTTTGACTTTCTCGGTCTACGAACACTTACAGATATACATAAAGCTATAAAATATATCAAGGAGACGCACGGCGTTGAAATAGATTTCAGCAAGATGAGCTACGATGACCCTGCAGTATTTGAGCTTATCTCTTCAGGCAATACTGAAGCTGTGTTTCAGCTTGAAAGTGGCGGTATGAAAAAGTTCATGATGGACTTGCAACCAACCACGCTTGAAGATATCATAGCGGGGATCTCTCTTTATCGACCAGGACCAATGGACTTTATTCCTAAATTCATCAAAGGAAAACGCGAACCTGATAAAATTGAATATGAAGACCCTTGCCTTATTCCTATTTTAAGCACAACCTATGGCTGTATTATCTATCAAGAGCAGGTTATGAAGATTTTTCAGGTTATGGCTGGTTTTAGCCTTGGCGGTGCCGACAATGTTCGCCGTATCATGTCAAAGAAAAAGCCTGAAAAGCTTCCGCCAGAGAAAGAAAAATTCATCTATGGGAAAAAAGACCCTAATAATCCTAAAAAAGACATTCCAGGTGCCCTTGCTCTTGGGCATGATAAGGCAGTTGCCGAACGCGTGTTCGACCAAATGGCAAAGTTTGCAGGCTATGCTTTCAATAAATCGCACGCGGCGGCCTATGCCTATGTTTCTTATCAAACAGGTTATTTAAAAGCCCACTATGAAGTTGAATACTTAACTGCCGTTTTAAACAATAGAATAACCAATATTGATGCGGTAAAAAAGTATACAAATTATGCTAGAAAAGAAGGTTTTGAGATACTTCCGCCAGACATAAATAAGTCAATCACTGAGTTTAAAGTTGAAAATGGCAATATTCGTTTTGGACTTGGTGCTCTTCGTAATGTAGGCACAGGGCTTATTGATATCATAGTTGAAGAGCGGGAAAGTGGCGGACCTTTTAAAGATTTTGAAGACTTCCTTCGCAGAGTAAATACAAACACGCTCAACAAAAAATCACTAGAAAGTTTGATTTTAAGCGGTGCTTTTTCAAGTTTTGGCTTGTATCGTTCGCAGCTAATGGCGGTCTATCCTGCCTATATGGATATGATTGCAAGCGACAGAAAGTCGAGGGCGTCAGGGCAGTTTTCAATCTTTGATACCTTTGAAGAAGCTTCGCAGTCAGTCAATAGAATTACTGTTCCTAATATCAAGGAATATAACAAAGACTCGCTTTTAAAGTTTGAAAAGGAATACGTTGGTATTTATCTTTCAGGACATCCACTTGATGACTATCTTGATAAATATGACGGCTTTAATTTCACGTCTGATATGATTGCTGATTTAAAAGTGGACCCATCAGACATGCAGCAGGGTGATGACGAAGAAGGTGGCGGCGACTATGCTATGAATATAGACTATGAAGAAGGAGAAGAAAAAACGCCACAGGTCTATGACAAACAACCTGTCACGGGTGGCGGCGTTATAACGCATGTTTCCAAGAAGAACACAAAATCTGGCAATATGGCAATTCTTACTATAGAAGATATCTATGGCAGCTATGACGTGATGATTTTCAGTAAAAGTTATAATAAATATAGAGACCTTCTTGTTGAAGATAAGCTTGTCACAGTTCGCGGACATCTTTCAATAAGAGACGGGAAGTCGCCAGTAGTTATTGCAGATGTCATTTTAGCATGGGAGAATCGCTCTGACGAAAGAAAAGCTGACGATACTCGCAAAGTTTATTTAAGATTTAACACCCAAAATCCTGATATTTATAACAGCGTAAAAAAGATTACAGCAAGTCATCCTGGGCAATCCCAAGTTGTCATAAAATGTTCGTCTACAAATAAGGCGTTTTCCTTTAGTACTAATGTAGATATAAATAACTATCTAACTAATGAACTTGTCGGGTTGCTTGGCGAAGAAAATGTTATAATTAAATAAAATTGGCATAAAAATATGCGTTTTTTATCAAAAAACATGAATTTTTAATAATTTTTTATAATTTTAAGGAGAGAAATATGAAATTATTAGTTTTAACAAGTGGCGGCGATGCCCCAGGCATGAATATGATTTTAGCCACTCTTTACAAAAAGTTTGGAAGGAACCTTTATGCAGCTCGTGCGGGCTTTAAAGGGCTTATAAATAATGACATCATGCCAATTTCCGAGTTTGAGCCGTTGAAATATGCAAGAGAAGCTGGAAGTTGTATAAAATGCTCGCGTTGCCCAGAATTTAAAACCCAAGAAGGTTTTAACAAAGGATTAAATAATGCAAAAAACTTTGACGCAGTAATTGTTCTTGGCGGGAATGGCTCATATAAAGGCTGCTGTGAACTTAATGAAAAGGGCGTGAGAACAATTTTTATTCCAGCAACTATAGATAATGATGTGGTAATAAGTGACTATAGTCAGGGTTATCACACTGCCGTCAAAGCCTGCATAACCACAATTGAGAACACTATGCCCACAATGGAAGCTTTTGATAGATGTTGCGTATTCGAGGTTATGGGAAGGCACTGCTCACGTATTGCAAATTGTGTAGCCTTAAATTATCCATGTGACTATGTTATTTTAAATAAAAAAGATATTGATTATCAAAAAATCTCCGAGGTTATAAAAAAGAAAAAGGAACTTGGGCATGCAAGTTGCATTATAGTTAAAGAACGTCTTGTAAAAATGCAAACAATAATAAAAAACTTGCAAAAACTTTCCCCTGAAATTGATTATAGAAGCTGCATTGTAGGGCATGTTCAGCGTGGGTCAAATCCAACTTTTATAGACCTCGAATACGCTCGCATGTTTGCCAAACTTGCAATAAATGTGCTTACAAAAGCCGATTATAGTGCGGCAATAGTTTATCAAAAGGATGACTTTGATATTATACATAGAAATGAAGAAGGTGGCATGAAAAGCCTTAAGAAGAAGACAGAGAAAGAAATTATTAAAAAAATGGGAAATTGATAAATCTATAAAAAATTATTTTATTTTATAAAAAACAAGCATTTTTTTTGCTTGTTTTTGTGTTTTTACCATGATTTTTTACGTTTATATAATATTTTTATTTGCTTTTATTTTTTCGTGGGGGTTTGTATCTAGATTTGATAACATCAATAATTTCATCAAAATTCACAATTCTTTTGATATCTTCAATGATACTAGGCGTGTTCTCAAAGCCTTCAATATACTTGTCGTTATAACGAACAAACCAATATCTGCCTTCGATTAGGTTTTCTGGCGGTTCCCTATTCTCTTGGAAATCAAGGGTTTTGAGTTCTTCTATCTCCGATTTATAATCCCCATCTTTTGCCAAAAAAAGGTCCTGCCTGTCAGTTGCATTTTTAAACACCGCAGACTCTATTTTTATAACATCTTCAAAAAGTCTAATATTTATATATTCAATTTTGATATCTCCATCAAATGCATTGTCTTTCTTAAATTTTATTGTATTGTCATAACCATAAAGATATTCAACATCAAATTCAAGTACGGGCGGATTATTTTCAGTTACAGGTTTCTCTGCCTTAGATGTAATTTTGTTGGCAGGGGATGCTTCGCCTAGTGCCACGCAGTGCCTACAAAAGATATATTGATTTCTTTTAGGCAATTTGTCAATCATGACTGTGGGTGTGTAGACTATAAATCTTGTATTATTGTATATAAATTCAATCTCTAAAAATCTTCTGCCTGTATACCTATTTAAAACAATTTTGCAACCATAGATTTGTCCAGCAATGTTGATTGTCTCTTTTTGTGTGATATTTCTGCTTTCTGTGACATCGGAATAAACATCATCCCTGTCTTGCAGGGAAGCCTTTAAACTATCAAGGTCGGGATATATGTTGACAAGCGGCGTCAATAGATAATAAAACAAATTATAATGGCAATTTTCTTTAATTTCGACGATTTTTCCATCATTATTCATAAAGTTTAAAAGTTTATATTGGTCGGGCGGGAGAAGAACTTGAGTTTGCAATATTGCGCTATCATCATTATAAATTGTGAAGCAAAACTTGTCGCCGTCTATTTTATCTAAACACGCATCATATATTGGCACACGTCCACTAAAACTTGATGGATAAATTTCATCAATGCTAACAGTTTTTTCATCTTTAGCAGTCACTTTCATCACAAGAGCGGCCATACACAAAGGGTTATAGACAAGGTGAAATTTAGTCTTGCTGTTTGGAATGGTTTTAACAAGTGGACGCTGCACTTTTGTGATGTTATTTATTTTAAAAAGCACGGCGTCATCTTTGAATCTAAACCCTAAGCAATCCCATAAAATAGGGGTGTAAGATCTATCAAAATTTTCTGCCATATGCTTTCTCCTTATGCTTAATAAATTTATTATAACATAAAATTAAAAAATGTAAAAATAAAGTTATGTATTTTTATATAATGGAAAAACTTTATCTATCTATATTTTTTCTATAAAAAATTTTTTTAATTTTTTAAAAATTCTTGACAAATTTGTAACATTGTGATATTCTTTTATAGTCGACATGTGCAGGTGTAGTTCAGTGGTAGAACACTAGCCTTCCAAGCTGGTTGCGAGGGTCCGATTCCCTTCACCTGCTCCATGGGCTTCCATAGCTCAGCTGGATAGAGCAGTGCCCTTCTAAGGCAAAGGTCGAAGGTTCGAATCCTTCTGGGAGCACCACAAATTCTTTTATGGTGGTCTTAGTTCAGTTGGCAGAACGCCAGATTGTGGCTCTGGAGGTCAAGGGTTCGAC
>CAWVLM010000018.1:0-4911 GCA_963930145.1 Clostridia bacterium
TTATTTAATTCTTTCATAATTTACTCGCTTTTATCAAAAAATTATTGATTTTTGCATTATTTTTAAGTTTTTCATATAAAAAGCTTATTAGTCGAGAGTAATTTTGCCTATGCGAGTCTTTCTAAAATCATCTAAGATGCTTCTAGCTGTTCGCTCAAGATCAAGTTCATCCTTTGACAATCTGTAACCACGTTTTTGGGCGATTTTTTCAAGCGACAAATCTTGACCAAAACGAGCTGTTAAAAGATCTTGATATCGCTCTCGCGTCATCTTCAACAACTCTTCAGCAAGCTCAACGATATCAACTATAATTTCATCCTTAATGCTTCCAATAAATAATAGCTTCTTTGCAACATCTTGGTCAGCAAGGTTTGGATAGAGCGTGCCTGGTGTGTCGCAAAGCTCTATGTTATCTCCAATCGACACCCATTGAGATGATTTTGTTACGCCTGGGCGGTTGCCCGTGACAGTCTTTGCCTTACCGCAAAGGTTATTTACAAGTGTGCTTTTGCCTGAATTTGGAACCCCTATAACAATCGCCCTTACAACCGCTTTTATGCCCTTGTTTTTAAACTTTTCAATTTTCTCATGAGCAAGGCTCAAAATTTTTTGTTTGATAATCTTGCCACTGCCCGACATGGTGCTATCTTGAAGTACATAATCGCTATTCTCGGTTTTATACGGACTTGCTAGCGATTTGACGCGTTCCTTGTCTGCGATATCGGTTTTGTTAAATACATAAAGCACAGGTTTATTCTGTGACAATTTGTTTAGACTTGGATTGATAGAAGATATAGGAGCACGGGCATCTAGCACGTAAATCACAACGTCAACGCTAGCAAGCTTGTGCTGTATATCTTTTAGTGCCTTTGTCATGTGACCCGGAAACCAATTTATTTTCATCTTTATCTCTCCTTTTAAGAAAAAATTGATATATTTTTAAGTTTTTTCGTGGTTTTTATAGAAAATTTTGTAAATTATTGATTTTGGGGAAATAAGTTGTGCGTGCCGAGAAGGCACAAGCCTTGCGTATGCAAGGCTTGCAAGCTTGCTTAGGCTTAAGCAAGCTAAAAAATTTTGCTCGCAAAATTTTTTGCCTTCTCGGCACCCCGCAAAACCAGAAAACATAACCCATCCTGCAAAAACTATAAAAATAACACTATATCTATAGAAATCATTGAAACAATAACTAAATTACTTTAATAAATCAGGGCGAACTAATTTAGTTTTTTCAAGCGCCTTTTCTTTTCTCCACTTTTCAATCTCGGCATGATTGCCAGAGAGAAGCACATCAGGCACTTTATAGCCCATAAAATCTGCAGGTCTTGTATACTGTGGATATTCAAGAGTGCCACTTGAAAAACTTTCTTCTTTTAGGCTCTCTTCGCTGATAACGCCGTTCACAAAACGTGAGACTGCGTCAACTATGACCATAGTTGGAAGCTCGCCGCCCGTTAGCACATAGTCACCTATTGAAATTTCTATTGGATGGAAGATATCTATAATACGCTCGTCTAGTCCTTCATAATGTCCGCAGATAAAAATTATATGTGTAAGCTTTGCAAGCCTTTTAACACCTTCCACATCAAGAGTTTTCCCGCTTGGCGACGGCATAACTATAACCGCATTTTCATCTTGCACACTTTTAACCGCGTCATAGACAGGTTGAACCATCATAAGCATACCAGCACCGCCACCAAAAGGATAATCATCACATTTTTTATGCTTATCTAAAGAAAACGCACGTATATCTATGATATTTATCTCAATTTTTCCGCTCTCTTGTGCTCTTTTTAGAATGCTTGAATTGAGATATGAAAAACTTTCAGGGAAAAGAGTTAAGATATCTATTTTCATATCATAATCTCCTTGAGTTTTTCGCTGTCAACAACAAGTTTATCTCCATCTTTAATAAAAACATCGTCAACATATGGAGCTTGATAACTTCTGCCTTCATTTTCAATCACAAAGATATCGCATGAACCAAAATTTTCAACATCCATGATTTGGCCTACAAAGTTACCTTGTCTATCGTAAAGCACCATACCTATAAGGTCATCAACCAAAAATTCATCGTCAGCCTTGTTTTCTTCAAGCAAAGTTTTATCAATTTTAATCATAAAATTACGCAACGTCTCTGCGTCATTTCTTGTGTCTATATTTTTAAATTTTATATATAAAAACCCTTGTCTAAGTGAAATTTTTTCAATTTCCATTTCTTTTTCGCCAACAAAAGCGTTTTTTAATGATTTAAAAACAGCAAGGACATTAGTCAAAGGCAAAGCTTTTACTTCACCTTTTATTCCTTGCGGTTTTACAATTTTTGCTATCTCAATCACCTTATTATTCTCCAAACTTAACAACAACCTTCTTGTGTTGTCTTGAAGAAATTGAATTTACGATTGTTCTTATGCTAGAGGCAATCTTGCCAGCCTTTCCTATCACTCTGCCCATATCGTCTGGAGCAACAAAGACGTGAACAACAACTGCTCCTTCGTCTTCTGTTTCTGTGACACTTACGCTGTTTTCATCAATAACAAGGCTTTTTACGATATATTCTACAAGTTCTTTCATGTTAACTCCTATTTTTTATAAGTAAAACTTACTTAAAATCTATTATTTTTTCTCAATTACGCCACTTTTTACAAGAATTTGCTTAGCTGTGTCAGTTGGAGTTGCACCATTTTTAAGCCACTTGCTAGCTTTCTCAGTGTCGATGTTGATGGTTGCTGGGTCTGTAAGTGGATTGTATGTGCCAAGTATGTCAATAAACTTTCCATCTCTTGGAGCCCTTGAATCAGCAACGATTACTCTGTAAAATGGTGATTTTTTGTCGCCCATTCTTGTAAGTCTGATTTTAACTGCCATTTTTTCCTCCTTTAAAAATTTATATCTTAACGCCTAAGCCATGCTTAAACGGGATATACAATGTTGTTTTGATATTTAGAACAATATTAAAACGTCTTTTTCGATGTTTTTTAAAACATCTTTCTAAATTTACCACTTTTCATTTGTTTCATAAGTTCTTTTGACTGCTCAAATTGTTTTAAAAGCTGGTTTACCTGCTGTATAGATGTTCCGCTGCCCTTTGCTATTCGCTGACGTCTGCTTGCCTTGATTATATCAGGGTTGCGACGTTCTTGCGGGGTCATTGACTGGATGATTGCTTTGTTGACCTGAAGTTGACGCTCGTCTATATCTAGATTTTTCACCTTCCCGCCAAGCCCTGGTATCATAGCAAGCAAGTCCTTTATATTTCCCATTTTTTTGATGCTTTCAAGCTGTGCAAGATAGTCATCAAAAGTGAACGAGTTTTCACGGAATTTCTTTTCAAGCTCTTTTGCTTGTTCTTCGCTGACAGCTTCTTGAGCCTTCTCAATAAGTGAAAGCACATCGCCCATGCCAAGTATTCTGCTGGCTATGCGGTCGGGATAGAAAGGCTCAATGTCGCCAATTTTTTCGCCCACACCTGTGAATTTGATAGGCTTGCCTGTGATTGCCTTGATTGAAAGTGCCGCACCGCCACGAGTATCACCATCAAGCTTAGTCAAGATTATGCCTGTGATATCAAGGTCTTTATTAAAAGCTTCAGCAACTGTGACTGCATCTTGACCTGTCATAGCGTCAACAACAAGCAAAATTTCTGTTGGTGAGACCTCTTTTTTGATGTTTTTAAGCTCGTCCATCAGCTCTTCGTTTATGTGAAGCCTGCCTGCGGTGTCAATTATAACTGTGTCAAGCCCTTGCTTTAAGGCGTGCTCAACCGCCTGTTTTGCAGTTTTTATAGGGTTTTGAGTGCCACGCTCAAACACTTCAACATTGGCTTGTTTGCCAACAACTTGAAGCTGAGTTATAGCAGCAGGACGATAGATATCGCACGCTACAAGTAGTGGTTTCTTTCCTGACTTCTTTAAATACGCCCCAAGCTTTGCACACATTGTGGTTTTGCCTGCACCTTGAAGCCCACACATCATTATAATTGTTGGCGGGTTTGGCGACACGGCAAGTTTTTGATTATTTGAGCTCATAAGAGTTGTCAGTTCATCCCTTACTATCTTAATAACCTGCTGAGCTGGGGTTAAACTTTTTAAAACTTCATCGCCGACTGCCTTTTCAGAAACATTTTTGACAAAGTCTTTTGCAACCATATAGTTGACATCAGCTTCAAGCAAGGCAATACGCACTTCTCTCATTGCTTCCTTGATTTCAAGCTCGGTAAGTCTTCCACGCTTTGTCAACTTTGAAAAAATATGATTAAATTTTTCTGATAAAGATGAAAATAATGCCATTACTTCTCCTTTTTATCTACCTTCTCTGCATTCTTTAAACTTTCAAGTTGTTTTTCTAAATCATCTATTCTCTGGCAAAGTTTTAATTTTTTCTCTAAGCTATCAAGTTTTCTCTCGCCTTTTGTTATGCTATCGTTGATAGCTTGGCGTGAAACATTCAAGTTTTCAGCTATTTCGCTTATGGTAAGGTCATTATTCAAATAGCATGACATTATCTCTTGTTGACCTTTACTGAGCAAGTTGCCATATAGGTCAAAAAGTTTAAGAAGTTTCACCTTATCTTCAACTTTCATAGCTTCTCCTGTAAAGCAAATTTGCTTTACTTTGAAAGTATAACACAAAGCATAAAATAAATCAAGTGATTTTTATAATTTTTTATCACTCTATCTATTTTTAATATTCCATTTACATTAAATTCTTTTAGTGAAACATTTTAATTTATTGACGCAAGATATTGAATCGTCTTCTTCAAAACCTTGCTTTTTATAAAAAGCATATACCTTTTCTTCTGCGGTCAAAAGAATCGTTTTTATTCCATTTTGTTTTAGATAGTTCTCAAATTGCTCTAGTAGCCTTGTTGCAACATGGTTATTTCTTGCGTTTTCTGCCACATAAAACTCTT
>CAWVLM010000019.1:0-3195 GCA_963930145.1 Clostridia bacterium
GATATAATGTCGAATAAAGTCGACAAATCGACAGAAAAATACCCAAAATCGACATAATTTTGTAAAATATTTTACAAAAATATGCCTGAAAATGGCACAAAACATTGACTATGACGATTGCATAATTTTATAATTTGAGTTAAAGGAGAAGATAAATGAAAAATAATGTATGGGCAAAAACAATACTAGCAACTTATAAATATTTAGACATCTTTGCAACTTCTATTGATAAGCTTGTCGAGAAGCAGGCACTAAATTCTTTTTATTATGTGTCTGGCAGTAAAATTGACAACAGCGTCATGGCGGTTTCAAATAGAATTATAGATTTGATTGAGCGGAAGAAAAAACTTATAAATTATAAAGTTGCGATAGGGCAAGCGCTAGAGAGCATGGAACAGCCGCTAGCCGAAATATTGATTGAACGCTATATGGATAATACCGCATCAGAAGATATTGCCGAGCGTCACAACCTTGCATTGCGTACATATTTTAGAAGGCTTTTGCGTGCGGAAGAGCTTTTTATGGCTGCCATGGAGAAAAAAGGCTATAGCGAAGAGCGTATATATAATGATTTAAAAAATGAGCAGTTAGTCATGGATGTATATCGCAATTTTTTACTCAAGAAAAACGCTGAAAATGACTTAGAACTTTTAGAGCGGGCGGTTTAATCAGTTTAAGTCACTTTCATCAAACTCGTAGTAGTCGCCGTGCCTACGTTTTTTCGGTATTTTTGTATGATTGTTGAGCTCTTTTTCTTTAAAGAGAGTGGGTTTCACAAGCAGGTAAATCACAATAAGGCAGGGAATACTAACACCTATAACAATAAAAGTCATGGCAACATTTGATAAGCCGCTTGGAGTGAAAGAACTAGAAAAAGTGGGGGAAGATATTATCTCAAAAGTTTCATAGTTGTCAGAAAATTCAGTCAATTTGTCACAAAAAACCGAGTATACATAGCCATATAGCGTATCAGAAGCTGTATATTTGCAATAATACCACTCATTGCTTTTTTCAGGTATTGCCTGCTGCCCAGAAATTCTGCCATAATAGACAAGGTTGTCAGTTAGATATGGAATTTCAATAATTTCATTTTCTTGAATAAGTGAAGGTGAGCTATAAAGCCCCATGCCTTCAAGAGCGAATATTCTAAATGACGAGGTGGCATAAGGGTTTTGTGGAGTGCCGTTCATCGCGACCACATCACTTTTTTTAACATAGCCGAACCTGTCGCTATACTGTGCATAATAGAAAAGAGAATTTTCGTCACCAAGCAGCTTAACAAAATAGGTGTTTGGCACTTCAAAAAGCTGACTATCGCTGCTGTCAATGGGATTTGAATAAAAATACACACCTTCTTTTTGTATTTTAGCAAAATAAAAAGTTTCAGCATGCGAAAAATTGGCAGTCAAACTAGAAAAAGCTGCTAAAAAACAATAAAATATAATAAAAATTGGTATTAAAAATAAATATTTAACTATTTTTTTATGATATTTTTCCTTTTTTGTCATGCTTTAATTTTAGACTTTTAAAATTATTTAAGCAAAGAAATATTTGTCTAAAAAAATCAAATAAAAAATATTTTTGGGGATTATTATGGATGAAATTATTTACAAATTAAATTTAGTTAAAAATGAAATAGAAAATAGAAATAAATATGACTTTTTATCTAAATATAACAAGGGCGACAAGGTTCATGAGAAACAAATGCTTTTTCATAAGTGCGATAAGAAGAACAGGTGGGTCTTTGGTGGCAACCGCAGTGGCAAAACTGAATGCGGTGCGGTGGAAACTGTGTGGCTTGCACGTGGCATACATCCATTTAGAGAAAACAAACAGGTAAGCGGCTGGGTGGTATCACTTTCAAAGCAGGTGCAACGTGACGTTGCCCAAGAGAAGATTCTGCACTATCTGCGTCCTGACTGGATAGAGAAGATAGTCATGTCGAGCGGCAGACAAGATAGTGCAGAAAGCGGCATCATTGACTTTATTTTGGTCAAAAATGTCTTTGGAACGCTTAGCAAGATTGGCTTTAAAAGTTGCGACCAGGGCAGAGAGAAATTTCAAGGCTCATCACTCGATTTTGTATGGTTTGATGAAGAGCCGCCCTATGATATCTATCAAGAATGTCGTATGCGTGTACTTGATAGAAGGGGTATAATTTTTGGAACGATGACTCCGCTGAAAGGTCTCACATGGGTATATAACGAAATCTATCTTAATGATAAGAATGACCCGCAAGTGTGGTCTATTGAAATGGAGTGGGCAGACAACCCCTATCTTGACCAGTATGAGATTTCCGAGATGTCTGCAGCCATGTCAGAAGAAGAACTGCAAAGCAGACGCTATGGAAAGTTTATGCAGTGCGGCGGACTTGTCTATAACGAGTTCGATGAAAGAGTGCATGTGATAGACCCTTTTGATGTGCCGAAGGAGTGGCAAGACACAATCTCCATAGACCCAGGTCTTAACAATCCGCTCTCTGCCCATTGGTACGCTCAAGACTATGACGGCAATGTATATGTGATTGCAGAACACTTTGATAAGGGCAAAGATGTATATTATCATGCAAACAGAATAAAAGAAATCTCAAAACGCCTTGATTGGCACTATACAAATGGCAAACTTTCCGCCCTTATTGATTCCGCTGCAATGCAAAGAACACTTGCAAGCTCTAAAAGTGTGGTTGAACTCTTCTATGAAAATGATATCTTGGTCAATCCGCGTGTGAATAAAGATATGTTCAGCGGTATAAACACGGTTAAACGATATTTAAAAGATGGCGAAGGCAAAGCTCATCTTTTTATTTTTAAAACCTGCACCAACCTTATAAGAGAACTTAAGTCCTATTGGTGGGGTGATAATGACCTTCCTATAAAACGTGATGATCACTGCCTAGACGAAATGAGATACTATCTTATGGACAAACAACTCTCTTTACGTGTGCAGGAAAAGAAGAATGAAATTCAAAAAGATAAAGAACGTCTTATCAAAAAACTTTCAAGACGTGTGCATATGTGAAATTGTGAATTTATATAGCAATGTGAACTTATTATATTCTCCCAGTCCGCCCGTGAGATAAAAAGTTTTGCCAGCAAAACTTTTTGCAAGAAGCCTTTCGCCTTCTTGCCGCAAGCTTATTTCATAAGCTTGCATCTCACGGGCTACAAACCGCTGACGCGGAAGTTATGGAGAATG
>CAWVLM010000020.1:0-7856 GCA_963930145.1 Clostridia bacterium
TATCCGCTTACTATCGTCAAGTCTATCCATAACGCCTAGTTTTTCACATCCAGTTTAAGTATTTTTTATCGTTTAGTCTGTCTATAACGTCTATTTTTACTTGTTTCAAGAAAGCGGAGATATGGCTTATTCTCTTAGTACGCTTTATCGAATAATCGCCAAGCACTTGGGCGTGCGGAAAATGATGCAAACTAAGTTTGTGCACGAGATTGCAAAAAATCGCAAGAGTTTTTAAAGGCAAAACGGGTTTTGCCTTTTGAAAGTTTTTGCAATAGCAAAAACTTTCGCAATCTCGGGCATATAGTAACGCCGTGCTGATAATTTTCTGTTTTAAATAAAAAATACCAACTTTAATAGTTGATATTTTTACATATAACCTATTATTTAATTACGTAAAGCTTCAATGGCGGAAATTTTATCATGTGCTTTATAGACATAAGAGCCGCTGACAAGCATATCAGCCCCTGCGTCTATTAGGTCTTTAGCATTTTCAGCATTGACACCGCCGTCAACTTCTATTTTATATTTATAGTTGTTTTCTTCTCGAAGAAGATTTAGTTGTTTCACTTTCTCTAGTGTTTCTGGCATAAACTTCTGCCCGCTTGCACCCGGTTCAACCGACATGACTAAAATCACATCAAAGTCATGCACATATACCTTGACTTCGTTCACGTCAGTTTGTGGTTTGATTGAAAGTCCCGCCAGCACGCTCGCTTGTTTAATCTTATTTACTGCAAGAATTATATCATTTTTGTCTTTAAAAGCTTCGTAATGCACTGTTATAATATTCGCCCCCGCTTTTATATAGTTATCTATTGATTTTAGCGGCTCATCACACATAAGATGCACATCAAGCATGATAAGGCTATGCTGGTTTATGTTATAGACAAGTTGGTCATCATAAGTGACATTTTCAACAAATTTGCCGTCCATGATATCGCAATGCAAAAAATCGGCATGCCCTTGCATTTCCTGAGCATAATCTGTAATCTTTTGATATTCTTTGATTGGGTCAGTTGAGACTGAAATATATACGTTTTTTTTCATTTTTTCACCTTTTTTGATAAAATTTAATTAAAATTTTAATATTTTCTTGCATTTTTAAGTTCTTCAAGTATTTTTAAATAATTATAATATCTAAGCTCTGTTATCTTTCCGCTCTCTACAGCTTTTATCACGCCGCAATCATTTCCGCCTTCATGCAAGCAAGATCGATATTTGCAATCGGCACGTGCCTGCAAAAAATCTGGATAATACGCTGAAAGTTCATGATAATCAAGCTTGCTTACATAAGACAGGTCAAGCATTGAAAAGCCTGCGGTATCTGCAAGATAACCTTCCTTCAACTTATATAGCTTTACAAGGCGTGTAGTTTGTTTGCCTCGTTCTATTTTCTTTGACAGACTGCCTATTTCAGCAAGTTCGTCATTATATATGGCATTTATGATTGAAGATTTGCCAACTGCACTCTGCCCTGCCATAGCACAAATGCCTTTTATATTTTGCTCAATTTCTTTAATTTGTTGGTCTAAAGCAGAAGATTTTATAATTTTTACGATTTTTTGATAGGTATTTGTTATTATATCAAGAAAGTCTCTGTCTGCTATATCTATTTTATTGACAACTAAAATTGGTTCTATGTCATTTAGCGTGCAGTAAATTAGTACTTTGTCGACTAAAATAAAATCTGGTTTTGGCTTTGGAGCAATAACAATAAACAATCTATCAAGGTTTGCAAGTGGCGGTCTTATAAGCATGTTTTTTCTTGGTAATACCTTTGTGATAGTGTCTTGAAACTCAACCCTATCGCCGACAAAGACCCCAGAGGTTTTTGTTTTACCGCTCGGGTTTATTTTATAGATTCTGTCTTCACTTTCTATGGTGAAAAGGTTGGCATTTTTTGTTAAAACAATTCCTTGCATTAGCTCTCCAATTCAATACGCTTTCTAGATAAAGTTTGGTTATATCAGGCAATCGTGAGCGTGAGCCTTTAGGCTCACAGAGAAAAGCGAACGCTTTTCTTAAAAATTTTGAAATTCTTTCAAAATTTTGCTCACGATTGCCCTTCCCCTATACCCACACCTTTATTATACAATATTTTTTTGTTTTACAAAACTTTTATTCATTTTGTGAAGATAAAAGCTTGTTTCTAAGCTGCCCGCACGCCCCTTCTATATCTTCACCCATTGTACGTCTGACAGTTGCAGAAATACCAAATGTCTTTAACTCGTCAGCAAACTTATAAGCAGCAAGGCGAGTTGTTGCTTTCAGACTACGTTCTTTCACCACATTCAAAGGTATAATATTTACATGAAAATTATATCCTTTCAAAAGTTTTGCAAGCCTTTTTACATCATCTTCGCTATCGTTTACATCTTTGATTAAAGTATATTCAAAATATACTCGCCTTCCCGTTTTATCATAATAATCTTTGCAAGCCTTAATAATCTCGTCAATTTTATATCTATTTGCGATTGGCATAATCTGCTTGCGTTTTTCATCAGTCGTTGCATGTAGCGAGATTGTAAGCGATAGATTGAAATCTTTTTCAAGCAACTTGTATATTTGCGGCACAAGACCACAAGTTGATAACGAGATATTACGTTGACTTATTCCAAGCCCGCGTTTTGAACTTATAAGCTCAATAAACTTCACAACATTGTCAAAATTGTCAAGTGGTTCTCCCGACCCCATCAATACAATATTTGTTATTTGTCTATTTTTTCTGCTGCCACCAAGCTCGCGATTGACTAACAAAATCTGTCCTAGCATTTCGCCAGCTGATAGATTTCTTGCAAGACCATGTAAAGTCGAAGCACAAAATTTACACCCCATTCGGCAGCCTACTTGCGTAGAAATACAGATAGTATATCCATATTTATATTTCATCAGCACGCATTCCACGATGTTTTTATCTTCAAACTCAACTATGTATTTTTTTGTGCCGTCTTTGCTTTCAAATTTCTTTAAAATTTTATAATTTGGATAATCATTTTTTATTATATCTTTGAGTGCTTGCGGCAAATTTGATATTTCGTCTAGCGTCTTCCCGCTATAGATTGCATCAAAAATCTGCTCACCCCTAAAAGTCGGCAAGCCAATTTTCTTTACATAATCTTTAATTTCATCAAAACTTAAATCTGCAAGCATAAAATACCTATTTTTATTCTCTATAATAGTTTTTTTATTAAATTTTTGTTATTTTTCATATTTTTTATTAAATATTGCATTAAATCTCTATTATTTCAATTATAAAATAGTTTTTCCTAAAATATCATTATGTCCATTTATAAAGTCTCTTCCTGAGACCATTTTCCCAGACGGAGCTTGACACGCTAAAATTTCAACAGCACCATCTTTGCAGCCTACAACAAAATTTTTCTTATTTTGCATGATTTTATTTTGTTCTACGCTAAATTTATCAGAGACGTCACAGGCTATATACACCTTTATTATTTTATTTTCAAGCACCATAAAACAGCCAATTTCTTCAGCGAGAGCTCGCACCCTATTTACGATTTGCGTAGCTGTCTGAGAAAAATCAAGCTTGCCGTCTTCTTTGCCTATCTTAGAAACAAGCACTGCTTTACCACTATCTTGCGGCGAAAATTTTACGCTGCCATTCTCTATTGACTTAAGCACTTCTATCGTCATCTCACCACCTAAAGTTGCAAGTTTTTCTTCAAGAGCTAGATAATACTCGTCTTCTAACACAACTTCTCTTTGTAAAATGATATCACCAGCGTCAACTTCCTTTGCAACTTTCATTATGGTCACGCCTGTAACCTTATCGCCATTGAGAATAGCAGACTGTATTGGCGTGGCTCCCCTATATTTTGGCAGCAGTGACGGATGAACGTTGATTGCAAGTTTATAATCTAAAAATTCTTGTGGCAATATCTGACCGAAAGAGGCAACAACTGCAACATCATAATCAATTTTTTTTATTTCTTCCATATGCAGTCTGACTTTGTCAAAGGTGTAGACATCTATATTATTTGCAAGAGCAAATTGCTTTACTTCTGTTGGCATAAGTTTGTGTCCACGCCCACTTGGCTTGTCGGGCTGAGTGATGACGGCAGAAATATCAACATTATTTAAAAATAATTTTTGCAAAACTATTTTTGAAAATCTTGAACTACCTAAAAATAATATCTTCATTTATTTCTCTCTTTTTAATATATTTTTTAATAATTTTAGTGTTTTTTTGATAATTTTTATAATTTTATATTTATTCTATATTTTTCTTTAAATTTTCCCGCCCTGTTTTAAATATTTATCTTTATCAAGGCTTTTGTCAATAAAAAGCACTCCGTTTAAATGGTCGACTTCATGGCAAATGCATCTTGCAAGCCATTTTTCACATTTGATTGTGAAAGGATAACCATATCTATCACATGCTTTTACAGTTATTTCATAAGGACGTTTCACTCTGCCGCGAAACTTGCTAACAGAAAGGCAGCCTTCTTCTTCAATATCTTCACCTTTTTGTGAGATAATTTCAGGGTTTATAAGTTCTATAAAAGCATTGTTGACATCAACAACAATTACTTTGCGAAGTATTCCTACTTGAGGGGCGGCAAGACCCATGCCGTCATTTGCATACATGGTTTCTTTCATATCATCAAGAAGCTGCCAAAGCGACTCGTCAAAATCTTTGACTGGTTTTGACTTCTTTCGAAGTATGCCTTCTCCCACATAAACTACATTTCTTATTGCCATATTTTTCTCCTTTTTTTACAGCTTCTTTAGGCACACGAGCAAAAAGTGCTTTAGCACTTTTTCAAAAAACTGCAAGGCAGTTTTTTAGATTTTGAAAAGCCTTTCAAAATCTGCTCGTGTGCCGTCAACAGCTTAAACTTATCGTTTTTCTCGTCCGCCTTGCTATAATTTTTAAACCTATCAAAATATAATTTACGATAAATTTTGCGGATTAACTTCAAAAAACACTGATGTCTTTGAGTTTTTATCAACTATATTAAAAACATCGTCTTCAATTTCGTCAGCACGCGAAAGTTTAAAACGCATCAAAATTTGATAGCGATATTTATCTTGTATACGTTTTATCGGCGATTTCATTGCGTCTAGATATATTATATCATCACCATACTTATCTTTCAAGCCTTCAATCTCAGTATAGCAAATTTTTAACAGTTCTCGAACATAATTTTCATCATGGTCTGAAAAAAGTACCCTTAAAATACGCGTAAAAGGTGGAAATTGTGCGGTTTGCCTTATATTTTCTTCCTTTCTGAAGAAGCCTTTGTAATCATAATTAGAGGCAAATTTATAAACATAGTGACGCGGCGAATATGTTTGTAAGACAACTTTGCCTTCATTTTCACTTCTGCCCGCCCTTCCTGAAACCTGCGTTATCAGTTGAAAGGTTCGCTCTGTGCTTCGATAATCTGCATGATATAAACTTTGATCTGCATCGACTATTCCAACAAGCACAACATTTTCAAAATCATGCCCTTTCGCTATCATCTGCGTGCCAACAAGTATGCTTGGCAAGGTGTTTTTAAATTCACTAAGAATCTTCTGATGTGCATTCTTTGTGGACGTCGTGTCGTTATCCATACGTAATATTTTTACATCAGGAAAATACTCTTTTAGCTTATGCACAACTTGTTCAGTTCCCACTGCACCATTTTTTATATTTTCGCTGCCACATTTTGGGCAACGCGTAAGCACTTTATATTGTTTTCCGCAGTAGTGGCATTTTAAGCGGTTGTCTTCTCTGTGATAAACTAAACTAACATCGCAGTCTACGCATTTTGCAATATAGCCGCAGTCTCGACAACGCATAAAAGACGAATAGCCACGTCTATTGATAAAAATCATAGCCTGCTTCCTGTTGTTTACCACATTTGCAAGGTCTGCAATAAGCTGATTTGAAAAAATACCACTGTTGCCTGTTCTGATTTCATTCATCATATCAATGATTTGAATTTTAGGTAGTTCTCTGCCATTTGCTCGGTCGGCAAGCTCAATAAGCTGATATTGACCTTGTTTTGCCTTCTCATAACTTTCTATAGATGGCGTTGCACTGCCAAGCACAAGCGGGCAATGATTGTATCTTGCTCTAAATTCTGCAATATCATGGGTGTCAAAACGTGGATTAGATTCAGATATATAACTCTGCTCATGCTCTTCATCTATTATTATCATACCCAAATTTTCTATAGGTGCAAAAATCGCAGAGCGAGCACCTATTGCAATCCTTGCTTGTCCGCCAAATATTCGCTTCCACTCATCAAAACGCTCACCCGCTGATAACCCACTATGGAGAAGTGCAACGCTATCGCCAAACCGTGCCTTAAAGTTAGACATAATTTGTGGTGTAAGCGAGATTTCAGGCACAAGCATGATTGCATTTTTACCTTTAGAAAGTTCTCTCTCTATTAAGTGCATATATACTTCGGTTTTGCCGCTCCCCGTCACTCCATGTAGAAGATAGGTTCTATCTTGGGTTATTGTTTCAATAGCATTTTCTTGACCTTTATTTAGTTTGACTTTCTTTGCATCCATTGAAAGAACAAAAGGCGTGCGTTTAATTTCTCGTTTTTCTTTCTGTAAAATACCTTTATCGCATAAGGCTTTTATTGCACCATAGCCAAACTGCGAAAGCTCGCTGGAAGAGGCTCTATAGTTATGTAATTTCAAATATTCAACGATTTCTTGTTGTTTTTTTGCGTTTTTTGGCAAATTTCTCGCATTTTCTTGGCAAAGCAGGTAGATTGTTTCAAAAAGCTCTTTGACTTTGCCTTCTCGCATTTCTGTCGGAATAAAAAGTCTTAAAATAGAAGCAAGTTTCAAATGATTTTTCTTTGCCATAAATTTCATAAGTTCTATCATTTCAGGCTTTATCGCAGAAAAATCTTCTATTTTTGATATGATTTTTTTAAGTTTACTCTCATCATACTCGCAGCTATCGCTTAGTCCAATCACAAAGCCCTGCAAAATGCGACTGCCAAAAGGCACATAAACACGCATGCCAACTTCAATAGACATTTCAGTTGGCACAATATATTCAAATACTTTGTCAAGAGCCTTTGCATCTTGGTCAATTATAATTTTTGCAAACTTTGCCATATATGCAAAATTATATCACATTTAAAAATTTTTCACAAGTGCGGCAAGGTGAATTTTAAAAAACTCTTATCGCTATCATGCCTAGTTAAGGTCACTTTGCAAATAAGAGTTTAGCTAAATTTTAGAGCTGATAAATTGTTGTAACCAAGAATAACTTAAATTTCCATTTGGTTTTGGGAAAATTTGGGGTCTATATCGAAAATTTGAAAGCTGCTCGAGCCGCGGGAGTGTAGATGCCATCATGGCTATAGAGAATGCCCGACGTAGTAACACTATACGCACTATTACTACTAGACGAATCAGGCGAACGGAGCCAATACCATGCTCCCCATATTATTTCGCTTCCGCTTCCTGTTTTATCATTTCCTAATAAATGGTAGTCTTCATAATATGATAATAACCAGAATTTGTCTGTGTCTTCTTTACTGTAGGTTATCTCTGCTCCGTCCCAGTTATCTGGTGAACCTTTTGGAAAACCAACATCTTGTGGACTTGTCCCTGAACTTGACATATCTGTGTATAAATCACCGAGTGTTCTGCCTATTATCTGTGTGTATACTATATCATTCTCTGGGTCTATGTGTAGGTCGGTGAACATGTTTGATGATGGATCTTTTGGAGTGACCGTTGTATTCCATGAGCCTGACCAACTCTTTTGCACTTCGTTCCCATTGATATATTGTCTTATTGTGCTTGTTGAATAATCATTGGCATCTATATTATTCCAGCCATTGTAATTATGGGTTGCATCAGTACTGCTT
>CAWVLM010000021.1:0-49803 GCA_963930145.1 Clostridia bacterium
GGACAAACTCTTACTTAAAGATGAAAGAAAAAATCTTATAAGGATAGCAAATCCTATCAGTGAAGATATCTCATGCATGAGAACATCTATGGCACATTCTATGCTTTCAAATATCGCCTATAATCTCAGTGTTGGCAACCATAATTTAAGAATATTTGAATGTGGAAGAGTTTATTTAGCAGAAAAACTTCCGCTCGAAAAGTTGCCAACAGAAAAGAATATGGTTGCTCTTGCCATGTGTGAAGATGCCTTTAAAACTGTTAAGAATATGAATTTTAACTATATAAAAGGTATGGTTGAAATGATTTTGAATAAAACGTCAGCGGAATATAAGCTTGTTAGGTCAAGCGAGCCCTATTTGCATCCAGGAATTTCTGCTGATATAATTGCAGATGGGAAACTAATTGGTTCCTTTGGGCGAATTCATCCAGTGGTTGCCAAGAATTACGACATACCAGATTATGTAGTATATGCAGAAATTGATGATGATTATTTAGCTAATTTGCCTGCAAAGAAAATTATTGCTAAAGAGATTTCTAAATATCCTATTGTAGAGAGAGATTTGGCGATAGTTGTTGATGAAAATATAACTGCAGCAGAGATGCTTGAAACTGTAAAATCTGCTTGCGGAAAATTATTCTATGATGTTAACATTTTCGATATATATCGTAGCGAAAACCTTGGCGAAAATAAAAAGAGTGTTGCCTTCAAGATTAAACTATCAGATATGAATAAAACCCTTACTGATGAAGAAGTAAACAAGATTGTTCAAAAGATTATCAAAACTTTCAACTATAAATATGGAGCTTCTTTAAGATGATTTATTTAGATAGTGCAGCAACAACAAAAATGTTTGAAGGTGGGGCGGACATATACAAAAAATATGCCTGCCAATCTTTTTTTAATCCTTCAGCAGGGTATAATAAGTCTATAGAAATTGCGAAAGAACTGGACGGCGTCAGAGAACTTATTAAGCGAAAACTTGGCGTGGTAAAAGGCAGCATAATATTTACAAGTGGGGCAACTGAGAGTAATAATCTTGCAATAATTGGTAGCAAACGCAATGGCAAATGGGAATATGTTTTTTCTATAGGAGAGCATCCAAGCGTATACAATGTTGCTCGTTTTTTAGAAGGGCAAGGATGTATTGTGCATTTTGTTGGAGTGACACAAAAGGGACAAGTGGATTATGAAGAACTTAGACGAGTTGTTAATGATAAGACAAGGCTTATATCTATTATGCATGTTAGCAATGAGACGGGTGCTGTCAATGACCTTGTAAAAATTGATGAGATAAGAAAAGAACTTTGTCCGCAAGCATTGTTGCATGTTGATGGAGTTCAAGCCTTTTGCAAATTGCCATTTAATATAGAAGATTTTAATGCTGATTTATACACTATTTCTGCACATAAATTTCATGGACCTAAAGGCGTTGGTGCGTTATATGTTAAAAATCTAAGTGGATTAAAAAATATTGTCTATGGCGGTGGACAAGAAAGTGGTTATCGCTCAGGAACAGAGAATGTGTCAGGTATAATGGCAATGAAATATGCGATAGAGAACATAGATGTAGAGAAAAATTATCAGTATGTCAAAGAGTTAAAAGATTGTTTTATAGAAAATATTAAGGCTGTAAATGGTGTGAGCTACCTACAGTCCGAAAGTCCTTATATTTTAAGTTTGAGTTTTAGTGGCGTAAACGGAGAGACTCTCATGAGAGCACTGCAAGATAAAGAAATCTATGTTGGGGTAGGAAGTGCATGCTCAACTAAAAAGGCGGGAAATCGCGTTTTAGAAAGTATGGGTATGAATATAGATGAGATTAAATCGCATATTAGGGTATCTTTCAGCGAAGAACTTAAATTAGAAGAGATAAAAAAAGCGTGTCATGAAATAATTGAAACATACTATACTATTTTGGAGAAAGTGAGATGAATGTTATTTTATTGAGATTTGGGGAGCTATACTTAAAAGGTCATAATAGAAACTATTTTGAAAGCACTCTTATAAAAAATATAAAGTCTATGCTTGAAGGTGAAGCGTTTAAGTTGGAGATGACTTTTGGACGATATGTTATTTCAAACTATGCTCAAGAAAGGCAAGACAAGATAATACAGAAACTTAAAAAAGTTTTTGGACTTTATAGCTTAAGCCCAGCCATTGAAGTTGATGCTGAAGTGGATAAAATAAAGAATGAAATTGTAAAGATTGATTGCAAAAATAAATCTTTTAAAGTATTTGTGAAAAGAGCAGATAAATCTTTCCCGATTTCGTCTATGGATTTTGCTAAATATTTAGGAGAACTTGTTTTAGAAAATAATAGCAATTCATCTGTCGATCTATATAATCCACAATGTGAAATTCATGTTGATATTAGAATGAATCATAAGGCATATATTTTTGACAAGATTATCAAGTGTCAAGGTGGATTGCCGCTAGGCTGTTCTGGCAAAGGGCTACTTCTATTGTCAGGTGGAATAGATAGCCCTGTCGCTGGTTATCTGATGGCAAAACGTGGCATGGAGCTTGAAGCCTTACATTTTCATAGTTATCCGTATACATCGGAGCAGGCGAAAGATAAGGTGATAAAACTTGCAAGCTTATTGACGTCATATATAGGAGATGTAAGGCTGCATGTGGTATCATTCACAAGAGTGCAAGAAGAGATACATAAACGTTGTAAGCCAGAATTTATGATAACAATCATGCGCCGAATTATGATGCGAGTGGCTGAACGCATTTGCGAAAAATACAATCTTGGAGCTATTGTGACTGGCGAAAGCTTAGGACAAGTTGCAAGCCAGACCATGCAGAGTATGACGGTGACGGGCAGTGTTGTTAAAGAAAAGCCGGTTTTTAGACCGTGCATTGCTATGGATAAAGAATATATAATTGAGATATCACGAAACATAGAAACTTATGATACATCGATTTTGCCATATGAAGATTGTTGCACAGTTTTCCTACCAAAGAATCCCGTTATAAAACCAACTATAAAACAAGCGGAGAATGAAGAGCAGTACATAGATGTTAACACACTTGTTGAAGAGTGCTTGGAAAAAGAAGAGCTTATTCAAATTAAAAGAGAAAAATAATTTAAAAGGTATAACAAGAGCTAAAAGGGGTTAGCTCTTTTTTTATGCAAGGCGTTTAATTTTATAGATTGAACCTTAATTTAAAAATGTATAAGGTATTATAATTATAAAAATCGATTTTATAAATTTGCATATTATGCAATATATATAAAAATTGCATGAATAAATATACAAAATTCACTTGCATAATTATAAAAAATGATGTATAATAATCAAAAATAGATGCATATCTATAAATTCATAAATATTCATAAATGCTATAGCCCTTATAAATAAAAGCTTATAGCGATTAAGGAGAAAACGATGGCAAGAAGTGCTAGACAGTCGAAAATCTTGGAACTTATTTCCACTAAGGAGATTGAAACCCAAGATGAACTAGCAAGAGAACTTAGAAATGCAAACTTTGATATCACTCAGGCAACTATATCAAGAGATATCAAAGAGCTTGGTCTTACAAAAATTCTGTCTAGTTCTGGTAAGTATAAGTATTGTTTTGTTGGCTCTGACGAACAAGTTATATCAAATAAATACATATCTATTTTTAAAGAATCGGTTATATCTGTAAAAGTTGCCATGAACCTTGTTGTGATAAAAACAATGAAGGGTTTGGGCTCTAGTTTGTCTAGTTTTGTTGATAAATTAAATATCAATGAACTTATGGGTGCTGTAAATGGTGACGACACTGTTATGTTAATTTTTCCGACAACAACACTTGCAAGCCAAGCTGTTGTGACGCTTAGTGATATGTTAAATTAAAGGGTGAATGATATGCTTCAAACATTATCTATAAAAAATGTAGCTTTAATATCAAATTTAACAATAGATTTTGGAAATGGCTTCAATGTTCTTCTTGGTGAAACTGGTGCGGGCAAAAGCATTATTTTTGATGCTTTAAATTTTGTTTTAGGTGCGAAGGTTGATAAAACATTATTGCGTTCTGGTGAAGAAACTATGCGAGTTGACGCTGTTTTTGTTGACGTAAAAAAGCAGGCACAGAATTTGCTTGAAGAGCTTGGCTTCGATGGTGATGAAATTGCTCTGTCGCGTGTCTATAATATTGACGGAAAATCAACTACTAGAATAAATGGCATGCCGACAACTCAAACTGTATTAAAAGAAGTTGGAGATATTCTTGTTAATAGCTATTCTCAGCACGAGAGTGTGGATTTGTTAAAAGTCAAAAATCATATTATTATGCTTGATAAACTTGGCGGGGCAGGGCTAAAAGAAATTAAAGATTTAGTTAAAACTGAATATCAAAGTTTGTTAGAAATTGACAGAAAAATTGAAAAACTCGGCGGTGACAACTATGAGAGAGAAAGAACAAAATCTCTTTTATCATATCAAATAACAGAAATCGAAGATGCCGATTTGCAGGTAGGCGAAGATGAAGAAGTTGAAGAGCGATTGAAGTTTTTAAATAATGCAGAGAAGATATTTCAAGCTGTAAATGGTTGCGAAGAGTTGCTGTCTGAAAGCTCTAATGCATGTGTCAATAGCCTGCAGCAAGCTTCTATGCTTTTGTCGTCTATTTCAGGTTTTGACAATATTGATGAGTGTAAACAAAGGTTAGATAGCGTTAGATATGAAGTTGAAGATATATGTGAAACGCTTAGTGGCATCAAGTCGGCAACGGAGTTTGACGAAAATGAATATGAAGCCTTAGATAGACGACATGATCTTATCAAGTCTTTAACAAAAAAGTATGGCGGTTCTATTGAAAAGACTTTAGACTATTTAGAACAAGCAAAAATGCAACTTGATGAGTTGGAAAACAGCGAAACGCTTATTGCTAAGCTTGAAGATGAAAGAGAAGTTGTTTATAAAAAATTACAGACAGATGCAGATAAATTGACAGAATTGCGAAAGAATGTCGCCGATGATGTGACAAAAAAAATAACAGCAGAGCTTCGCCAATTGGGCATGAAATCAAGCACCTTTGTCGTCAAATTTGAGTTGACAAAAGATATAACAGCAAGCGGACAAGACGAAATTGAATTTATCTTTTCCGCTAATAAAGGGCAAGAACTTAAATCGTTGTCAAAAACAGCTTCTGGTGGTGAACTTAGCAGATTTATGCTGGCTTTTAAAAATATATTTGTAGAAACTGGGAGTGCTCAAACCTTAGTTTTTGATGAAATTGACACGGGAATAAGTGGCGAAACGGGTAATATAGTTGGACAGAAACTTAACAATTTAACTAAGTTTGCTCAAATTCTTTGTATAACCCATCTACCTCAAGTAGCTTGCTTTGGTGATAATTTCTATTATGTAAGTAAAATTGAATTAGATAACTCAACTATAACCAAAATTGAAAAACTAGATGATGATAAAGTAATTTATAATATTGCTAGATTGATTGGCGGAGACAATGTAAGCGAAATCGCATTGTCTCATGCAAAAGAGATGAGACAACTTACAGGCAAAAATGTATAAAATATCTTTAAACGAATAGACTAACAATTAGTTAGTCTTTTATATTTGGGAGGATAAATGTACAAGGGAAAAAGAACGCTGCCATCTATTTTATTTATAATATTTTTTTTGCTAAGTATACTTATAATTTATAGTAATATAAAAATAACTGATTTAATGGAAATTGGCGAAGATTTTTATACTAATTATAGTGAAGTTGAGCTGGCTAACGAGAATAATAGATTTGGTAAAATTGTATCTTTGTCTTTCGAAGAAAATGAAGTACAAACAGGTTCTAATAAAAATAAGGAAGGAACGATTTTATTTAAATTGTTTGGCTTTATACCTATCAAAAAGGTGAAAGTCAATGTTTTGACAGATGATGACGTTTATGTGGGCGGTGTTCCAATAGGGATCTATTTGCAAACTGATGGAACGATGGTTGTCAGTGATACAACAGTGGATGTAAGGTCTGGAACGGTTATAAAAAACAAAAACCTAAAAAGTGGAGACATAATCAAAAAGATAAATGGCATAGAAATAAACTCGGCTCAAGATATTTTAAATGTTTTAGAGAACACAGAAGAAGATGCTGCATCTGTGGAAATAATAAGAGATAATAAGGCAAAAGTTATAGAAACAGGACTTATCAAAAACAAAGAAAATAAATATAAATTGGGTGTATGGGTTAAAGATGACATATCTGGAATAGGCACATTAACATTTGTAAAAAAAGATAGCGGCGAATATGGTGCCTTAGGGCATCCTGTTATAAATGGCGACAGCTCTACAATTATACCTGTTTCATCTGGAGAAATTTATGACTGTAATTTGATAGGAATAAATAAAGGGTCTAAAAATAAGCCAGGTGAATTAAGGGCGGTATTCTTGCAAAAGAATGAAAAGGGAAATATAACAAAAAATACTCCCTATGGTATTTTCGGCAACATAAACGACTTAGACGGCTTGGTTGATACTAATAGATGCTTAAAAATTGGCGGAAGATTGAGTGTAAAGCCAGGTAAAGCCAAAATCATTTCTAGTGTAAGTGGAATTAGAGAAGAGTATGACATTGAAATTATTAAAGCAAATTTTCAGTCTAAAAGCAGTGATAAAAGTATAGTGCTAAGGGTTACAGACAAAAGATTGCTAAGTCTAACTGGGGGTATCGTTCAAGGAATGAGCGGTTCTCCAATCGTGCAAGACGATAAAATTGTAGGTGCAGTTACGCATGTATTTCTTTCTGATTCTAGTAAAGGATATGGGGTTTATAGTGACTGGATGCTTGAGCAATTAGATTAAAATAAAATTATTTTATAAGAAAAATTTGTTATTTCAAAATTATTTGTTATACTATAGATGGTTTTTATTCATAATTAACTCCTTTGTGTATATGCTTGTTATTTTATTGCAACATATAAGGAGTTAATTTTTAATTACAAAATTTGTTCTTGAATTTGAGCCAATTTTGTAAAACGAAAACTTCTATTAGTTAGGATTCAATAAAAATAAAAAGAAGCCAAAACTCATAATTCATCAGCTTGACTTCTTTCTACATAATGTGAAGCATATTTCCTTCACGCTATTATGATGTGCAGTTATAAGAAAAATATTCGCAATTTATTGATTTATTTTTATCCTATCGGCAACGCTTTTACGCATGTCTTCGCTAATAGCTGCATAATGTTTCTTTGTTGTATTAACATCTTTATGGCCAAGTACATCTGCAACAATATAAATATCTTTGGTTTCTTTGTATAAATTTGTGCCAAAAGTACTTCGTAGTTTATGTGGAGAAATCTTCTTTAGCGGTGAAGCAATTTGTGAATATTTTTTTACCAAATTTTCTACAGCCCGCACTGAAATTCTTTTGTTTTGTAAAGATATAAACATTGCATGTTCATCTTTTGGTATTCCCAAGGTTGCTCGTTTTTCTAGCCAAGTTTTAAGTGCTAAAGCCACTTCTTTAGAAAAATATAAAGTTGTCTGATTTCCACCTTTTCGTGTCACTAAAAATGCGTTTTGCTCGTAGTCAAAATTTTCTATATTAAGACCAACAAGCTCTGATATACGTATTCCTGTTCCTAAAAATAGGGTGATGATCGCATTATCACGTTCAAACGTGTTCTTGTTATAAGCTTGTTGACGTTTTGTCAGCTCGCTAGGATTTTCTATTGTGCTTATAAGGCGTTTTACCTCATAATCTTCAAGACGTATAATTTCTTTACTGTGAAGCTTAGGCGTATCAATTTTACTGGCTATATTTGCATCAACCATATCGTGATTGAAAAGATATTTAAAAAAACTTCTCAGCGAGGCAAGTTTTCTTGCTTTTCCCTTTTCATCGTTCTTATATGGTTTATTGTCAATTTCATAGTAGCTTAAATAAGATAAGTATTGCTCTAAATGTCTTGTTTTTAAAGAATTTATATCATTTAAGGTAATAGCTTCTTCATCTTTGTGAAAAACATATTTAGAAAGATAGTTGTAAAATATATATAAATCCATGGCATAGTTATATCTAGTAAGTGAGGATGTGTTATTTTCTATGCCTATAAAAAAATCAATGCAATAGTCGGGGAGTCTTTCAGTGTATTTAGACATTTTGACTCTATTTTGCAAATCTCTTTGCTCATAGTAACTCATTTGTTTCATGCCAATATTATATCACGTTGGATTTTTTTTATCAACCAATTTCGTGCTTTTATTTTTAACTGGTCAAAACACTATATATATGGCATAATATTTAAAGAAATGCTACTAGATATAGCTTTATCTATAAATTTAGTATTTTTAAATTAGTATTTAGAATTGAAAAGTTTTAATTTAAAATTTATATTTTGATTGACTAATCTCTAGAATGTTTGTATAATTACCTTAAGATTGTAAGGAGGAATTATGATTGATATAAACCTAATAAGAACCAAGCCTAATTTAGTAAAAGAAAATATTAAGAAAAAATTTCAAGACCATAAATTAGAATATGTTGATAAAGTTCTTGTTTTAGATGAAAAAATTCGAAATTTGAAAAAAGAGGGCGATTTACTTCGTGCAAGCAGAAACAGCCTAAGCAGTCAAATAGGCGTTCTAATGAAAGAAAAAAATATTGAAAAAGCTAATGAAATTAAAGCTCAAGTTGTTGCAAATAATAAACGCATTGAAGATATCGAAAAAGAAGAAGAGATTTATTCTATAGAACTTAAAAAGTACATGATGTCTATTCCAAATATAATTGCCGATGATGTTCCAATTGGTAGAGATGACAGCGAAAATGTGCAAAGGTTGACTGTTGGTGAAGCCAAAATTCCAGATTTTGAAATTCCTTATCATGCCGATATTCTTGAAAGCTTAAATGGCTTAGATTTAGATAGTGCTAGAAGAACAAGCGGCAATGGATTTTATTATTTAACTGGCGATGTTGCTAGATTGCATTCTTCTATTTTGTCTTATGCTAGAGACTTTATGATAAGAAAGGGTTTCACTTATTGTATACCGCCTTTTATGATTAGAAGTGATGTTGTAAATGGTGTTATGAGTTTTGAAGAAATGGACAATATGATGTACAAAATAGAAGGTGAAGATCTATATTTGATTGGAACTAGCGAACACTCAATGATAGGAAGATTTAAAGACACAATAATAAAAGAAGAGAGTTTGCCATTGTTATTAACATCTTATTCACCTTGTTTTAGAAAAGAAGTTGGAGCTCACGGAATTGAAGAACGTGGAATTTATCGCGTGCATCAATTTGAAAAACAAGAGATGATTGTTATTTGCAAGCCAGAAGACTCAATGAAGTGGTATAATAAAATGTGGCAAATATCATCAGAATTTTTTCAAACATTAAATATTCCACATGAAGTAATGGAATGTTGCAGCGGAGACTTGGCTGACTTGAAGGTTAAGTCATGCGACTTAAATGCTTGGAGTCCAAGACAAAAACGGTATTTTGGAGAACTTGGTTCATGTTCAAATCTATCTGACGCACAAGCAAGACGTTTAGGAATTAAGTTTAAAACTGAAGATGGTATAAAGTTTGCTCATACACTAAACAATACTGTTGTGGCTCCGCCAAGAATGCTGATAGCTTTCTTAGAGAACAATATAAACAAAGATGGAAGCGTAAATATTCCTGAAGTTTTAAGATGCTATATGGATGGACAAGAAAAAATTTATCCAAAACAAAAATAACTTATTTATAAAAAAATAACTAAATATAGGGAAATTAAATGCAAAATATAAAAATTTCAAAAGATATGATTTCCAATTTGGCGGAACAGGAAAACAAAAAGTTTATTAAAAATACAAACAAATTAGTAAACAATATTGTTGGTTCTGCATTAAAGGATCTATCAGAAAAAGTATCATTTTTGTCACTTAATAAAGTTGTTTTACAACCAGCTAATGAGCTTATTAGTGGTGCTTTTATTGATGGTTCGGTTTTTGTTTATTTACTTGGCGTGCAAAATGTTCAACTTGAGCTAAATACAAGCAGAAAAGTTGGTGCATGGAAAAGGTTTAAAGACAGGCTTAAATTATCATGGGAGAACAGAAATACACTTTTTAAAAAACGTAGAAGGAAAAAGAGCAAAAATAAAGAAAAAAATTTGGAAACAAATAACGAAAGTCTAAAATTTGACCCTAGTAAGTATACAATATATGATTTAAGTGATGATTTGCAAAAAGCCATAGTAAATTATTTGACCGAGACAAGCTTGATATATTTAAATAGAAATCTATTGCAAATAGTAGGGAAAGATGATTTTGGTTCAAATACTAAAATTTATATCTATGTTGTCAACTATGATGGGACATTTTTTAAATATTATAATGAAAAAAAGAAAGTTTTTATAAATATCAATATAGATGAAAGAGTTAAACACTTAGAGGAAAAGATACAGGCCGTAGGCGACAATTTTGTAAAGATTTTAAAAATATTTAATGTATTATATTACAATACCAACGGCAATATGTGCAATCAAGTATTCATGGAAAGCATTTTATGTTCATGTCCTGAAGATCTATATTTTGGAGATGATATATATAAGGTATTTTTTAAAATTATAAATTATCTTTCTATAAAATCAATTAAAGATGTAAGATCTATAAATAACACTAATTTAACGATTTTTAAAGATGAAGTATGTGGAAATAATATAATAGGTTTTAATAAGATGATGAATAAAGTTTTAAACAATTAAGAATTTAATATAAGTGAATAAAATATAAATTTTATACAAAAACTAATTATTAAAAAATAACATAATAGATTATAAAATATAGCTAGTATGCATACATCTCTTCGTAAAACTTGTGTTTTACGAAGAGATGTGGAGATGCTTGTATTCTATAAAAATTTTGGAACAGTTGGAAATGCTCTGACAATTTAAGATGCCCCCAACACTGCCCTTTTCTAGACAAATTCCTACGCCCTAAATTTACGTCAAAAAAATTGCCTGCTTTTTATATGGTGTAAGATTTTATAGCAAGTTATTTTTAAGTAAAAAACTGTATTTATCTAGGTCCTTTTTTCTTAATTTATAGTCTTTTATAAAAGAAGAAACTAAGTCCCAAAACTTTTTCGAATGATTAAATTCTTTACCGTGGCAGAGTTCGTGTATGATAATATACTCAACTAAGGATTTAGGCAATATGACAATTTTCCAGTTAAGTTTCATTTCTTTTTTATTATTCAAACTCCCCCATAATCTCTTGGAATTGGTGGGAGTTATTTTATTATAAGTCAGTTTGTACCGCTCTGCCAGTTGTCTTGCCAGTGGTAAAATTTTTGTGTAAAAGGCATTTTCATAGAATTCTTTTTTGTTACCAGTAAAGTTTATTTTTTCATTAAAAAGGTATACATTATCTTTAAAATTGTATGTATTTTTTATATCATTTATATGTGAAAGTCTTCCTAATTGCTTATCTAGCCATTTCTTTTTAGATTCAACAAAGTTTTGAATATATGCATCTGAAGTATTCTTGGGAGCTTTAACAATTATGTTTAAATCGTAGTCAACTCTCAAACTGATATTTTTATACTTTCCTTTTATCACTTTTATCATAGATAATATTATATCAAATTTATGTGTTTATTCCAAATTTTTTACTATTATGCATGGCATACTACTTAATAAATTTTGTTATGTGAAAAACTTTAAAATTTGTTGACTATTACTAAATATTAGATTATAATCTTTTTATAAAGAGGTTTTTATGGATTTGTATGCAAAGGGTCAGTTATCCTTTTTAATATTAAACTGCTTGTTAGAACGTGATTTCTATGGGCTTGATTTTATAAGCGAAATTTATAAAAAATCTAATGGTAGAATTGAATTAAAAAAGCCTAGTGTCTATTCAAATTTGAATAGAATGGAAAGACAAGGTTATGTGTCTTCCTATCTAAAAAACAGCGATTTGGGACCTAATAGAAAATATTATTCAATAACAGAAAAAGGTCGTATCTTTTATCAAGATTTAAATGACTATTTCCAAAGAAACAACATTGACGTTTTTAGAGATTTTAGTGAAAATGGAATTAAAACTGAGATAAAAATTGTTGACACTAACGCTAATAATATGGCTATGTTTGATAAAAATATCAGCTTGTCAGACATAAATGATTCATCAAAAGAGTTTTCTGTAGATAATTCTGATGAAAATAATGTAAAAACAGATGATGAATCTGATAGCGATGATTATTTTGATTTTTCAGGTGTTGATGAAGAAAATTCTAATTCTTTTAATGCTACTACCCTATCACAAACTGAGGAAAGCAAACACAAGGCTATATTTGAAGACAAAGTTAATACTAATACATATTCTATTAAGTCGCTTTTTACTTCAACAGATATTAACAGCAATCAAAAGGATGAGTTTGTCGATAAGGTAAATGAAATAGATAATAGAATTATAGAAAATAGTGATAATAACTATAAAGTTGAAGAAAACATAGATTTGCCTCAGAATAGCCCAATGAAAGAAATGCAAGATGTGAAGGAAGAGCACAATAAAGATGATGGTGTGTTATTAAGCAAAAAGGACGTTGAAGAATATAATCGGCGTTTATATGATATATCTAAAGATATAAACAAGTATAAACGAAAGAAAAGTTTTGCAGAAGACCAAATAGCTATTATGGTTGATAACCCTACTCCAATTAGCGAATCAAATGCTCGGACTAAATCAAACATAGAAGAATTTAAAAATTCTATTTTGGAAAATAAAGGAAAATATGGCTCTCAAAATAGTAGTTATGATTATACAAAGCAAATGTCATATAGATTTAATCGAGAGACGCAATCCTTCCAAGATGTGACTGCTAATAAACCCAAAAATGAAGCCGAAACAAGCGTAAAAGATGATGGTAAATTTATAACAAGTAGATTAGACAGCACTCAAGTTGAACACGCTAGAAAAATTGAACCGCCAAGACTTAAACTTGTTGGTGAAGCAAGCCGTGAGCGAGACAATTTTAAAATGCCACCACCTAAGCGTGATACCTCTATCGACCCATCTCATAAAGAAATTCTTTCGCGACTTTACTCAAAGACAAAAAATTCTGCTTCAGAAGAAATTAGAGAAGACGCCTTGTATGATTATAGTGACCTAAAAGAATTTTATAAAGACCAAAATATATCTTTTAACGTCTATAAAAAGCCAGCCGAAAAAACAGAACACAACACAAATAAGCTATATTTGATTGTTTCATTGATATGTTTCTTTACTGCGAGTGTGGCTTCAGCTGTGTTGTATGCAATATTTGCAAATACGTCTAATTTAAACGCAAACACAAACTTTTTGTATATCCTTTTGCCCGCTTTGTTGATTGTTGATATTTGCGTTAAGTTTTATAATTATAAAAAATATCAAGGATGGATGCCTAACCCAATGTTGCAGCAGTGGAAAATGTGGTTGATAACTTTAATTGCAATAGCTTTAGTTGTTGGAATCAATTTTATTTGTGGTTTGAGTCCTGCGAGATTTGCAGAATTTGCAACAACTACAATATTGCCTATACTGATGATATTGGTTTTATTCCCGTTTAGATATTATTTAAAAAGGTTTTTATTGATCAAGTATTGGAAATAACTACTATGGATTTTGTTTCTTTATCGTCTTAGATTTTATTAGTGATATAAATAGATCCACAAACATAAATGTTATAATAATTACAAGTGATATCATAAAAATATAGGCGATTGAATTTTCAAAGACCGCGCAGAGAATGGTTACTGCCGCAGCAGATATAAAAGAACCTATCGTGATTGCAGCAAAACAGTAATTTATGTTTAAATTTGAAAGTCCTGCTATTAAACTCCCCGCCCAAACTCCTGTTAAAGGCATTGGAACTGACACAAAAGCTGCCAGGGTAAAATATTTTGAAAAGTTACATTTATGATTTTCTAGGTTTTGGCTCTTTAAAATATATTTTTTAAAAATCTTATCAACAATAAATCCAGACGTCTTAGATTTAATCTTGCGTATAATGAATAGTATTGCATAACATGGAAGTAGCGAGCCTAAAAAGCCTAGAAAGAAGGCAGAAAGTGGCGATAGTGCGTTTGCTCCCCATATTTCAGTATTCATTGCAAGCGGAATAGCAATTTTACTTTCTAATGTCGGGCAAAAGGCAACAAGAATAACTGCAAGCCAAACACAACTATCAAAATTCGTGCTAAAAAAATCTATAATAAAATCCATATTATAATTTATTAAAAAATAATTGTTATATGAATAAAAAAGCAGATTATTTGAAATTTACTTCATTTACAATCTGCTTTTTATCATGATATTATAATTAGGTTTATTTGGCTGTTTCAGTTACCCTATTTTCACGAATAACGACAACCTTTATTTGTCCAGGATATTGCATCTCATTTTCTATTCTCTTTGCAATGTCTTTAGCAAGTACTATGGCTTCATTATCATTTATTTGCTCTGGCTTAACCATAATTCTAACTTCTCTACCTGCTTGAATTGCGTAAGATTTTTCAACTCCCTTAAAGTCATTGCAAATGCCTTCAAGTTGTTGTAGTCGCTTAATATAATTTTCAAAGCTTTCGCGTCTTGCACCAGGTCTAGAACTCGATATTGCGTCAGCAACTTGGACAATAACTGCTTCTATGCTATGGAATGGAACATCGCCGTGATGTGCTTCAATACAATGAATAACACCCTCTGTTTCCTTGTATTTTTTTGCAAGATCCACACCAATAGATACATGCGTGCCTTCTATTTCATGGTCAAGAGCCTTTCCGATATCATGTAGTAAACCACCGCGTTTAGCAACAGCAACATTAACTCCAAGCTCTGTGGCTAAAAGTCCTGCTATGATTGAAGTTTCAATGCTATGTTTTAAACAATTTTGTCCAAAACTTGTACGATATTTAAGTCTTCCAAGAACCTTAACTAGCTCAGGATTAAGGTTATAGATTCCTACCTCGTTGCAAGCTTCTTCGCCTGCTTCCTTTATAGTTTTTTCAATCTCTTTTGTTGCCTTTTGAACGATCTCTTCTATTCTAGCTGGATGTATTCGCCCATCAAGAATCAATTTTTCAAGACTAAGTCTTGCTATTTCTCTTCGAATAGGGTCAAAGCTTGAAACCGTGATTGACTCTGGGGTATCATCAACTATAAGTTCTACGCCAGTTACGCTTTCAATAGCTCTAATATTTCTACCCTCTCTGCCAATTATGCGACCTTTCATATCATCATTTGGCAATGGAACAGATGTCACTGTAGCTTCCGATGTAAGGTCAGTTGCACATTTTTGTATAGCCGTCACGACAATGTCGCGGGCTATTTTATCAGCATTCTCCCTTGCTTCATCTTCAATTCTTTTGATTATAACACCAGCATCTTTCTTTGCTTCTTCTGTTACATTTTCAAGTAAGATATCTTTTGCTTCTTTTTTAGAAAGTCCTGATATCCTTTCTAATTTGGCTAGCATTTGCTCTTTAACTTCTTCTTGTTCTTTTATTTTGTTGTTTAATTGTTGTTTACTATTTTCTAGTTGGATTTTTTCATTTTCCAATTGTTCTGATTTTGTATCAAGAGAAGTTTCCTTTTTCGTGATATATTCTTCTCTTTGATTTAATCGTTCTTCTTGTTTTAAAATTTCACTTCTTCTTTCTTTGACCTCATCGTTTGCTTGGTCTCTGATTTTTTGTGCTTCATCTTTAGCCTCTAGCATTGATTCTTTTTTAATGTTCTTTGCTTCTGCGTACGCCTCTTCAATAATCTTTACAGCATTTGTTTTACTCTTGTCAATTTTTTTATTTATGACAATTTTATAAACTATCGCTCCAATTATCGCCCCTACAATAAGGGCAACAATTCCACTTACGACTCCGGCGGTAACAGCAGCATTGCATAAAATACTTAAACTGCTCATTTTTAACCCCTTTTTAAGATAGAAAAAAATCTACCATAATAAGTATACAAAATGGATGAATATTTGTCAAATAATTATAGAAGAAAGATAGATTTTATAAAATATTATATATAAATTATAATAGTAGTGCCCAAATCATAAGGTAAAAAGCATTGATAGAAAAGTTTTTAGACGCAGCAATGTTTAAAGTTTTCTCTTGTTTATTTAAATTTTTTAATATGGTCAAGAATAATTATTTTTAATATTCTACTTAATTTTATATTGTCAATCCGACTTTCATTGTTAATAAGTGATTTTTTATAAAATGCTAAAAAAGTTTTCTTCTTTATTTAAAGAAAAATGAATCACAAAAACCATAGTTTTTAATTTTTTCTATAAAGCAAAAAAAATCATCATGTACAAGTTAAAACCTTTTGCAACGAAAGCTGCATTGAAGGCCATTAAGTTTGGTCTTATTATATTTTCTTAAATCTATTTAGAATTTAGATTTTGATAAATCGTAGCTGTTTATAAATTCTTCTTTAAAATCTTTAAAATAATCACCCAAGATGGCTTTGCGGCAATCATGTGCAAGCTTTAACAAATTCCTTAAGTTGTGAATTGATAAAAGTTCTGCCCCAAGCATTTCTCCTGCATTGATTAAGTGTCTTATATATGCTCTTGAATAGTGCTTACATGTATAGCAGTCACAATCATCTTCAATAGGTCTAAAATCCGCTTTGTATATGGCGTTTTTGATAACTATTTTCCCTTTTTTTGTAAATGCCGTGCCGTTGCGTGCAATTCTTGTTGGTAGAACGCAATCCATCATATCGACGCCACGTGCATACCCTTCCACCAAACAATCGGGAGAACCCACGCCCATAAGGTATCTTGGCTGGTCTTGTGGCAGTAGTGGGTGCAGAAAATCAAGAATATCATACATAACACTTTTTTCTTCTCCAACCGATAATCCGCCAATTGCTATACCGCATTGTGCATAAGGTTTGCAGTAATCAACGCACTGTTTTCTTAGGTCTTTAAATAAGTTCCCTTGAACAATTGGGAACAGCATTTGTTCTTCGCATTGTGCCGACTTTTGATGTGCTTTGTAACAACGTTCCAACCAATTTTTGGTAACTCGCATAGCTTCAACGGCTTCTTGATAGGAACAACCAGCTTCTGTGCATTGGTCGAAAGCCATAATAATATCAGCCCCAAGTGCCTCTTGAATTTCCATATCTTTTTCAGGCGTAATAAAATGTTTTGAACCATTTATATGAGAACTAAACTCAACGCCTTCATCGCTTACTTTTCTAAGAGATGCCAGTGAAAAAACTTGAAATCCACCACTATCAGTTAAAATTGGCTTATTCCAATTCATAAATTTATGAAGCCCGCCCGCAGCTTTAACTATATCATGCCCGGGTCTTAGATATAAATGATAAGTATTTGATAAAATGATTTGTGCTCCAACGCCATTTAAATCCTCGGGTTTCAAGCCCTTAACAGTAGCTTGAGTGCCTACAGGCATAAAGATGGGAGTTTCAATATCTCCATGTGGTGTGTGAAGAATGCCTGCTCTTGCATGTGTATGATGGCATTCTTTGATAATTTCATAACTAAATTTACTCATCGTCTCTCCTTTTTCCATAATATATAAAATAAAAAATTTTAAAATTAAGAAATTACTTAAATTAAAAACAAACTTAGAGGGCTTGAACTGTTGATATTTTAAATTTTGATTTGCATGACATTATCTATTAGCTAGTGAATCGGTCTTCAGATTGATTTTTTAATTTCAAGATATAAGTACCATATATAGTAGTATGTTAAGCATACATGATAGACTATATAGTATTATGCAACGCATAATAGTTTATTCAATAAACATTGCATCCCCAAATGAAAAGAACCTATACCTTTCTTTTACCGCTTCTTTGTAAATGTTCATTGTTTCATCATAGCCTGCAAATGCGGATATTAACATTATAAGAGTGCTTTCGGGCAGATGAAAATTTGTTATTAACGCATCAACCACCTTAAATTTATAACCTGGGTAAATGAATATATCTGTTTCTCTTTTTTGTGGCAATATAACCCCTTGTTCACTAGCACAACTTTCTAAAACACGAACCGAAGTCGTTCCGACAGCTATAATTCTTCTATGTTCTTTTTTTGCTTTATTTAATTTTTCTGCATTAGCTTCTGTCATCTCTATATACTCGCTATGCATTTCATGATTTAAAATATTATCTTCTTTAACTGGTCGAAATGTCCCCAGTCCAACATGTAGAAGAACTTCCACAATTTCTACACCCTTATCTCTTATTTTTTGTAAAAGTTCAGGCGTAAAATGAAGTCCTGCAGTTGGAGCCGCAGATGAGCCTTCTATTTTTGAATATACAGTTTGATATCTTTCCTTATCCTTAAGTTTTTCATGAATATATGGCGGCAATGGCATTTGTCCAATTTCCTCTAACTTTTCTTCAAACACACCTTCAAACATAAATTGAATATTGCAGCTGCCGTAATCTTTTTTGTCGGTTATAATGCATGACAAATTTTGACTAAATGTCACCTTTGTTCCAACATTTAATCTTTTGAATGGCTTTGCAATAACTTCCCAATTAGTTAGGTTAATACGTTTTTGCAACAATATTTCAATTTTTGCCCCCGTATCTTTATACCCTATTAGTCTTGCGGGCAATACTCTTGTGTTATTTATAACCAAAACATCTCCACATCTTAAATAATCAAAAATATCACGAAAGATTTTATGTTCTATCTGTCCGCCTGCTCGGTGATATATAAGTAGTCTTGAACTGTCCCTCGGCTCAATTGGAGTTTGTGCAATCAATGTTTCGGGTAAATCATAGTAATAACTACTTTTTAAAAATAAGTCTTTCTTGTTTATGTTAGTCATTTCATGCCTTCTTTTTTATGTTAAATTTTATAAAAAAACAACTTTACAACAAAATTTTCGATTGAGTAAATTTTATAGTCTTGTGTTATCAGGTTTATGTTATTAAAAGTTTAGATATTTGAGAGAAAAACATGTAGCAATAAAATATATAGAGACTATAATAATTTAACTTTTATTAAGTACGTCTTATTTTAGGCATTAAGCATAGTTTTAAGCTTTTTTGAGATAAACTTTTTATTTTATACGCTACCTAAATTTTATTATGATTTAATAACCTTATTGTTGTAAATTAAGCTTTATTTGTAAATGGTAAACCAAAGTGCTTATATGCTGGTTCTAGCGCTATTCTGCCGCGTGGTGTTCTAGATATAAAGCCAAGCTGAAGAAGATATGGTTCATAAACATCTTCTATAGTTGTTGCATCTTCACTTATCGTTGCAGATAAAGTATCTAAACCTACAGGGCCACCGCCAAATTTGTTTATTATAGACATCAAAATTTTTCTATCTATTGTATCAAGCCCAAGCTCGTCTATTTCCATTATTTGCAATGTTTTGTCTGCAATTTCTTTCGTCACGTGTCCCTGTCCTATTACTTGAGCATAATCTCGAACACGTTTTAGCAGTCTATTGGCAATTCTAGGTGTCCCCCTTGATCTTTTTGCTATTTCAATACAGGCGTCTTGGTCTATCTTCACACCCAAAATTCTTGCGGATCTATTGATAATAATCGCAAGTTCATCAGTCGAATAGAGTTCAAGTCTACAAATAACCCCAAACCTGTCTCGCAGTGGATTTGTAAGCATCCCCGCCCTTGTTGTTGCCCCTATCAAGGTGAATGGCTTAATTTTCAGTCGCATGTTCCTTGCTGAAGGGCCTTTGCCAACTATAAAATCTAAAGCAAAGTCTTCCATTGCGGGATATAAAATTTCTTCTACAGTTTTGTTAAGTCTATGAATTTCATCAATAAATAAGACATCATTTTGATTTAAATTAGTTAAAATTGCCGCAAGATCAGCGGCGTGTTCAATTGCAGGTCCTGATGTGACTTTAAACTGAGAACCAAGTTCATTCGCAATGATATGAGATAGTGTGGTTTTACCTAGTCCTGGTGGACCATAGAGCAAAACATGGTCAAGACTTTCTTTTCGTGATTTAGCCGCTTTAATATAGACAGACAATGCTTCTTTAACCTTATTTTGACCAATATATTCATTGAAGGTTGTTGGTCTCAAAGAATTTTCGATTTCGGCGTCAGTAAGATTTTTTGTGCTTGTGATAAATCTTTCATTCTCTTCCATTAGCCCTTATACCCCCTTAACGATTTTGAAATAATCTCTTCTGCCGTGGCATTGTTTGCAGCGTTAGAGCGAGCAAGCATATAAGCGTCGTTTTTATTTATACCCAAGCTGATAAGAGTGTCAGTTGCCATTTGCACGGCATCTTCGTCATAGTTAGCATCAAAATTAGTATCATTTGCACTTATACCAGCATCTAGAATATTTAATTTATCTTTAAGTTCCAAACACAATCTTTCAGCAGTTTTCTTCCCAAGACCTTTTATTTTAGATAAAAGCCTTATATCTTGGTTTGAAATGGCAACTATCAAATCTGATATACTAAGTCCAGATAAAATTGTTATTGCAACCTTTGGCCCAATACCGCTTACTGTTATTAGATTATAAAACAAATCTCTTTCTTCAGTTGTTGAAAAGCCATAAAGAGAAACTCCATCTTCGCGGACAGAAAGGTATGTATAGACTTTTGCATTATCGCCTGGCATAGGCAATGATACCAAAGTATTATTTGAAACCATCAGTTCGTACCCCACGCCATTAACATCCATTGTTAAATAATTTTCTCTCTTTTCGTCAATTACTCCAATTAAAAATGATATCATCTTATCTCCTTTCTAAATACCTTTAAACTTTATTTTGATTTAAACTTGGACTTGTTTGACTATGGCAAATAGCAACAGCAAGTGCATCTGCAGCGTCATCTGGCTTGGGAATAGAATTTAGACCAAGTATTGCCTTAACCATATACTGAACTTGAGCCTTTTCAGCTCTTCCTTGTCCTGTAAGGGCTTGCTTTATTTGCAAAGGTGTGTATTCATAAATTTTGCCACAGTATTTTTGACAAGCTAAAATTATAACTCCCCTAGCTTGAGCAACCTGAATAATTGTTTTTTGATTTTTAAAATAAAAGAGTTCTTCAATGGCTACAACGTCAGGCTTAAATTTGTCAAACAAAAATTTTAGGCTGGCGTCTATTGCTTCCAACCTAACTGGCAAACTATCATCCTTTGGTGTTGTGATTGCCCCATAGTCAAGAACCATATCTGAGTCAGTTTTTGAGTTATCTATAACGCCATAGCCAATAATCGCATACCCAGGGTCAATTCCTAAAATTATCATAACTATATTTTACTATAAAATATATATTAAGTCAAATTAAAATAGATTAGTTTTTTTTGGAAATAACACAAAGCGTATATGAATAAAAAATTAAGGCTTAATAAATTATTTTAAACCTATAGTGTCATGATTTAAATATTACATAATTAAGTTTATAAACAATCTAAGCCAATTTTTATTTATAATCTTGCAGGCTATTTTAATGATAAAAAACGATGTTAAAAAACACCGTTTTCGTCAGCTTTATACGATTGAGAGACATCCTCTATGTCATTTGCCCTAGATTGAACAGACTTTGTCTTCTTTGCCTTTTCTATTGGAGGAAGGAAGGACAGTTGTGCACGTCCATTCCCCACAGGAATAAAGTATATTTGGTTAGTCTTTAAATCTGGGCTTGCTTTCTCTAATTTTTCAAGTCTTTCTTTTTCTAATCTTTCCTGTTCTTCCCTTTTTTTTCTTTCAGCTTCTTCTTTTTGTAGTTGTTCCCAGTATTCTTCTTCGCGTCTTTCCTTTTCTTCTTCCCATTCAGCGTACCAATTTCTCCCCATAAAACTCTCCTTATATAAGGATTATACCACAAGTTTGGGAAATAATCAATAGCTGTTTTTAATTTTAAGAAAAATGTTGAAAAATGTCGCAATCTGTATTATAAAAACTAACCTAAATATGCAACGTTGTTTCGCTAAAAATCAGTCTTCATCGTCTATATTAACATTATGATAAACTTCTTGAACATCATCTAAATCTTCAAGTGCGTCAATCATTTTTGTGAATTTAGTTAACTTTTCTTCGTCTAAGTCAATATAGCTGTCTGGCACCATTGTGGTCTCTGCACTTAATACAGTATAGCCAACTTTTTCGAGATTTTCGCTTAATTTTGAGTGTTCATTTGCTTGACATATAATTTCAAAAGAATCTTCATATTCAACAATATCTAAGGCTCCAAAATCTAATGCTGCTAACATCAATTCATCGCTGTCAACTTTATCATTTTTTTCAACAACAACAACGCCTTTTCTTTGGAATAGATAACTAACACAACCAGTAGAGCCAAGTGAACCGCCAAATTTATCAAAAGAATGGCGGACATCGCCCGCTGTTCTATTTTTATTATCCGTTAAACACTCTACTATGACAGCAGCACCACCAGTTCCATAGCCCTCATAAGTGCAGCTTTCATAATTAACGCCAGCTTGCTCTCCAGCCGCCTTTTTAATGCTTCGCTCTATTGTATCATTAGGCATATTGTTTTGCTTAGCTTTAGCAATAATATCTTTAAGCTTAGGGTTTGCTACGGGATCTGCACCGCCTGCCTTAACACAAACGGCAATTTCTCTTCCAATCTTTGTGAAGATTTTGCCGCGAGCTGCATCACTTTTACCTTTCCTTGCCTGTATGTTATGCCATTTTGAATGTCCTGACATTTGTGCCTCCTTAATTAAATGTTCAATTCTTTTATAAATAAGTGAATTTATTTATTTCTATAGTATTATAATATATTCTTTATAGTTTTTCAAAACTATTTTTTGATATTTCATACATAATAATAGATCCAGATATGGCTGCATTTAAGCTTTCAACTTTATTCTTCATTGGTATGGATATCGTATGACTACATAAACTGGAGATTTCTTTCGATACTCCCTGTCCTTCATTTCCAATAACAACGCCTATTTGTTCGGTTGTGCTAAAATCAAAGACATTTGTTCCGTTCATATCTGCCTTTAAAAGAGTAAGATGCCAATCTTTTATTTTTTCTATAAAAGATTCCCTTGAGAGTTCAAAAACCTTAAGACTAAAAATTGTGCCAACGCTACTTCTTATAAGTTTTGAGTTTGTGATTTTTACGCTATCTACAAGATACACATAATTAAAACCACAGGCTGCTGCCGTTCTTATCAAAGAGCCAACATTGCCAGGGTCTTGCAAGCCGTCTATTACTAAAAAGTTTGTATTTGGCTTTTCTACTATATGTGGTATGTATTCTACTATACAAACCACTCCCTGTGGTGTTTTGCTGTCAGATAACTGTTCAATTGTTTTAAAGTCAGTCAAGAAGATTCTATCTTTGTCTATAAGTGATTTTATATTGTCAGTTATAAGGTTCTCATCGCTCGTTAAAAAATATTTAGGGTGCAATCCTAATGCTAAGGCATCTTTGATTATCTTTATATTATCCAAAAAAAGCAAATAACTTTTTTCACGTTTTTGCTTTTTCATTTCTTTTATTAAATTGTTGCCCAATCTAGCATACATTATTTAACTTGTCCTACAAGTGCAGCAAAAGCTTCTGGCTCTCTAACAGCCATGTCTGCAAGAACTTTTCTATTTAAGTCAATGCCCTTGCTCTTAAGCCCTGCAATAAACTTTGAATATGAAATTCCGTTTTGTCTACATCCAGCATTTATTCTTGTTATCCATAGAGCCCTAAAATTTCTTTTCTTGATTTTACGGCCAACATAGGCATATTGCCCGCTTTTCATAACTTGTTGCTTAGCTGTTCTATAAAGCTTTGATTTAGCACCCCTATAACCTTTTGCACTCTTTAATATAGAACGACGTTTTTTTACTGCATTAACTGTTCTTTTTACTCTCATGTTAGACCTCCTACTTAGCTAAAAGGGATTTGATGTTTTGTGCATTCTTTCCTGAAATATATGATCCCTTTCTTAATTTTCTTTTATTTTGTTGTGACTTCTTTGTAAGGAAGTGTCCCTTTCCTGGTCTTGCAAACTTAACATTTCCATTTGCAGTTACATGAAAACGCTTTTTGCAACCACTGTGTGTTTTTTGTTTTGGCATAATACTTCTCTCCTTTTATTTTGCTTTTTTAGGGCTTACAACTACAAAAATGTTTCTACCTAAAAGCTCTGGCTCTTTATCTATTGTTCCTATCTCGCTAAGGCGTGCACAAAATTCTTTAACAACTTCTATAGCTTTCTTAACATACGCTTGCTCTCTACCTTTCATTCTTAAAGTAATTTTAACTTTATTGCCCTCCTTCAAGAACTTGGTTGCACTCGCAACACGATATGCTATATCATGCTCTTCTATTGTCATTGAAAGTCTCACTTCCTTAGTCTCGATTATTTTTTGAGCTTTCTTTATTTCCTTATCTTTTTTTAATGCATCATATTTGAATTTTCCATAATCTAATATTTTGCAAACAGGCGGATTGGTGCCGCCAGACATTAAAACAAGGTCATAGCCACGCTCTTCGGCTATTGCTAAAGCTTCATCTCTAGATAAAATTCCAAGCTGCTCTCCATTTTCTCCTATCAAACGAACTTGTGGTGCTGTGATTTGTTCGTTTATCAATAATTCCTTAAAAATAGTTGTATTCCCCTTTTAAATAAAAAATTTGATGGAAGTATAAAATTCCACCAAAAAACTTATATCAAAATAATTAAGTTTTTACCAAATCTAGCTCATTTGCTGATTGGTGAGAAGTGGAACTTCTACTTTCATGCATATAATAGCATAATACCATCACTTTGTCAATCAATTTTTAAAAAATTTTTAAAATGTTTTTTAAAAAACCATAATTTTAAAAATTATTCTTCCTTATAGTTTGAAAAAATTGTTTAAAAATTGGCTAAGCTTTAAAATTATCTTGTTAGAGTTTTTAAGTGCTTTCTCTTTCATTATGGCTTTAAAGAAAATGGTTATACCAGCAATAAAGGCTGAGGTTGTTATGGATATAAGCATTATTAAATTTGAGTTTGTAACTTTATTTGTCAGTGCTACAACTATACATGCACCGCCTGCACCGCATAGCGTGCTGCAAATATCGCCCACTACATCTGCACAAAAGGAACAAACCTTTTCTGAATGCTGCAATAGTTTTACTCCTATATCCGCACCGACTACTTTTTCGTATTCCCACTGTTTAAAGGTTGCTATATCGGCAGAAGTGGCAGCTATTCCTAGCATATCAAAAAGAACTGCAATAAAAATAAAGAGTGCAATTCCTAGTGATGCTATTATAACCCCCATGCTTGAAAGCATTGTTTGACTTAAAAATCCAAAGAACATTGACATACAAATTGCAATAAAAAACATTCTAAAAGCCCATAAATATTTTCTTTTAGAGATGCTTTGAATAGACACTTTTCTTATTCTTTTCACAAGATAATATATGATTTAGTTTTGGGTTATATGTTTATTTAAAAAGCGTGCTTAAGTTATTTTTCTTCTAAAGAATTAAGGGTTTCTTTGATCTCTGTAAGTTTACCCTTTGTTCTGTCAAGTTCTTTATAACAAAATACTAAAAGTTCTTTTGCTCGCTCTATCAATCTTATTGAATCACTTATAGCAAGAGTTCCGCTCTCAATTTTTGCGATTATTTCATTTAATTCTTTTATTGCATTTTCATATGTTAATTGTTCCATTTAGTTCTCCTTTTTTATTGGTATGGCATCTACTTTGCCATCAACAAAGTTTATTGTAAGATTTTGCTCAAGGTCTAAGTTTTCAAGCTTATTTATGCTTTTTCCTTTCTGTTCAATCTTTGAATATCCCTTTTGCAATATAGAATTTGGATCTATTTTATTTATGGTAGTTTCAAATATACCAAGTTCATAGTATTTCTGATTTACAAAGTTTTCTATGCCTTTTATTGCCCTTTCTTTTTGTACATTTAAATAATTTTGTTCATTTATAATTAGTTTGTCGGCATCATTTGAAAGCCTAATGTTTTGCATATCACAATAACTAAATTTTTGCTTTATAAAGTTGTTGGAAGCTTTTAAAAAGGCATCAAATAGTCCCCGCAATTCTGCCTTTTTGTCGTCAAGAGAATATGTTAAAAGTTCAGCGGCCGCAGAAGGTGTTGGAGCCCGCAAGTCACTTACAAAATCTATTATTGTAAAGTCAGTTTCATGCCCTACTGCAGAGATGATTGGTTTTGGACAATTATAGGTGGCTCTTGCAACAATTTCGGTGTTATAAGCCCATAAATCTTCTAAAGAGCCGCCGCCACGTGCGACTACAAGTACATCTATTTTATCATACATTCCCATAACATCAATCGCATGAGCGATTTCATTTTCAGCATTAACGCCTTGAACTTTTGTGTTATAGAGAACAATATCGACACTTGGATTTCTTCGCCACGTGATGTTTTTTATATCTTGAATAACAGCCCCCTCGCGTGAAGTTATAACGCCTATTCTTTTTATATCTTTTGGTATGCTTTTTTTGTGTGAAGAGTTAAATAATCCTTCATCTTGAAGTTTTTGTTTTAGTTTTAAAAATTCTTCATAAAGCTTGCCTTGTCCAATTTTTTCAACCTTATTAACACTAAAATTAAGCTTCCCGCCTTTAACATAATAATTAGGTGACCCCGTGACAATTATTTTATCGCCTTCTAGGATATTGGCGATAAAATTTGGATAGAAGCAAACACATGATAAAGTAGCATTCTCATCTTTCAGAGAAAAATAAATGACATTTCTTGACAAGCTTACACCAAAAACTTCTCCTACAACAGAGATGTTGTGGAGAAGCTCTTCGGCATCAAAGATTTGCTTTATATAAGTGTTTAATTTTGAAACAGTGATAGCTTCTTGCATTTATCATTCCTTTTTGTCTGCATTTAACGCTTTAATTATAGAAGACAAAACACCATTTATAAACCTACTGCTTTTTTCTGTTGAAAATTTTTTTGCAAGTTCAACTATTTCGTTGACTACTATTTTATATGGCGTTTTAATGTAAATTATTTCAGTTACCGCTTCACATAAAAGAGCTAGGTCTACTTTATATATTCTGTTTAATTCATAACCTACTAAATTAGAAGAAATTATTTTTTGCACATCTTCCTTATTTTGTTCATAACTTGAAAGAATTTCTTTCACAAAGTTTTTGTCTTCTTCTTTTTTTAGAGATGCAAAAAACTCTTCGTCTGAGTAATTCTCCTTGACGAAAAGTCTTTCAAAAATCAGTTGAAAAGCAAGTTCTCTGTCGTAAGCTCTCATTGTATTTCCTCGTCACAGGCAACTCCGTAAACATGAACGTTGATCTTGCCTGGTTTAATCCCCACCATTGTATTGAGTGAATTCTTTATATTTTCTTGGACCCTAAAAGCAACATCTGGGACACTATAACCTATGAATACTTTTATATAAACATCCACATTGACTTTTCCATTTGTGTCAAACTGTATGCTGACGCCCTCGCTCTTTGGCTTTGTCATTTTTTTATAAAATGGAAGATAGTCATTTGTTAAAGATTCAACGCCGTTTATTTCTTTTGTTGCAAGATTGATAATTGATAAAAGAATATCTCTATCAATTTCAACCTTTCCTTTTTTAGGTAAAGTGGTATTTGTTTTCGTCATAGCTAACTCCTATTCTTTTGTATTATAACATATATTTATAGGATTTTGCAATTATTCTACTGGAATAATTTTTATATTTTCAATTCCTATTGAAAGCTGCGATTGTATAATCTCAACAATTTGAGCAACCTCTGTTGATGTAAGCTCACTTGCTTTAACAACGGCATTGACATTTGAATCAGAAATAGTAACAACGCAATCTTCAAACCCTTTTGCCTTAATAAGTCCTTCAACAACGAGTTCTTGTTCCATTTGGTCGATAAGAGCAAGTTTAGCACTTTCAGCTGTAGCTATTGTTTCAGCAGTTGAGGAATCGCTTGAGATAATCGCATCATAGTATAGCATTTCTTGGTCTCTCGTGGATTCTCTATCTGATCTATAAGTTTGAAAATAACTAGAAGTCGTGGCAGTGTCGTCGTTACCACCTGATACTGAATTATTAAGCATGACATTTAAATAACCTGTTACACCCAAAAGTAAAACCATAGCAGCTATTATAATAATTTTTGTTCTTTTTTTCATATTCTCTCCTTTTAATTTCCTTCTAAAACATTTATCTTAGAGCTATCTATATCTATCACAGTTTGTATAATTGAAATAATATTTAATTTGACTGAGACATCACGTGCCCCTTCGGCTATAACAACTATACCACCGATTACTGGATAGATTTCTTCTTGAAGTATGGGCTTTCCATCAACCATAACAACCGTTGATGTTGTTACTGTTGTTCCACTGGAGGTTGTCCTTGTTTCTTCTTCAGTGACATAGATGTATTCAAAACCTTTTTCGAGAGTAATTAGAACATTGACGTTGCCCGCATCCTTTACTTGAGTAAGTACATTTTCAAGTTTATTCTCAATGTAGCTTATATATTCCTGAGATGAAGAAAAAGTTGCGTCAATATTGTCGTCTTCTGTCGATGGTCTATCACTTGAAGGACTAAGAGTTGAAAAATATATTATTGCTAAAATGACAGCTAGTCCGACTGCTAGATAAATTTCAATGTGTTTAACCTTTTTTATCTTCTCATATAGAGATTTAAACTTTTCTTTAAAATCACCCATCGTATAAGATATCCTCCTCTCCTATTTCTATAAAGCCTTTTATGACGGTTGTTATATCTTGTTTAATCTTTGTTATATTTTTATGCTCAGCATTTTCAGTTATTACTAAATTTGTTAAATCGACATATATAGAATTAAATTGCATGGCATTATCAAATATATTACAATTTATATATATCTCAACATTTTGATAACCATGAGATTTTATCTCTTTTTCTATATCTTTTTTGACACCATTTATCTTGTCTAAATTAAGCTCATAAATATAATCATCATCAACTTGTATATCGCCATAGTCAAATATATTTGAAAAATCTAATTTACTGCCTAATAGCTTTGGCAAAGGCATTATTATAACCAAAATTATAACGAAAGAAAATGTACCTTTGATATACCTGTTCATTTGCCCTTCTGGAAGAACAAGCTCAACTATAACAGAAAGACAGATTACGCCTGCTATTGAAATAATCCATGTAGAGAGTTCATTAAGCATATAATCCCCCTAATGCACATTAGCCGAGCACATTATAAGCCCAAGCATAATAAAGTAAACAAATGCTATACCAATTATCAAAGCAATCAAAAGCACCATGCTTTTTGACAAAGATGAAATAAAGTTTGCGATTTGCTTGTTGCCAAGCGGCTCTATTATACCCGCAATAAGTTTAAGTGCAAGCATAAATAAAATAAGTTCAATAAGCGGTGATAAAATTGTTGCCAGCAGCAAGAAAAGTCCTGTTGCACCTACTGCGTTTTTAATTAAATTAGATGAGAGCAAAACAATTCCCATTCCATCACTAATATAAGAACCTAAAATTGGAATATAGGATTTTATTGCATATTTAGCAGTTCTTATAGAAATGCCATCTACTGAGCCTGCGGCTATTCCTTGAATAGATAAAAATGCTGAAAAAACTGTGAATATCAGCCCTGTAATCCATTTAAATGAGCTATTAAAAAATGATGTAAACTTGTCGAGCTTTATACTGTTTGAGAGATTTGAAACAACACTAAATACAACTGAGAATATAAAAATTGGAAGCAAGATATATGTGAATAGATTTAGAATTGTACCTGTAAGCAATGCCATTGCAGGCTGGTATACTGCTGTTGATGCTGTTCCGCCTATGGCGGTTAAAAGCGTTAATAGCATAGGAAATATTGCGTCCATTTGCGTTTTCATTGACTCAATGGTGCTTGTGGTCATAGTGACCATTTTGATGGTGATAGAGAGCACCAGCACAACAATTATTCCGTAAGTGACGAAATGGATTATGTTTGCCATAGATTTTCCATTGTTATACGGTTTTAGTCCTTGAAGCATACTACCTATCAAAGATACTGCAATTATGATAGATATTATTGGCAAGAGAGATAAAAGATTGTCAAAAAATATTGTGAGAATTGCCGACCAAAGGTTTGTCCCGTCATCAAAATTGCCATTTATTAAATTGCCTAATTTGTCTATAAAACTGCTGCCACCAAAGATTGCAAGTTCGCCGTCAGTTAAAGCCTGCAAAATCTCTTCAAGAGATGAAAAATCAAGGTCGCCCAACTGCTCCTTCACTTCGTCTTCTAATTCTTGTTCTAAGTCTTCATCAGTAATTGAAGAATTGGAAATTGTCTCTTCAGCGCATGCTGCAGTTTTGCCTACTGTTGGGCAGAAAAAGAAAAAAATTATTACAACAATGATAAATAAATATTTGCAACAATATTTTTTATCTTTAAAATTCTTAAGGTTTATATGTTTCATGATGGCATCAGCTCCATGATTATTTGCAAGATATTGGTTATAATCGGAAGTGCCATGACAAGTATTATTATTTTCCCGCCAAGCAAAATCTTGTCGCCTAGGCTTGAGTTTCCAGTATCAGAGCATATTCCAGCGGTGAACTCTACAAGATAACCTACTCCTATTATCTTTAAAAGTAAGGTGTAAAGTCCAGAATTTAATCCCGTTAATCCTATTATATCTTGCAATGCATCAAAAACCGATGATAAATAATTGACAACCATAAATAAGATTATCAATCCGCCAACGATAGCAATGATTACCGCAAAATCTGAACGCACTGGTCTTATAATCATAGTTGCGAGACAGGTTATAAGACCAATAGCTATGATTTTAAAAATAACTTCCATGTTCTCCTAAAAATTAAAAATTGTTCTAAGTGTGGTAAATAAATCGCCTACCAAATTTAAAACCATAATAAGCACAATAATTAAACCTGCTAGCGTTGCGATTGTGGCTATTTCATCTTTTCCTGTCTGTTTTAAAATCTGCCCTATAATAGCTGTAAGAATTCCAATCGCCGCTATTTTAAAAATGATTTCAACGTCCATAACTCACCTATATAAAAATCACTACAAGTAAAAGTCCTGCAATAACGCCTAGTTTTATTGACAAAGAGCCATACTTTTTATTTTCAGCGTTTGTTTGAGTGACTATTGCTTCAAATCTTGATTGAAAGTTTTTTAGCTCTTTAGATTGACTATCAACGTCGCTTCTTCCTAGTGATTTAAAGAATGTATAAATTAAATCTTTTTCATTATCTTTTAAAAAATTTATCCCTTTAAATAGATTGACTTTTTCAAGCGATACTTCTTTATCTATAAATGAAATAAAATTTTTATCAATCCCCTTTAAATTATTTTTGTTTTTTTCGTCTAAGTTTTCAAAGATATTCTTCAGCCTTTCACGTGAAAAGTTTATCTCTATATCAAATTTTTGACATAAATACAATAAAGCTTGAAAAAAGTTTGCCCTTGTTTTATACTTTTTTGAAAATATATAGCCGATAATTGTTGTGACGCAAAGTAAAAAAATCAATAAAACATATTTCATAATGCTCTCCTATAATCTTACTCTTGAAAAATTTTCATTGTAGACACCTTCAAGTGTTCCTGGTCCATTTTTCATTGATAGCAACACATAACGCTGGAATAATTTATTTTTCATGATTTTCTCAAAGTTTGGCTTCTTCAAAAAATTATCAATAGTGTCACAATGGACAGACGCCAAAACCGTTACACCGCAGTTTATCGCATAGTTTACTGCATCAATATCTTCTTCTTGTCCAAGTTCGTCAGTAACAATAATGTTTGGGCTGAGAGAACGTATTCCATTTTCAAAACCAATGCTTTTTCTAGCGAAGGATATTTTATCTGAAAAGTTTCCGATACACCCATTTGTTCCTATATCAAGCTCACCGCGTTCATCTAAGATAAGCACATTGTAAGCATAATTTCGTTCTGAAAGCTGCCTTACAAAGTCTCTTAAAAATGTTGTCTTCCCAGCACCTGGTGGTGACATAACTAAAGTGTTGTAAACTTTATTGGTATCTATAAGATAATCAAAAGCAGAAAGGCTGCAGTTCTTTATTTCATGCGGCAGACGAATATTTATGCTTGAAAAATTTGTCATTGTTTTTATTGTATTTTTCTCTTCAATCAAATCTCCGCCTATTCCAAGCCTAATACCACCTTTAGTTACGATAAAACCTTTTTTAATTTGTTCATTTACTGAGTAAATTGAGCATTCACTCGCTCTAAAAATTATATCTTCAATCATAATTTTGCTTGCGAAAATAGCGTCCTTTATATTTGAAGTTGTGCCATTGTCAGACAGAAAAGTTCGATGATTGCCTATTAGAAGAACGATAGGTTTATCAGCTCTAATTCTAATCTCATTGATTGATTTAAAATTTACTTGATTTGCTAAGACGTTGTATATTCCGTCAGGCAAGATTTTTTTCAGCATCTTCTACTCCTTGTCCTAATGTATGATTGATAATTTCTATCAATACAATAACGACAAATATAGTCAAATTTTATCAATAAGAATTAAGGTGCTTTCGTCAAGGATTTTCAGAAACTCCAGTTTTAAAACAAGCATTATTACCAACACAATTATAAAAAAAGCCTAAACTAAAAAGTTTAGACTTCTTTCCCCTTATAGTTTTTTAATCATTGTAACTGACTAGTTTTCCTGCACCTTCCAATATCAAGAGAATACAGCTTATAAATCTTGGATTGATAAAGTATTGTTCATCCTTTTTAGCAACAACACCGAGCTTTATAAGTAGAGTTAGATGATGATAGAGTTTGCCCGTGGTATTGAACTGCAATATATCCATAAGTTCCTTCGCATTACATCTTTTTTTCATAAGCTCTTTTATAATGTTTAATCTTTCCGAGCTAGCAAATGCATCAATAATATTTGCAACCGCTTCAGCTTTAAAATCAAGCAAATTTTCTAATTTACAACAGTTGTTGCCAAATATTGAGCCTACGCTGCCATCCTTTGATGTGAATTTTCCAGCATAAACCATAAGACCATCAGGCATATTCTTAGGGTCATTTATGTTTTCAGCAAATTCTTCCCCATAGTCTGAATCTTTGTTTGTTTTTCCATTCTCGAGCTTTGCAACTTTCTTTTCAAGTTGCTCTAGTCTTTCAATAATTTTTTCATTTTCCATAATATTCCTCCTTTTAATTTTTGTAAAAACTGACGTCTACGTTTTTACGTAAATACATAATATCATAATTACGTAATAATGTCAATACTTTTTATAAAAAATACATGACAATTTAAAATTTTTTTGTCATGTACTAAGTTTTTGTATATCAATTTAATTTATTTCACTCTTTCCATGTAGCTTCCGTCACGAGTATCGATTCTTATTTTGTCTCCGATATTGATAAATAAAGGAACATTAAGAACATAGCCTGTTTCAACTTTAGCTGGTTTAGTTGTTGATTTTGATGTGTCGCCTTGAATGCCAGGTTCACAATCAATGACTTCAAGTTCAACAAAATTTGGAGCATATACTGCAAATGGATTGCCTTTATAGAAATACATTGTGCAATTCTCATTTTCTTTTACAAAGTTCAATGCATCTTCAACGCTGTCTTTGTTAAGTGGAATTTGGTCATATGTTTCTGTATCCATAAAATAATATATTTCGCCATCACTGTAAAGGTAGGTCATTTCTTTTTTCTCAATAACAGCTATTTGAAATTTATCAGATGGGTTGAAGGTGGTTTCTTTTACTTGACCTGTCATAACGTTTTTTAATTTAGCCCTTACAAATGGCGAGCCTTTCCCAGGTTTAACATGTAAAAATTCAACTACGGAATATACTGCTCCGTCCCATTCAAATGTGGTGCCTTTTCTAAAATCTCCTGCAAATACCATAATAATCTCCTTAAATAAATTTTATCTTCCCTATTTTATCACATTAAAATTCATTTGTCTAGTAATTTATTGTAAATTTTTTTCATAAGCAAGGCGTCATGTGGCATCTGGTTCATTGACTCACAAATAACGCGTGGTGAAAGATTGTATTCAATCAATACTTCTGCAAGTGGGTCAAATTCTGGACCATAAATTATATCATCATAATTTAAATGCTTTATTTCTCCTTTAAGACCATATTGAATTTTTGAAAAATGAATGTGACAATTATTTGTTCGCTCAATTCCAAGCTTTTCAATTGAATAGTCTAAAATCCTTTTAAAGTCATCTTTAGTTTTAAGTGAACCTTGCTCAATTGAATTGATATGACCAAAATCAAAAGTGGGCACTAAGTGTTTATTGATTGTGCAAAGGTCTACGACTTCTTTATAAGTGCCAATTTGCATAGTTTTACCCATAGTTTCAGGGCATAAATATAATCCATCAAGTTGACCATCACTATCAAGTTGATTAAAGGTTTCATCAAATCTCTTTGTGGCAAGAGCAATAGCTTGTTTTCTATCAAGTTTTCCACATGATGCTGGATGAAAGACCATCTTATCCGCACCAAAAGCACGCAAAAATTTTATACCAGTATAAATATATCCTTGAGTCTTTTGATACATTATTTCGTCAGGATTGGCAAAATTTATGTAAAAAGGAGCGTGAAGTGAAAGTTTTATATCATTCTCTTTAAATAGTTCCCCTGCTTTTTTTGCAAGTTCTGTTGACATCTGATAGCCGTGTCCAAAAGAATATTCATAAGCATCAAGTCCATAGTCTTTAATCCATTTTGGAACTTCTAAAATTGTTTTATGCCCTTGACTGTAAAATTCGTCACCACAGCCAGATGGTCCAAATAATACCATAATTTTCTCCTTTGAAATTTTTTCTTTGTTATTTTATATTTTGTTTTGTTACACTATTTTGCTAGAATAATTTTAATGCAATAATTTTGATTTTAAATTAATCGTAGTTTGAATTTCATAAGGTTATCTTTAATTTCTGTGATACCTAAAAACTCATCATTAGAATAAGTTTTATAAAGTCCATCGCTTGCATCAAAACTTATCAAAACACCGTTTAAAAGCTTTTCCTTTTGAGGTAGAGATAAGTTTATGCTACTATAATCAAATATGCTATCAAGGCTTATAATCTGAAATTTTCCATTTTTAACATCGTCTAGCGTATATGAAGCATCTATTGAAAAATCACCGCATTTAGTGCGTTGTATACTTAGCATAACACCAAATGTTGATAAACTACTTGCTATATCGCGACATAAAGACCTTATATATGTTCCACTTGAACAATGTATATTAAGTTCAAAAGTATTTATATCTAGTTGTTTTGCTATATTTATCGAATAAATCTCAATTTCCTTTGGCTTTAAATTTATTTCATTGACACCATTTCTTGCAAGTTGATAAGCTTTTTCCCCGTTTATTTTCTTTGCAGAGTAGATTGGTGGCATTTGGTTTTGCTTCCCTATGAATTTGTAAAGCACTTGATTTAGTTCATCTAAAGTAACAACTTTATCGTTTTTGTTTACAACTTCCCCTTCTAAGTCAAGCGTTGCTGTGGTGTATCCAAATCTAAATACTGTTTTATATACCTTGTCCTTATTTAAAAAATAATCAAATAATTTTGTGCCTTTCCCGAGTGTGACTGGAAGCAAACCTTCTCCGAGTACATCCAAAGTACCCAAATGTCCCGCCTTGTCCGCTTGTAGCATATGTTTAACCTTATTTACAACACTATTAGACGATATGCCACGTTCTTTGTTGATGAGTATTATACCATTTAATTTCATTTTTTGCTCTCAATTTTTTTAATAATATTCATGATTAAATCTTTTATGGAATTGATTGATTTCCCTTGAGTTTTTGCCCCTGCTGCACCTATGTGCCCACCACCGCCAAGTTGCTCTGCTATAGTTCTAACATCATAACCAAATTTAGCCCTAAACGATATTTCGTAAAAATTTTTTGAAGATTCAATAACACTGAAAGCGATATTTGCTCCTTGCAACGAAATAAGTTCGCTACTATAAAAATCACAATCCGCTTTGCGTGCGTTAAGTTTTTGCAAATTACTAAAACTTACTAAACAATATGCTACATTATTTTCTATTTTGTAACTGTCGTATAGATATTTTTTTAACTCAATATCCTTTGAAGTCTGTGTTCTATATTGAATTTCATTTATATGAGATATGTCTGCTCCTAATTTTATGAGTTTGTAAGCAGCAAGCAATGAGTCTTTATTTGTGTTAGAATTAACAAAAGAGTTTGTATCAGCACTTAGTCCCATATATAAAAGAGATGCAATTTCTTTTGTGATATTAACCCTTAGAGCTTTTAAAAGCTTAAAGCTGATTTCACTGCAGGAGCTTGAATTTGTGTCAACAAAATTATAATTTCCCTTTAAATCATCATTTTTGTGATGATCAAGAACTATTGAAGCTTTGGCATTTGCAAAACTTTCAGAATAGACGCCTAGTCTTTTCCTTGAAGGCGTATCGGTTGAAATAAATAAATCAAATAATTTATAATCACATTCTTTTTCAATGACATTTATATCAACTAAAAGCTTTTGATTTTCACTCAATTCATCGTTTACAAATATACTAACATTTTTGCCCATCTGTTTCAGTCCATAATACAAAGATAAAGATGAACCCAAAGCGTCAAAATCAGGTCCTATGTGAGTCACTAGTGCTATCTTTGTATATTTTTTTATAGTTTTTGCAATTTTTTTAATACTGTCATTCATCATTGTTTCCGTCATCTTCTTTTGGTATATTGAGCGAGTTTAATATTTCGTTGATTCGTAGTTCTGCTTTTGTGCCTTTGTCTAATTCAAAAATAAGTTTTGGAATTGAGGGCATTTTAAGAGAGTGTGCAAGTTCATTCTTTATAAACCCTTCTGACTTTTGAAGAATCTTTATAGTTTCATCGAGCTCATTTTGGTCATTGCTATCATAAGAAATCTTAACCTTACAATACTTAAAGTCAGGCGTTACGTTTGCTTCGCTCACATAAATCATCGGGCTTAATCGTGGGTCATTCAATTTATTTTGTATAATATTGCCTATAGCTTTTTGTAATTGACTATTTGCTCTATCAAATCTGATTGACATACTTTGCTCCTTATAAAAAATTTAAGAGAGATTTTACTCTCTCTTAATTATAGCTAATTTCTTTGATTTTACAAAATAATTTTGTTATCTCTTAATAATTTCTTTTACATAGAAGTCGATTGTGTCACCTTCTTTATAGTCAATATTATCTCTCAGTTTAATACCACACTCAAAGCCCTTGTTAACCTCAGCCTTTTCATCCTTAACAATCTTTAATGATTCCACTGTGGTCTTGCCAATTTCTTCATCACCGCGTTTTATCACCGCGATTGCATTTCTAGTTGCTTTGCCATCTTTTATATAGCTACCAGCAACTTTCCCTGCAGTTGAAAGTTTGAAGACCATTCTGATTTCGGCACTACCAATGTATTTTTCTTCATATTTAACACTAAGCATACCATTTATTGCAGCGGTTATGTCATCCACGACTTCATAGATAATTTTATATTCTTTTATTTGCACTTTTGACGTTTCTGCAAGAGACTTTGCTTTTGCAACTGGTTTTTGATTGAAGCAAATTATAATTGAGTCAGTAGTTTGAGCAAGCACAACATCACTTTCTGTCACAGCACCCGCTCCGCTATGAATGATATTAACTTTTGCTTCTTCATTTCTAATTGCAAGCAAAGCAGATTTTAAGGCTTCAACAGAGCCAATTGTGTCTGCCTTAATTATAATATTTAGGTTCTTGAGATTTCCTTCATGGACTCTATTCATAAAGTTGTCAAGGGTTACACCTGACGAATGAGCCGCACGTTCCTTCTTAATTTTGTCAATTCGCTCTTGAATAACTTGTTTAGACAATGTTTCTTCAACGGCATAGATCTCGTCACCTGATGACGGAACATCATTAAAGCCAAGTATTTCTATAGGTGTTGATGGTCCCGCTTCCTTAACAGACTTTCCTTTGTCATTAAACATTGCCCTAACTTTGCCATAAGTTATACCAGACATAATTGAATCGCCAACATGCAAAGTTCCATTCTGAACAATGATAGATGCAACTGGCCCTCTATTTTTATCGAGTTCGGCTTCTATTACTACCGCTGTTGCCATTTTATTAGGGTTAGCTTTAAGGTCAAGCATTTCGCTTACAAGAAGAATTGTCTGTTTTAAATCATCAAGGCCCATTCCTGTTTTTGCTGAGATAGGAACACATATTGCATCACCACCCCATTCTTCAGGAAGAACACCATTTTCTGCTAGCTGTTGTTTAATTCTATCTGGATTTGCTTCAGGTTTATCCATCTTATTCATAGCTACAATAATTGGAACATTGGCTGCTTTGATGTGATTTATCGCTTCTATTGTTTGTGGCATAACACCATCGTCAGCTGCTACAACCAAGATAGCAATGTCTGTTGCTTTGGCACCTCTTGCACGCATTTGCGTAAATGCCGCATGCCCTGGAGTATCAATGAAAGTTATTTTTTCACCATTGAATTGAATTTGGTATGCACCTATGCTTTGTGTGATTCCCCCTGCTTCCCCAGCAACGACATTTGTTTTTCTAAATGCGTCAAGCAGTGATGTCTTACCATGGTCAACATGCCCCATAACTGCCACTATTGGCGGACGTTTTACTAAATCTTTCTCATCATCTTGACTAGATGCAGACTCTATAAGTTTTTCTTCATAGGATTTATCAAGTTTAAGTTCTAGTGTTATACCAAAATCACTTGCAACTAGCTCTGCTACTTCATAGTCAATATTGGAGTTAATAGTTGCCATAATGCCGAGTAACATAAGTTTTTTTACTATATCGACAACAGGTTTGCCAATCTTTTCACTAAAATCTTTTACCGTGATTTCCTTAGCTGTAAGAACGGCGTGTTTTATAGTAACTTGATTTGTTTTCGTTTGAATTTCTTTCTTTTTCCTTATGGTTTTTCTCGAGCCAAAAGATATCTCTTCAATACCATTTTCATCTTCGATAAATACATTGTTTTTTCGTTGCTCGTCTCTTCGTCTTGTTTGGTTATTTCTTCTTTCTTCATTATTGGCATGTTTTTGAGCATATTTTGCTTTGTTGGCATAATTTCTCTCAGGTTTAAGGTCAATTTCAGGAGCATCATTAGAAACAAATGAACGATAATTATTGGCTTTAGAAGAAACAAAATTATTATTACCAAATTTTTTATTCTTGTTGTCTTTATTGAAAGTAGAAGGCTTGTTATTTTTATCTCTATTAAAGTTATTATTTCTATTATTGAACTTGTTGTCAAAGTTATTCTTGCTATTGTTAAATCTTTGTTGAGAGTTGGCTCTCTCGGTTCGCTTTTCATTGTCAAATTTCTTATAATTTATTTTTTCCGCTGGTTTTTCAACAATAGAAACAGGCTCAGATGTTTTGCTCTCAACCTCTATCCCCTTTACTTCTTCAGGCTCTACCGTTTTTGATTCAACTATTGCTGCATTTTTTATAATTTCAGCTTCAATTTGCTTCTTTTTTGTTGCTATTTGACTACCAAAATTATCTACAGTAATTTTTGAACTTCTTATTTCCTTTAAAATTTTAGATATTTCGCCTTCTTTTTGAAGTTCATGAATCTTTTTTAAATTTTGTAATGTTTGATTTGCCAATATTTGCTCCTTTTATTCTTTTATTAAGTCTATTATTATATCACTTAAATTTTTGTTTTTTATGCCTATAATTTTACAATTAGTTATATTTATTAAATTTTCTAAATTCTCAAGTTCAATAGTTTTTATATTTTTATTTTTAATTTTTTCTATTATTTTTATAGTGTTTTTTTGTGCTGATTTGTCATAAATAACAAGGTATAACTTTTTATTATAATTTTCTAGTTTTTCTCCACCTATTATAACATATCCTGCTTTTTTTGCAATATTTAAATAACCTTTTATTTTATCTATGTTCAAAAAATTAACTCCTTTAACTTTTCATAAACTTTTTCGTCAACATTTGTTTTAAAAGTTTTATTTAAAATTTTTTGCTTTTGCAGCTTATTGAAACACTCTGGATTGTTACAAATGTAAGCACCCCTTCCATTTTTTTTGCCTGTTTCATCAACAAAGATATTACCTTCTTTATCTTTTACTATGCGTATAAGGTCTCTTTTATCTTTCATTGTGCGGCAAACGATACACATTCTCAGTCGCTCTTCCATTATTCACCAGACTTATCATCGTCATCGTCAAATGACGAAATTTCTTCTAAATCTTCAAGATCACTTAAGCCTTCAAATGCGTCATCATCATTAAGTTCGGTAAGTTCGTATTCAGGTTCTTTGATCTCTTGTGAGACAACTGAACTTTCTGGCTTAACTTCTATCTTCCAACCTGTAAGGCGAGCTGCAAGCCTTACATTTTGTCCATTTTTACCAATGGCAAGAGATAATTTATCATCTGGAACGATTACTCTTGAAGAGTGTAAACTTTCATTAGTCTCCACGCTTATTACTTTTGCAGGACTTAACGCTTTAGCAATATATTCAAGCGGGTCATCACTATATTCTATTAGGTCAATCTTTTCGCCATTAAGTTCTGCAGTGATTGTGTCAATTCTTTGCCCATGAAAACCAACGCATGTTCCAATAGGGTCTATATTTTGTTTTTCGGTATAAACAGCGACCTTTGTTCGATTACCAGGGTCTCGAGCTATATTTTTTATTTTTATGTCGCCTGATGTGATTTCAGGAATTTCAAGCTCAAAAAGTTTTCTTACAAAACCAATGTTGCTTCTTGTAACTTGAATCTGTGTTCCCTTAAATGAATCTTTAATCTTTTTTACATAAACCTTGATTCTATCGCCAACATTATATTTTTCACCTGGAATTTGGTCAGATGGAAGCATGACGCCTTCAGTATGTGTGTTTGATATTTGAACATAAACAGTTCCGTTATCAACCCTTTTAACTATTGTTGTAAGAAGCTCGTCTTCTTTCTCAGAAAGTTCAGAAAGAGCCATTTGTCTTTCAAGTTCTTTGAGCTTTTGCATAACAACTTGCTTGGCGGTTTGAGCGGCTATCCTTCCAAAATCTTTTGTTGATTCTTCAGTTTGAACGATGTCGCCAACCTTATAAGATTTTTTAATAAGTCTTGCTTCTTGAAGTGAGATTTCTTTATCAGGGTCTTGCACTTCGTCAACAACAGTTTTGTATGAATAAATTTTTATTGTGGATTTTTCTGGGTTAAGTTTAACCATTGCAGACTTTGCTTGTCCATACATCTTTTTATATGCTGATGTAAGTGCAGTTTCAAGTGTTGATATAAATGTTTCTTTGTTAATTTTCTTTTCTGTTTCTAAATCGTCTAATGCTTGGAAAAAATCTTTATTTATCATTTTTATAACTCCTTAAAATTTAATTACAGGCACAATATGTGCAATTTTATTTCTTTCTATAATTTGTTCTTTGCCGTTTGTTTCGAGAAATATTTCATTTTCATTATATGCTTTTAAAATACCATCAAATTTTTTCTTGCCGTCTATCTTAGCAAAAAGAGTAACAGAAATCTCTTTGTTAAGATTTCTTTTAAAGTCTCTATTATTTTTAAGTGGTCTGTCAAGCCCTGGAGAACTTACGCTTAATATATATGGACTGTCTTCGGTTGGATTCAACTCTTCCAAAAGACCATCAATAGCTTTTGAGACCCTTTCGCAGTCATCTATTTGAATATCGCCGTCTTTGTCGATGTAGAAAATTAAATTCATGCCGTCAGATTTTTTTGAATATTCAACTTCCACTACATCATAACCCATTTCTTCAATAATAGGCACAACTTTTTCTTCGCAAATTGATTTTACTTTACTTGCCAAAATATATTCCTCCCTATTTTACGAAGCAGGGAGCGATGCAAAACTGCCCGCTCCCCACTTTCAAGTCATCTATATTATAACAAAGCAAATAAAATAAATCAAGTATATTTGTAAAATTTTTTATATTTCTTTGATTTTTTAGTTGTTTTATTGAAAAAGCTTTTAAGTATTCACATCGACTTTAGGCTTTTTACGATTAAGTTCCATAAGAACTTGTGCGGTAGCATAAGCGTCATTAAATGCCCTATGAGCTCCTGTTAAAGTTAGCCCTAGTGCTTTAACAACTGTGCCAAGTTTATAATTGCTTGGATGAATATTTGATTGTTTTGCAACAATATATGCGTCAATTACAGTGTTATCAAAAGGTAAACAAAGTTTATTTGTTATCTTTTTTATAAATTTTAAGTCAAAACCAACTATATTATAACCGCTGATTATGCAGCCGCGCGTCCAATTATAGAAATCTATTATAACGTCTTCAATTTTAGGTGCATCTTGCACCATCTCATTTGTTATGTTAGTAAGCTCTTGAACTTCAAGTGGAATAGGATTTTTAGGCTTAGCAAAACTTGAAAATCTTTCTGTTACTTCGCCATTTTCTATTTTAACCGCCCCTATTTCTGTAATTTCACAGGTTTCAGGATCTAAGCCTGTTGTTTCAATATCAAAAACGACTATGCTGTTTTTCATTATAAAGTCATTATAGACCACCTTTTGATCAAAAAGAAATGATTGAGTGCTTCTAGGAAGTAAATCTGGAAATACTATCTGTTTATGATTATTTATAATTTCTTCAACGCTTGTAGCTTTATTTTTAACCACATTTTCGATATATGGACTTGCAAGAGATATCTTCCTTAGATAATATGTAAGTTTCCCGTTTATGCCCAATTTTAAATCTCCAACGCCGAGAATAAGCGTGTTATTGTCAAGCGATTCAAGTGTTTTTTCATGTGATTTTGGGCAGAAATACACACAATCCACGCTTCCGCTGCTATCTTTTAGACCAAATGTATAAAGTGATTTTTCTTCGCCTGTTTTTTTGCCCTTTTTTATGGTATACTTCTTTTGGTTTTTGTTGAAAATTAAACCAGATAAAATGACAGAAACTTTAGGTTTTATGTTGTCTTTTATATATTCAGGCCTTGGAATTATATCTCCCCCTATCAATTTTTTATCTATGTTGACAGTATAGCGTCTTGCCTTAACGAGTGTTGGAATAATATCTTTTGCTTCTATTTCTTCGGGCAGAGTGTCGTCGTTTTCCATTAAATTTATTGTAAAATCAGCTATATGAAGCTTGCTGAGATATTCTTTTAGCTGTGTCCTGAGTTCAAAATCATCTATAAGTGCCAAAACATCTTGATTAAAAGCAATATTTACTTCAACGTCTTGGTCTTTATAACTTGAAGATATATTTTCAGGAGAGATATAAGGCATAAGACCTTTTTTATTTTCTTTAAAGAAATTGATGACATCTTCAACAATCAATTTTTCATCAAGAAAACTCTTTTTAAATTTAACTTTAACACTGCCGTTAAGTGATAAAAATTGACTTATATATTCATCTATTTCTGCTTTGTCCTGCTCTAGCATTTCTTCTATTTTATATGGATACAAAAAAGTTATTGTGCACATTTTTTTGTTATAATCGTACACAATACTCAATAATTTTAAATAATTAAATTTATCATTGAAATGTTTATTGATATTTTCTGTTAAGTCTATCATAAAAAACATTTTATAACAGAAAATGCAAGATGTCAACTAAAATAACAAAACCAAATAGTATAAATAAGCCAATAGCGTGAATTATATTTTCAGTTGAACGTTTTATCGGCTTCTTTCTGATTGCTTCTATTGTTGTGAATAAAACATGTGCACCATCTAAGGCAGGTATTGGCAAGGCATTAAAAATAGCAAGGTTTGCCGAAATCAAAGGGATTAAAACTAAAATATTTGTTAAATTTGTTTGTGTATAAGTTGCTATAGTGGCTATTGTCGTGATTGGTCCGCCGATAGATGAAATAGGAAGCTGGAAAGTAATCAAAAGCCATAATGATTTTAAAACAACCCATGCAAGACCAAAGGCAAAAGGAACAGCCCTTTCTAGACCTTCCCAAAAGGTATGCACATATGCTTTAACATTGACATCCCAATAATAGCTATAGATAGGCTCAGTTTCATCGCTAGTAGCATTTCCATCTTCACTTATTATTTGAACTTGATAAAATCCAAGTTGAACATCAACATATTGTTTCCCCCTTTTTACAACTGCAGGGAAGGTTTGATAATTTCTAAAGGCTTCAACTTCGTCCTCACCGCGTTCTCTTACTCCATCTAAAAAATTATTCAACTCAGATATTTCAGCATTTATTAAATCATTATAGTTAGAGCCATAAGCAAAATCTATTTTCTTGCCATTTATTGATATGATAACATCTCCTGATTGTAACTGTTGCTCTTCTGGGACTTTTTCAAGATTGGTGACCAAACTGCCATCAATCATATTTTCAATGGACGAGCTATCAAATGTCATCCTATTGACAACTTGTGGTATATCATAGCCAACCGTACAAAGAAGTATTAAAGAAAAAATAACAGCGGTTGCAAAGTTAAATGTAACACCAGCTAAAAATACCAATATTCTTTTCCATGGTTTTTGATTTGTAAAAGCATCTTTATCATCAATATTTGTTTCGTCTTCTCCTGCAAACGCACAATATCCACCTAGCGGGAAAATTCGGAGTGAAATCAATTCTCCCCTTTTATTTGTTCGAGAAAAGATGGCTTTGCCAAAGCCGACAGAAAATTCAGTTATTTTGAAATTTAACATTCTACCTATGCAATAATGCCCAAATTCATGTATTAAAACCATAAGCAGCAAAATTGCTATAGCTAGTACAATATAAAGAATGATCATTAATCCTCTCTAAAAAAAGTCAAAACTTTAGATATATATTATTACAAAACTAAAAATAATATACTAAATGCAATGAACATAAATGGAGCGACAAAAACATAAGAATCAAAACGGTCTAACATCCCACCATGACCTGGGAGCAAATTTCCTGAATCTTTTACTGACGCACTACGTTTTAAATAACTCTCAAATAAATCTCCTAGTTGACTTATAATAGAGCCAATAAATGATATTATAACAAGTTTCCAAACAGATATACCTGCATCAAGCAAGATTGTGCTAATAGATGGAATTGAATCCAATATAAAGAATATCGCTACTGTTAATAGTACGCACCAAACTGTTCCACCTATTGCACCTGAAATGGTTTTGTTAGGACTTATCTTAGGGGCAAGTTTTTTCCCGCCAAACAAGCCACCCATCAGGTATGCAAATGTATCTGTGAAAATTGGTATTAAAAAAGAGAATAATAAAACAAAGAATGATACCCAACCATCAAATCCAGTCAATGCGGTGAAAGACGATGAAAGGTCTTCAAAGTGGTTAATAAGAGTTAAGAATAATAGTAAAAAAGCAGGATACAAGAATACCACCGCTGTGTTTAAAGCTTTTAATAAAGCATATTTTACCACTGACGTGGACTTGTCCATATTTCTAGTTCTAAGTTCATTTTTAGTTGCCTTATAATTTATAAAAGGTATGATAAATGTGATACCAAAAAATAAAACCATTGAAGCTACCGCTATTACAAGAGTGTAGGCTATACCGATGCTTGAATCATATGCTGAACATAAAAGCAATATAAGCATCAAAAAAACTGGGTAAATTACGGCTACTATAGTGTTGTTATACTTTCCCATTTTTACAAAAAGTTTAGATGCTTCATAAGCTGCAAAACATGCGATGAGCAGTATCAAAGCATCAAAGAAATAGTCACTAACAAATACCTTCAAAATAAAGGCAATAGCTAGAACTAAGATAATTCCAAACGATGTTAATAATCTAGTTTTCATTTTATTCCTCCAAATCTTCTATTTCTATTTTGATAAACCTTTAAGGCTTTTAATAAATATTTTTCATTAAAGTCTGGCCATAATACTTTAGGAAAGTACAACTCGCTATAAGCCATCTGATATAATAGGAAATTAGATATACGCATCTCCCCGCTTGTGCGAATAACAAAATCAGGATCAGGAAGATTTTTTGTGTCTAAAGCATTTAATAAATCGTGTTCTGTTATTTTTGTATAACCATTTTGTATAAGGTTATTCACAGCTCTTACAATGTCATCTCGACCACCATAATTGATAGCAAAATTTACTTCTAATTTGTCAAAAGCTTTAGTTTTGTCTACTGTTTCAAGTAATGCCTTTTTTAAATCTTCGGGAAATGGATCTATTACGCCAAGATAAGAAATTTTAACTTCTTTTTCAAAAAACAAATCGTTATTTTGTTTTAAATACTCACGCAAAAGCCCAAATATACCATCTATTTCTTCTTTGCTTCTCTTCCAATTTTCGGTTGAAAAAGCAAAAAAGGTGCAAAATTTTATTCCATATTTCAAACAACCTTCAATTGTTCTTTCAATAGCCTTAACGCCTTCTCTATGACCATAATTTCTAGGATAACCCCTTCTAGTTGCCCAGCGTCCATTTCCATCCATTATAATTGCAATATGTGAAGGTACTTTGTAAGTTTTGTTTGCCATAAAAATTCCTTTTAATTACATTATACGAAAAACAAATGGAAAACTTGAACTAAATTAAGCTATACTTCCATTATTTCTTTTTCTTTTGCTTTATAGTTTTCATCTATTTTGTCGCAAGCTCTATCAACTATTTTTTGAATTTCATCTTCATAGCCATCACGCTCATCTTCAGATATTTCTCCACTTTTTTCAAGGTCTTTGATCATATCCATAGCATCTCGTCTTGCATTTCTTACAGCTATTTTTGTCTCTTCGGCTATTTTCTTTATTGATTTAACGATTTCTTTTCGCCGTTCTTCGGTAAGAACTGGAAATATAAGCCTTATCACTTTGCCATCTTCATTAGGATTTACCCCCAAGTCAGCAGCCGTTATGGCTTTGACCACATTTTTAACTTGAGATTGATCCCAAACCGATATTGCAAGAACTCTAGCTTCAGGAACAGTTATACTTGCCATATTTTTTATTGGTGTTGCAACTCCATAATAATCTATAAAAACCTTGTCAAGAATATGTGGATTTGCTCTGCCCGCACGAATAACAAGATATTCACTTAATTGATGATTAACAGCTTTGTCAATCTCTTCTTGACAGGAAAGTTCAATCTCTTCTATCATTTCGTTCATATTTTTTCTCCTTAAAAATCTTATTATAAATTTATTTTACTATAAACTTACAAAAAATCAAAATGATTTAACAATAAATGATATAAGAAATCAAAATTAACTTTTCCCATATTTGTTTAAATTTGTTAAATTTCGTCAAAAACATAAATTATTGAGCCATATATTGACTTAATTGATTAAATATTATATAATATAATTACCATGAAAAGAAAAATTATTGATCTAACAACTGAAAGCAAAAATTTTGTCTATTTTAATACTGATAACCGCGGTTCAAGAGATAAAATGTGGTTTTCTTTTTACGAAAAACCAAATGTAAGATGGCTTTTTAAAAAGACCAATAGAGATAGTACTGGGCAAACTAAAACTTATGAAGACATAGGCGAAGTTGTGTTTTCTCAACTATGCAAAGTTATCAATGTGCCATGTGTTGAGTATGTGCCTGCTGTATGCCGCACTGAAAACAACGATTATGAAGGTGTGATGTCAAAAAATTATAATCCTAATAAATATGTTGAAGTTTCAGGGTATTCTTTGCTTGATTTTTTAAAAAATTTTGTATATGACAATTTTAATGGAAGAGTATTTTCTGCTGACAACACCCTAGACAACTATGAGAAAGCGTTGATTTGTTTTTCAAGCCTAACAAATGGCATCAAAATGGATATTGACGGTATAATGCTTCAATTAAAAAAGATGTGTATTCTTGATTATCTCACTGCACAATCAGATAGAAATTGGTATAATATCTCTTTTTTGTATGACGAGAAAAGTGGAAAATTTGTTATGACTCCCCTATTTGATAATGGCGACATCTTTTGTTGGAACCATAAAGAGAGCGTTATAAAACACCAATATGAAGTTTTGCACAATAAAAATAAAATCAGTTATTTAAATGATTTATTGCTTTCTAAATCGGTTGCTCTTGGAGTGCATACGCCAACCTCGATAATTGATATAACAAATCCTAAAAGAACAATTAAATTCTCATTAACAAAAGATTTTATGGAGACGATTGCAGATGAAATTATTGATATGATTGTGCAGTCAAAGGAATTACAAGAGTTTCTATTTAATAACTTTAATCAAGAAAATGATGTGTTGGCTAAGGCCTTTGAAAATACAGAAAAGAAATATGGAGAGGTGCCGCAATTATTAAAAGAACAATCAAGTTTGATGTTTAAACTAAGAAGCCAATTTTTATGCGATAGAGTTGCCGCAAGGATAAAAGAGCAAACCCAGTTGGAGGAAGATGATGAAATTGACATATAATTTTAGAGATTTGCCACTTGGCGAATTAGAATATAATGCTGAAAAAAAAGTATACATCTATAATTCTTATATTGAAAATGAGCAAGTTGCAAAAAAGAAGACCTTAGGGTTACTTGATTATCATCTATATAATTCAAAAAATCTGATCTCGGCTCAACTTTTTATGGATTTTAAAATGTGGATTGATCATAACCGAGGCGATGTTATAAAGATATGCAAAATCGGCAAGGATGATACAGACTGGGAAAAGCTTGTAAAAATAGCCCAAAACAGTATTATAATGGGCGACTATAAATTATCTGTTATAGAATAGATAATCTATCAATAAAATTGCATACCTTATAGCTATTTGAAGATTTTATTTGATAAAAAAGACTGCAGACGCATTTGTCTACAGCCTGAGATGTACTTAAAAATTTAAGTGCATCTTTTTTTGATTGTTCAATCAGTGCAAATTACTTGACTTGCATTTGTTTTTCAACTTCTTCTGCAAGATTGTCATGACGCTTTTCAAGTCCTTCGCCCATTTCAAATCTAGAAAATCTTCTTATTGATATTTTTTCTCCGATTTGAAGAGTCTTTTCGTTGATATATTGTTGAATTGTCATGCTTGGATCTTTTACGAATGGTTGTTCAAGAAGACAAACATCCTGATAGAATTTTTTTACCCTACCTTCAACCATCTTTTCGATGATTTGAGCAGGCTTGCCTTCATTAAGAGCTTGATTTCTTAAAATATCTTTTTCTTTTTCAACTTCTTCAGCTGGAACTTCGCTAATAGAAACATATTTTGGAGCTGCTGCGGCAATTTGAAGTGCAACATCATGTCCTATTTCTTGGAAAGCCTCTGTTTTAGCAACGAAATCGGTTTCGCAATTCACTTCAACAAGAACACCAATCTTGCCACCCATATGAATGTAGGCAGATACTATACCCTCAGAGGCGATTCTTGATTGTTTTTTAGCTGCTGCAGCGATTCCTTTTTCTCTAAGCCAAACAATAGCTTTATCAAAATCGCCATCACATTCAGTTAAGGCTTTTTTGCAATCCATCATACCTGCATTTGTTTTTGCTCTAAGTTCTGCAACATCTTTAGCTGTAAAATTCATAATTACTCTCCTTTTACTTCTTTTGTTTCAACTGTTTCAGGTTTTACATCAGTTGAATCATCTTTGTTTTCTTTCTTAACTTCTGGCTTTTTCTTTGCAGGTTTCTTTTTGTTAGGTTTTTTGCTACGATTTTCTTCGCCAGCTTCTGCTATTTCAAGATTTGGTTTTGTTTCTGCTAACACTTTTTCAATATCGATATCTTCATCTTGAGTGTCATCTTTCTTAAGAGATACACCTTCCTTAGCTTCAATAACTGCGTCTGCAACAGCTGATGCAATAAGTTTTACAGAGCGTATAGCATCATCATTGCCAGGTATAACATACTCAATATGGTCAGGATTGCCATTTGTATCTACAAGACCAACCATAGGTA
>CAWVLM010000022.1:0-10960 GCA_963930145.1 Clostridia bacterium
AAGTCTTGGCAAATTAAACTTGTATTATTATTTTCGCTTTATTTTATAAATTTGTCAAGTGAATTGGAGATAAATACTTTATAAAATGCAAAATTAGCACTTTTACGCGTAAAAAATTGATATTTGTAGGTTGATAACAAAAAAAATCCGTATAGACCAAAATCTATATGGATTTTTTAATGTTGGTTTGCGTCTATTAGTTGTGTGCTATTTAATTTTATTGTGTTTTAATGTTGTTTCTTAAGAGTTTAGCTATTTGCCCAAGCTTGGACTATTGCAAGGGTTGCTGGGCTGCCGCCTTGTGCAAGCCATGAGATTCCCTTTGGCAATGGTATTTTCATACCTTGAATATAGGTGAAATTGCTAAAATCTGTGCCTGTGTAGCCCTTCTTGCCATCCAAAATATATACGCAGTTTTGAATTTTTGATGAGCCGCCTGATAATTTTAAGTCGCCTGTTGGCGTTGAAGCTCCAAATACCGCACATTCTTTTATCGTTACACTGCTTGTGCCGTAGCCTACTATTGCTCCACGGGTGGATGCATTTGTTGTTGTAAATTCACCGCAACTTATAGCACAATTTGATATCGTTGTATTTGTGGCATAGCCTGCTATCGTTCCTGAATAACTTGAACCTGTAAGACCATCTGCAATCACGTATATATTACTTAAATTTGCACCATTGCAATAGCCAAACATACCTGAATATTCTCGATAATGCTCTTTGTCTGAGTAACTTTCAATCATAAAATAACGTATTTGATACCCCTGCCCGTTATAGCTGCCTGAAAAAGCATAGTCATTATCTCCTATTGGATACCATAGTATCTCTATTATTCCGCTTATTGTTCCATCATTCAATAAATTTATACTCGCTGTTTGTTTGCAATATGCAGTTTTGTCGTACCCATTTGCAACTCTATACGACAGCCAGCCAAGATGCTCTGACTTGCTGATTAAATATGGGTTGCTCGCTGTGCCTGAGCCGCTTGGTTTTTCTCTATGGTTATACCATGTATCATACCAATGAGCGTAGAGTTTGCTGTCGCCATCTATATTATATGTATCAGATGCATATCTTTTATTTGCACTACTTGTTGAAAGTGAAACATACCATCCCCGAAACAAATAACCTTTTCGGGTTGGAGTTGGGAGAACGCCGCCGTTGTGTGCTCCATAAGTGCCACCATAGGTCACTTTGATGCTACTTGGGCTGACAGTGCCACCATTTGCATCAAAAGTTAAGGTATATGTATTTTCTTCCCATACTGCATAGAGTGTGACTATGTCGTTTTTGACGTTGGTCAAATTGATAACAGACTGCCCGTTTATAAAACTTTCTTCTGTCGCGTTTTTATCTGTTGACCAGCCTAGGAAATGATAGCCCGTTTTTGAAAACTTATTGTTAGTTAAATTATCAGCTGTGCCATAGATGAAATCTTGATTTGCCATGCTGCCGCCTGTTGCCCCGTTGCCATCAAACTCGACCTCGTATGGATAGCCTAACCATGTGGCTGTTAAAGTTACCGTGCCGCTTTCTGAGCGTAGGTTTTTGAAATATAAGGTTTTAACTTTTGTATTGCCATTCGTCCAAGAATTTGACGTTGAACTCGTGCCGCCATATTTGGCTGTCGAGATGTCTAGACCACTTGCCGTCCAGCCATCAAAGTCGTAGCCCGTCTGAACAGGGTTTGATATTTTGAAGGATGCATCAAAGTCTGACGATGACGGATGCGATGCTCCACTCTCCCATTTCCCACCATCTAATTCGTATGAAATATCATATGATATTGGGTCCCAATTGGCTATAAGGGTGACCGTTTCGCCTTCTTCTGTTCGTAAATTCCTAAAGTATGTGGTGGTGGAGGAGCCTATGACCTTTGTAGAACTATTTGTCCATGAATTTGATGTTGAACTCGTGCTGCCATATTTGGCGGTCGAGGTGGAAAGGTTGCTTGCCGTCCAACCCGCAAAGCTATACCCTTCCTTGGTTGGGTTTGATACGCGGACAGAACTATCAAAGGTGCCAGTTGTTGGATGACGCGTGCCATACTGCCCACCATTCAAGGTGTATGATATGTTATAGGTTATCGGTTCCCAATTGGCGTCCAATGTTATAGTTTTATCTGCCGTGGTTGAAAGATTGCTAAAGCCCATCCATGAACTATATAAAACTGCATTTGTGCTTGGATTTTCCCATTTTTCAAGATCGGTTGTTGTGTTTCCCTGCATTGAGTATGTTGAACTTGCGTCATCACTTGTCCACCCTGCAAATGTGTAGCCTTCTCTTACAGGATTATCAACTCTAAACGCTTCGTCATACGTTGCCGTTGTCGGATAATTGCTGGATGTGGCTTCGCCGCCGTCAAGATTATAACTTATTTTATAATCTATTGGCTCCCATTTGGCTTCCATCTGAATTGACGATGAGGTGTTAAATGTTACAGTTTGTCCAGGCTGGTATTCTGTTCCGTTGTACTCCCAAGCAACAAACTTATACCCAGGACGTGTTGGCTTTGTGGAAGATAGAGTTATACTTTTCCCAGAAGAACCATAAACGCCACTGGGAGCACCGCTGCCGCCATTTGCATTGTAATACAAATAATATGAATATCTAAACACAAAGATTATTTTAGCGTGAAGTTGCCTTGACACATCACCGTCATCTGGTAAATATGTTGTTATGTGTTCTGCATTATCAGATTGCAAACGATAGATATAAAATGAAGTGGTCGAGCTGCCCGTCACACCGCCATCATTTAACTTGTATCCTTCATAAGTCCATGAACTATCATTCAGCGTTAGAACCACCTTGCCCATTCGCCTGACAATTCCAACTCCAAATAAGCCAAAAGCATCAAAATGATAATAAAATGTTTTGCACATACTTAAGATACCTGTAGTCGGACTTTTGTTAGAACCATCGCTTCTTAACACAGTTGAGTCTAACCCGCCTGTGTCAAACTCTACCGTACCGTTACCAAATTTATTTGTCCCTTCTTCATTAAGCCATTCAACCGAAAAATAATGACCAATATTTACCGTATCATTCCCTTGATTTGAATATGTTTTTGTTGTCTCTCCTATAAGCTGCATTCCTATTTCTAAGTTAAAATCATTATTTTGAGCACTCTCGGCTTGTGTATCACTAGAAATTTCATCTTGACTTGTTTTACCGCCTGAGTTTAAGGTGTTAAGTAAAACAACGCCTGTGGCAAGCATTAAAAATGCAAAGACTGCACATATTAAACTTTTTATTTTAGTCATACTTACCCCCTTTATGCTCTCTTTTCTCTGCCCTGCAGCGACATATGCTTGACTACTTGCCGCAAGCCTTACACTTGGAGAGCGAAAATATGATTTGTTTTTCTAACACACCCTATCGGACAGCCGCCAAGTCTTATGCTATTCAAATTAAGTTTGCCTTTCCACTTCGCGTTCGCGACTTAAGATAATCGCCTTTTTATGCTATTAGCCCCCCCGCAACGCATGTCAAGCAATTTTAACAATTTTTTTAAAAAAAATTTTTATTTTTTTATTATTATAAAATAAATATGGTATATATACTTACATCTATATTTTAATCTAAAATATTATATTTAGTTAAATATTTTATGCAAAAAAGAGCTTAAACGCTTTTTTTTGTCTTTATCAACAATATTTTTTCTAAATTTTCTTCAAAGTATATAATTTAACCTATAAACCTTGGTTGCCTTAAAACAATCTTTATAAGACTTTATAACTCTGTAAGTTCTTTTTGTATTTTCTTTAGTAAGTTTTTGTTGTTTTCAAGTTTTTCTTTTTCGCCGTCTACAAGAGCTTTAGGTGCTTTCGCAACAAAGCCCGCGTTTGCAAGCATTTTCTCTGAGCGTTTTATTTCGAAATTCAACTTTTCAATTTCTTTTTCAAGACGCTCTTTCTCTTTTTCGTTGTGGGCAAGTTGTCCCATAGGCAAGAAGACCTTTACGTCACCGCAGATAATCTTGGTGCATTTCTCTTCTGGCTCGCCATCTTTAATTTCGCAGCTTGAACCAAAGCCAAGTTTTGTAATCTCATCTAGGTTTTCTTCAAGCACCCTATTTTTCTTTTCAACCATAAGATAGATATTTGTTCGGCGGTTGTCTGGAACGCTGAACTCTGCCCTTGCATTTCTTATTGACCTTATTATCTCTATTATGTGATTAAAGTGGTTATTTAGTCCTTTGACTTCCACTTTTTTAGGATAAGCACACTGCATGATGGTCTCTTGATGATTTGGAAGGTCTTGGTAAATATATTCAGTTACAAAAGGTATAAATGGGTGAAAAACCTTTAAAAGCGTTGAAAAGGTATATAATAACACATTTTGCGTTACTATTTTTCTTTCTCTATCACTGCCATAAAGGTCAACCTTACTTAGCTCGACATACCAATCGCAGAATTTTGACACTGTAAATTCAATCAAGCTGCTTGTTGCAACGCCTAGAGCAAATTTATCTATGTTTTTATTTACCGCTTTGATAAGCTTGTCTAGTTCACTTAAAATCCATTTGTCTTTTTCTTGGAGTTTTAGCATGTTTATATCACGCATTTCAATATCTTTGACATTTTGGTTGACAAATTTGCCTGCATTGTATAGTTTATTGATAAAAATCTTGGCTTCCTTCGCTTTTTCTTCACCATATTTGATGTCAGTGCCCATGCTCATACCATTGATAAGGCTTAGTCGCAACGCATCAGCACCATATTTATCAATCATATCTATAGGGTCAACGCCATTTCCAAGATGTTTTGACATCTTTATGCCATGAATGTCACGAACAAGTCCATGAATTACAACATCTTTAAATGGCACTTCTCCCATAAATTTCAGTCCTGAGAACACCATTTTTGACACCCAAAATGTTATAATATCATACCCTGTGACAAGGGTTGATGTTGGATAGTAGTAAGCAAGGTCTTTCGTCTTGTTTGGATAGCCAAGCGTTGAAAATGGCCAAAGTGCCGAGGAGAACCATGTGTCAAGCACGTCGTTATCTTGAGTTAAATGTTCGTCACCGCAAACTTCACATTTAGTTGGATATTCTTCACTTGCAAAGGTGTGACCATGTGAGCATGTGAACACAGGTATTCGGTGTCCTAGCCAAATCTGACGCGAGATACACCAGTCTTGAATGTTCTCAAGCCAATTTAGATAGGTTTTTTCATAACGCTTTGGATGAAACTTAAGCGAGCCGTTTTTTACAGCTTCGATTGCAGGACGAGCAAGCTCTTTCATCTTAACAAACCACTGGGTTGATATGCGTGGCTCAGTGAAAGAGCCGCAACGCTCGCAAGTGCCAACCTGATTTTTATATTTCTCTTTCTTTACAAGATAGCCGCCTTCAATAAGTGCCTTTTCAATAAGTGGGCGGGCTTCTATTCTATCCATGCCAGCAAACTGCCCTGCCTGGCTTGTAAGCTTGCCGTCATCATCTATACAATTTACAACTTCAAGGTTATGTCGCAGTCCAACCTCGTAGTCATTTGGGTCATGAGCTGGGGTTATCTTAACCGCACCTGTTCCAAAGCCCATTTCGCAGTAGTCATCTGCAATAAGCTTTATCTTTTTGTTTACGAGCGGCAAGATTAAAGCTTTGCCAACCCGACCTTTAAAACGTGGGTCATTCGGGTTTACCGCAACCGCTGTATCACCAAAGAGTGTTTCAGGACGAGTTGTTGCAACTATCACTTCCCCGCTGCCATCTGCAAAAGGATAGCGTATATACCAAAGATATGTGTTTTGGTCTATATGAACATTCTCGTTGTCTGAGATAGTGGTTTTGCAACTTGGGCAATAGTTTACAACACGCTTGCCTTTATAGATAAGTCCTTCCCTATAATACTGGCAAAATACATGGCGGACTGCCCTGTTTAAATTTTCATCCATAGTAAAGGCAAGGCGGTCCCAATCGCAAGATACGCCAAGTTTTTTCAGTTGGTCGCAAATGACATGGGTGTACTTCCCATACCACTCCCAACCGCGTTTTAAAAATTCTTCGCGGCCTATACTTTCCTTAGTCTCTCCATTTCGCTTCAAATCTTTAACCAGCACCTGCTCGGTTGCAATCGCTGCGTGGTCTGTGCCTGGAACCCAAAGAGTGTTGAAGCCTTGCATACGTTTTGTTCTTATCAATATATCTTGAATAGTGTTGTCAAGTGCGTGACCAATGTGTGCCTTGCCTGTGACGTTAAGCGGCGGCATCACGATTGAATAATGCTCTCGGTTGTCTGGGTCTGTGTGAAAATAACCCTTTTTTAGCCAGGTTTGATAGATTTCATTTTCAAATAGTTCTGGTGAGTAATTTTTATCCATTGTTTTCTCCTATAATTTAGTATTATATAACATAATAACATTAAAAAGCAAGCAAAATAAAGGCTTAAAAAGTCTATTGGCAAAATTCAACACGCTCTTTAAAAAATTGTAGATATAGAAAAATATTACTAAAAAATAGGAGATAATCTAACGAATTAAGCCTTAAAATTGAAATTTTAAAAAAATTTAATGATATTGTTTGACATATCCTTCGTTTTATTTTAATATAATATCATGGAGGGAAATATGAAAAAACTTTTAACTACTCTTGTCGTTGTGCTTTCTGTTGGACTTGCAATGGTCTTAATCGGTGGCGTATTAAACAGCGTTACTTGGACTGCCGATTTTGACGGAACAAAACTTGCTTCAGCTCTAACTACAGTTGGTTATATCGTTTCAGTGATAACAGGCGTTGTGCTTGCTGGAACTGGTGTTGCCTATGCAATTTCTACAAGCAAAAGCGAAGCTGACAAAAAAGACGACAAAAAAGACTAAAGAATCAAAAAAGGATGACTAAAAATTTGATAGTCATCTTTTTTTGTGCCCTAGACTACCAAAGGAGCATTTAACAAAAAGAGCGTCTTAATCACAAAAGATAAGACGCTCTCTGTTTTGAAAAAATTTCTATTTAATCTCTATGCGGCTTGAGCCTTCAATTTTCTTGCTTTCTTTTGGAACAACAACTTTAAGCTCCCCGTTTTCAAGAGATGCTTCAATCTCTTCTTTTCGTACATCGCCTACATAGAATGTTCGGCTGAAGCTGCCATAACTACGCTCTTTTCTGATATAATTTTCTTTTGACTCATCTTGTCTATGTTCACGCTTAGCACTTACTGTCAAATAGCCATCTTTTAAGTCAAGGCTGATGTCTTTCTTGTCAATGCCTGGCATCTCTATCATAAGTGTATAGTTATGCTCCCCTTCTTTGACATCGGTCTTTAGCATATTGCTCATTCTATTCATCTCTCTTCTATCGAACATTGGATAGCCAAAGAAATCGTCAAAGAATGGGTCAAACAAATCAAAAGAACGATTATGTCTTCCTCCTGCTGTTAAATCAAATTTATCATTATTGTTTTTCATAATTTACCTCCCTGCATTTTTAAATGCAAGCATATTATAGCTTGCTTTGCTAGCAATGTCAAACGTTTAGTGCCAATTTTTTATATTTTTTTATAAATCAAAAATTTTTGTCTGACGATGCTAATACAATAAATTATGCAACACCATATCATCAAACTAAAAAATCTACAACCAAGAACATTTAAACCAAATACTTATAGAATAAAGCGTAAATGATGTTTACATGTCTGAAGGCTCACATGTTCGGCAAACCTTTATTTTTTAGGAGCAAATGATAAATATAGACAAATGCAACTCGGACTTGCGTCAATAGTAACAACAAATGACATATACACGAACATAAAGGAAAACATACCAAAGGCTAAACTCCGCTTATTATATGGTGATTTATACCCTAGTTTTGACTAAACTTTTGTTACAAAATGAAACACAATATAAAAATCACAACATAAAAAATACTAGATATAGCTTTATCTAGTATTTTTTGCAAATGGTGGACTGCGGGGGGATCGAACCCCCGACCCTTCGATTAAGAGGCATGAATAAAACTTATTTTTCAAGGTCTTTTAATGTTATCAAATCCCTTAACATCTCTTATTTTATAGGGAAAATCGTGTTATATTGTGTTAACTAATATTTTTTAAAGTTGTCTAAAATTATTTAAGATTTCGCTGCATAATTTTAGACAGTTGGTAAGAGAGATTGTTGATAATAAACTATGTGATGTTAAAATTTTACTATCATAAGATTTTAATAAATTCTTACGAATCTGTGCGTTTCACGCACTCTTCACATGACTTGTATAACCATCAGACTCACTCTTGCAAGCAAGTTCGGCTTCCGATAATATATATTATGTGATGTTAAAATTTTATTATCATAAAATTTTAATAAATTCTGGCGAATTTGTATGCTAACACATACTCATCACATAGTATGTATAACCATCAGACTCACTCAAATGCGACTTCGTCGCGCTTGGTTCGGCTTCCGATAATATAAAAAATTTTCAAAGGGTATTGACTTTTGATTTAAAGTTTGCTAATATATGAACATCAAAAAGGAGAAATAGTATGTTTACAATATTGAAATTAAGAACAAAATAAACGCATAAAACTGAACGGCCAGTTTTATGTGTGATTGCAACATTAAAACTGGTGGGTTTTATCTTTTTTGTACTTAATTTCTTTATATTGCAAAATATAAGATAAATTAAAATTAAAGTATAAAGTTCACCTATTTGGTGGATTTTTTTTGATAAAATCGCCTTGTTTTATATTCGCCGAATTATAAATAAAGGAGATTGAATTATGTTTTTAAAACGCTTTAAAAATTTATATAAATTTAAAACATATTATAAAAAATATACAGGTCTTATCATTATACTTCTTTGCGTAATGGTGATTGCTAGTTCGGCAGGAATTTTCTTGTCGTATCTTATGAGTGAACAGTTAATTGGAATAACAAACGAACTTGCTTCTATTGCTATTAAATTTACAATATATATTCTCATTGTTGTGTCCATACATCACCTAAATTGGTTTTTATGGAGTAAATTTCAGTTTAAACTTTCAAAACTGGTTTCTTATGATATAAAGCAAGATATAATCAAAAATTTTCTTGATACTAAATATTCTGAAATTAAAAATCGTGGTTCAGGTTACTACTTAGAAAGATTAAACGATGACGTCAATGAAGTTAGTCAGTTTTTGGGCAATGTTGCAGGGACAATGGTTGATGTTTTTACAAACATTAGTTTTTTAATAGTGATTTACTTTCTCAGTTGGCAGTGTGGCTTATTTTTTACGATAGGAATTATTCTTCTTTTTATCATTGAAAGTATAAAAGTCAAAATTAATCTTAAAAATTTGTCTTTAGCAAAAACTTCCACAGAAGAAGCAAATTCAAGTTTTGATGAAGCTATTCACGGCATTAAAGATATAAAGGGATTTGGTATTAAGAATGTTGTGAATAACAAACTTGATATCTTAAATGAAGATGTTGTGGAAAAGAATCGTAAAAAAGATACAACTTTCGAGTTGATTTCAAGAATAGGAACTTATTTGCAATGGATAATAGATTCAATTTTAGTTTTAATGTCTATGTTGTGGCTTCTCCCAGCTGGTCAAATTGAAGTGGCGACCATTCTTATCATTTTCAACTATAAAGGATTAATGTATGATACTGTTGGATTCTTCTCAAAGATAAAGGGATACTATGTTAATGGAGATTATTATGCTAAAAGAATTCTTGAAATGTTTAAAATTGACAATCGAGAATCTTTTGGAAATAAAGCAATATCTGTTTTAAAAGGAGAAATTAATATAAAAAATCTCTCGTTCGGTTATGACAATAAGACTATTTTAAATAACATAAATTTGCAAATAAAACCTAATACTCTTAATGCCATAATTGGAAGTTCTGGGAGTGGCAAATCAACATTATTTTTACTTTTGTCCAAATTATACGATGTAAAAGATGGTTCAATTCTTTATGATGATATTGATATAAATAAATTTGACGAAGTTTCATTGAGAAAAAATGTATGTTTAGTAAATCAAGAGTCTTTTCTTTTCCATGATACAATTTTAAATAATATAAAAATTGTTAAACCTGATGCAACAAACGAAGAAGTTAAAAAAGTTTGCAAGTTAGCAAATGTCCACAACGAAATTATGTCTTTTGAAAATGGTTACACTACAATACTTTCTGAAAATGGAGGAAATCTAAGCGGTGGACAAAGACAGCGAATTGAAATTGCAAGAGCAATTTTAAAAGATAGCAAAATTATTCTTCTTGATGAACCTACGAGTGCGCTTGATGCCAAAAACCAATCATTGTTATTTAACACTTTGTCATCATTGAAGAAAGAAAAGACTATTATAGTTATAGTTCATAAACTTAACAAATTTGATGTTTTTGATAATGTTTTTGAAATAAAAAATGCCAACATAAGCAAAATTAAGAATTAGTTTTAATAGACAAAAAGAAGTAAAGAACGGTTGTATGAGGCGCATGCCGGAAGGCAGGCAAATGCCGAATGGCTCAAACTGAAAGTTTGTGACCTGGACTTGTCCGGGGTTCGTGCATGCGGAGCATGGGCAAAGATTTATCAATCTTTGCAAAGCCCTCGGCAATAAAAAAAGACCGTGATGGTCTAGATTGGTGGACTGCCGGGGGCTCGAACCCCGGACCCTTCGATTAAGAGAAAATGATAAAGCATTTTAAAATGATTTAATTTTTACCTTTTAAAACCTTTATTCCCCTTTATTTATAACACAATTAGAGTTTAAATCGCACCCTTTTGTTTTATCTCGTTTTGCCTAATTTTATTAGGCATTATTTTGTTTTCTATTAGGCAATTGATTTTTAAGTAAATATTTCTACAAACCGTAAAATTTTTGTCATTAAATCTTGAATATAGAAAAACTATATGAAATTCTATGTATAGATTAGCAAAATAAGGTTGTTCACAAGTTTTGTGAATAGCCTTTTGTTTTATAAGGAGAATTTATGGATAAATGGGAAAAAGAAATGATTGAAC
>CAWVLM010000023.1:0-28732 GCA_963930145.1 Clostridia bacterium
AATTAAAAAATAATTAAAATAAAATTATAAGACTAGAAAATAAAAATATATAAAAAATAAATATTTAATAAAAATGCAAGAAAAATATTTTAAAATAAAAATAAAAAGAAATTATTTTTTCTTTTTATTTTTTATTTTCTGTTAATTTTTCAAGATATTTATAGTTTTCAATAGATTGTTCTTTTTGTTTTTCAAGAAGATTTATATTGCCTTTTTCTATAGTTGAGACAAATCTTCGCTCGCCTTTAAGAAAATCAAAATAACTATCTTCATTAAGTTTGCTTTGCAGATTTAAGGTTTTATCAATCGGGTTATACTCATAAATTGGCCAGAACCCGCATTCAACAGCTTTTTTCATCTCGCTCAACATATTAGACATATCAAAACCTTGATTTACGCAAGGAGCATAAGCAATAACAAGGCTCACGCCGTTATAGTTTTGTGCGTCATTAAGTGTTTTTATCGTTTGATTGATGTTTCCGCCAAGAGCTACTTGTGCAACAAAAACATCTTTATAAGACAGGGCAATTTCACCAATATTTTTCTTTCTTAAAGTTTTGCCATTTTCTGCAAATTTAGCCGTAGCACCCATCGGCGTTGCCTTACTTGCTTGACCGCCAGTATTTGAATATGTTTGATTGTCAAGAATTAGAATATTGACGTCTTCACCACTTGCTAGCACATGGTCAAGCCCGCCAAAGCCTATATCATAAGCCCAGCCATCGCCGCCAATAATCCAAACTTTTTTGTCTTTACTTTTGTTGTATTTGCTGCCAAGTTTGATACCAAGCCCGAACTCTGCATTATCTTCAAACAAGCTATTAGCCCAAAGTATTCCGCCATTTTCATCTTTGCCGTAAGGGCAAGAGCCAAACGTTCCGCCGTAGATAGACGAGCAACCTGTGGCATTTGCAATCATCATGTTGCTTCCATTAAGCATAGTTAAAATCTTGATATAAGGCGTCTCTCCACAGCCAGCACAGGCACCAGAAAACTTAAATAAAGACTTTTCAAATTGCAGCCCCTTTGCCATAGTCTTAGGGAAAAGATTTTGTTTCTTTAAAACAAGTTTTTGACTTTCGTCATAATCTTTTTTCTTTTCATCTAGAATTTCTTGAGCTTCGCACATAACAAGTGCCTTCTTAATTGCAGGGCAGGTTTTAGCGCAGACTCCACAGCCCGTGCAATCTTCAGGAGAAAGCAGTATTTTAAACAAGCTTCCATTAAGCCCGAGCGCCTTAACAAAACTATCTTTATCTTGAATATTCTCATCCACAAGTAAAGCCTGCAGAGCAGAGTGCGGACAAGCAAGCACGCACTGACCACATTGAATGCAATTTTCTTTAATCCATTTAGGCAGTCTTAACGCAATACCGCGTTTTTCAAATCTGCTTGTATCAAGCGGCGTAGAACCATCTTCAGAAAATTTAGAAACAGGAATGCTGTCTCCACAAAGATTTTTCTGCTTTTTCATGATATTTTTATAAAATTCATCTTCATAGTCAGTCTGCTCTTTATAAATTTTTCCTTGCAAAGCAGAAACATCGACTTCTTCAATAGAACCCAGTGCTATTTTCATTGCGTCAATATTCTTTTGAACAACATCTTCGCCTTTATTTGAGAACAATTTTTTGATTTCTTCTTCAAGCTCCTTTGCAATGTCGCTGTCATTTAAAAATTTAGAACATTTAAGAAGAGCGGCTTGCATAATAATGTTGATCTTCGCCCCAAGCTTGCATTCTGCAGCAATTTTTTGACCATTTATAACAAATAATTTTGAGTGAGTTTTTTGCAGCGTTTCAACATAAGATACAGGCAAAACTTTTGATATTTCTTTCTTGTCAAAGATAGAATTTATTAAAACTGTGCTGTTGTCATTTAGTCCTTCAAGACAGTTATATCTTGTAACAAATGAGAAGTTATTTATAGACACAATATCGGCGTTTTTAACAAGATAGTCACTCTTTATAGGCTTGTCAGAAAGTCGCAAGTGAGATATTGTCAAGCTGCCTGACTTTTTAGAGTCATATTCAAAATAACCTTGAACAAACTTATTATATTTTTCGCCAAGAATTTTTATTGTTGACTTGCTTGCAGAAACCGAGCCGTCAGAGCCAAGCCCGTAAATTTTTATTTGGAAAGCATCTTGCTTGCCTTTATAACTTGACATTTTTAGCGAGCTTCCATTGACGTCATCATCAATACCAACAGTAAAGTTGTCATGTGGCTGACTTTCAAGCATATTATTATAAACGCTGTCAACTTGGGCAGGCGTGAAATCTTTTCCACCAAGCCCATATCTGCCAGATAGTATTTTAACGTTTTTATTATATCTCTGCACAGCAGAAATCACGTCAAGAGCGAGTGGTGGAAGAGAACCGTTTTCCTTAGTTCTGTCAAGCACCGTGATAGTCTTAGCGGTCTCTGGCAAGGCTTCAATAAACTTATGATAAAAGAAAGGTCTATAAAGCACAACTTTGATAAGTCCAATCTTTTTGTCAGGGTTGTTGTCAATATATTCTTCTATCGTCTGACAGGCAGAGCCCATTGCAACAACGATGTGCTCGGCATCGGCTTTTCCATAATATTTAAAGAAATCATATTGACTTCCTGTCAAGGCGTTGATATCAGCAAATATTTCGTTTAGATTTTTTTCAACTTGTCTATATTTAATTTCATTTGTTTCTCTATTTTGAAAGAAAACGTCAGGGTTTTGTGCCGTGCCAAATTGTTTTTCTTTATAAGAATTTTTAAAGTTTATAAAATAATCTTTTATTATCTTTTTTATTTCATCATTTTCAAGCATATTTATCTTTTGAATTTCATGACTTGTTCTAAAACCATCAAAGAAATGCATAACAGGAAGACTTGACTTCATAGCTAGAGTGTGGGCAGCAAGAGCAAGGTAGTGAGAGTCTTGAACAGATGCTGATGAAAGCATAATAAAGCCAGTGCTTCTTGTAGACATAACGTCAGAGTGGTCACCAAATATAGATAGTGCGTGACTTGCCACAGCTCTTGCAGAAACATGAATAACAGCAGGCAAACATTCACCAACCATTTTATACATGTTTGGTATCATAAGAAGTAGCCCTTGACTTGATGTGAAAGTGCTAGCATAGGCGTGTAACAAAAGTGCGCCGTGCAATGTTCCAGCAACGCCACCTTCAGACTGCATTTCAATCATTTTAACATCTTCGTCAAATAAATTTTTCTTTCCTTTGCTATTAAGTCCAGAGCAATATTCAGCCATAGGGCTTGACGGAGTGATAGGATAGATAGGTATCACTTCGGAAAGTTTGTAAGCAATGTCCGCAGCGGCAGAGCATGCGTCAGTAATAATTTTTTTCATAATTTCTCCTAGATAACAAGTATATATTTTTTAATCGTTTTAGTCAAATAAAATATTCAAGAGTTAAAATATACTGAGCTTTTGAAAGGGCTATTGAAAGTAAGCGTTTTATGCTTGCATAAAACGCTTTGCTTTGCTTTGCAAAGCCTGCCTGCCATTAAGGCAGGCAGCTTTCAATAGCCCTTTCAAAAGCGTTATATCTTTAATGAAACTTGACAAGGAAAAATTCAAAAACTTGTAAAAATTTAAAAAACATTTTTCAAATATAAAAATTATAGTTATAATATAACTTATGAAAAGAGTTTTATTAAGCATAGAATATGATGGCACAAATTATAGTGGTTGGCAAAAACAGCCCAATGTTAAGACCATACAGGGAGAGATTGAAAAGGCGATAAAACTGTCAATAGGCGAGGACGTTGAAGTTTACGGCAGTGGGCGGACTGACGCAGGTGTCCATGCACTAAATCAAAAGGCTCATTTTGATATGACACTGCCTGTTCCGTTGTCAAAGCTTCCTGATATACTAAATAACGTGCTGCCAGACGATATTGTGATAAAATCTGCAGAGGAAGTTGAAGGCGATTTTCACGCAAGATTTTCAGTCCATAAAAAATGCTATAGATATAAAATCTATAATTCAAGTGTAAAAAATGCCTTTTTAGCCACAAGAGTTGGAGTTGTAAAAAATAAACTTGATATAGACAAGATGAGAGAAGGTGCCTTATTGTTAATTGGCGAGCATGATTTTCATGGCTTTTGCTCGGCAAACACAAGCGTAGAAAATTTTGTTCGCACAATTTATGAGATAAAGGTGGCACAGGAAGGGGATTTTATAAAGGTCGATGTTTGTGGAAATGGATTTTTATATAATATGGTAAGGATTATAGTAGGCACTCTTGTTGACTATTCATTAGGCAAGCTATCTTTACAAGATATAAAACAGGCACTTAATCAAGGCGATAGAAGCAAAGCAGGGCAAACGATGAGTCCACATGGACTATATTTAAAAGATGTAATTTACTAAAATAATTGCTTTTTTATATGTAATATGCTAAAATATAAAGGTATGCAAAAATAGCTTTATTCATTTTTGCAGCTAGTTTATCAAACAGACATATGCACAAATAGGCATAAGTTTTATTAAGACAATTTTGCAATAAAGATTAAAAGGACGCACAATGAAAACAGATAGAGAATTGAAAGAATTATGGTTTAAATTTTTTGAAAAACATGGTTTTAAAAGAATACCGGGCTATTCTATAATACCAGAAAATGACCCAACGGTACTTTTTACCACAGCTGGCATGCATCCACTTGTTCCATACTTGCTTGGAGAGCCACATCCTTATGGCGATAAGATTTTCGATGTTCAAAGATGTATAAGAACCAATGACATAGATGAAGTTGGCGATGCAAGCCACTTGACACTTTTTGAAATGCTTGGCAACTGGACTTTAGGTGCCTGCGATAAAAAAACTATGATAAAACTCAGTTTTGAGTTTTTAACAAGCAAGGAATATTTAGCTCTTCCTAAAGAAAGGCTTGCTGTGTCTGTCTTTGCAGGTGATGAAACAGCACCAAGAGATGAAGAGGCTTATAATGCATGGAAGGAATGTGGAATAGAAAAAGTTTTCTTCCTTCCAAAAGAAAACAACTGGTGGGCTCTAGGTGGCGGAGTGGGTCCATGCGGTCCTGACACTGAAATGTTCTATGATACAGGCAAGCCAAAATGCAGTAAAAACTGCTCACCAGCTTGCGACTGCGGGAAATATTTAGAAATATGGAACGATGTTTTCATGCAATATTTTGTAAGGGCTGCGGGTGAAAAAGCAGAAAAACTTGCAAGGCCAAATATTGATACAGGAATGGGGCTTGAGAGAACGGTAGCTGTACTTAATGGTGCAGAGAGTGTGTATGATTCAGGGTGCCTTAAAAAAGTTGTTGATTTTATCTCAGAGAAGGCAAAGCTTGGCTATAAAGAAACTACTCAAGCAACAAGAGCATACAGAATTATCACCGACCACTTAAGGTCATCAGTATTTATCTTAGGTGATGAACGCGGGGTTGTGCCATCAAATGTCGGTCAAGGTTATATTTTAAGAAGATTTATTCGCCGTGCTGTAAATTGTGCTAGAAATATTGGACTTGATTGCAAATATTTCTTAGATATAGCTGATATTTATGTTGATGAGTATGGCAAAGATTATGAGGATATAGCCTCTCATAGAGAATTTATAAAGCAAGAACTTGAAAAGGAAATTGAAAAATTCTCAAAAGCACTTGAAGAAGGGCATAAAGAGTTTGAAAAAGTTATTGCAGGAGTGGAAAAACATAAAGAATTTGCCGCTAAATGCGGTGAAAAGGTTGAAAATAAACTTAGCGGCAAGGCAGTGTTTAGGCTTTACGATACCTTTGGTTTTCCATTTGAGCTTACTAAAGAGCTTGCCGAAGAGCGTGGTTACAGCGTTGATAAAGCTGAGTTTGATGAAAAATTTAAAGAACATCAAGAAAAATCAAGAGTTGCAGCTGCAGGGACCTTTAAAGGCGGACTTGCCGACAGCTCAAAACAGTCAGCACGGCTTCACACAGCAACACATCTTCTTTTGGCAGGACTTCAAAAGATGTTTGGCAAGCAAGTGATGCAAAAGGGTTCAAATATAACCCCAGAGCGACTTCGCTTTGACTTCAACCTTGACCATAAGATGTCAAGAGAAGAGCTTGACGAAGTTGAAAAATTTGTCAATGATGCAATAGAGAGAAAGCTTCCTGTGACATGCGAAATTATGAGCCTTGAAGAGGCAAAGCAGCAAGGTGCTCATGGCACTTTTACAAATAAGTATGGAGAAGAAGTTAAGGTATACACGATTGGTGATGTAAGCAAGGAGATCTGCGGCGGACCTCATGCTGAAAATACAGAAGAACTTCACCATTTCAAAATTGTAAAGGAAGAGTCTTCGTCAAGCGGCATAAGAAGAATAAAAGCAATCTTAGACTAATAAATTTTATTTAAGTGTTGTAAATTAAAGTTAGTTGTGATATAATCTTTGTATAGATTAAATCTAATTTAGATTTTTGTATTTGGAGGCAAAATGGCAAAAGGTGGCGTAAAAAAAGGCTTTGCTACATATCTATTCATATTATTACTAATAATAGTAGCAGCTTTTTTGGTGGTAATTGTTGTCATGCTTTTTTCACCATTTAAAAATGTGCTAGGTTTTCAATACATGATTTATAATATTGATGGCGACCCTATTTATCGGACGGCGTCAGACGAAACTATAATTTATGAAAATATAGATGAAATAAATATAAATTGCGGCTATGCAAATGTTGTGGTTGAAAGGTCGCTGGAAGTAGATAGAGATGCTGTAAAGGTTGAAAATAGATGCAAAGGTTTTGCAAGTTCTAGCGACAACACAGACTTTTCAGTTGACATATATTTTTCAAATGGTGATAGCTCAGTTTTGAATATTGATGTGATAGAGCCAGAAGGCTTTTTGTTCTTTGACAAGGAAATAACAATCAGCATTTTGGTACCAGCAAAGGCAAGTTATTCTCTAAGCAACACCGCAATAAACATTGAAAATACAAGCGGGAATATTGTTATAGGCAATGCAACTGCCTTGTCAAATAATGCAGATGAAACAGGGAACTTAAGTCATATCAATGTAAATTCATTAAACTTAAGAACAGATAGCGGACAAATTTCTTTAAATAGATATCTTGAAGACACGCTCAATGATGTATTTATCAAATCAAATTCAGGACGAGTTATTTCATATATTTCTGATATAAATATATCAAATAGTTTTGAGTTGCACACATCTTCAAGTTATATCAAATTTGCCAACATAGCATACACAAATGTAGATGGGGAAGGCATGGTTCTTGATTTAAATAATGGGGAATTTCAAGCAAATACTCTTAGTGGCTATGTAATATTAAATATGAATAGTGGCTATCTTGATGTAGCAAAATTGCAAGGGTCGCTTAACGCTAATGACTCAGTTGTCCAAATGAACAAGGCGACTTTGTCTATAGATGAGGTTGAAGGCGATATAAGTTTACCTTTTGCAAATAAAAGCATAATAAGTGTTGGAGAAATGTCATTAGGCAGCCAAATTTACGTAAGGGGAACGGAAAGCGATGTCAATGTTCAAGCTCTTCGCGGGAAAGCGTTTATAGAAACAACGTCAGGTGATGTAAGCATACATTCCTATGCAGATGATTTAGACATCAAAACTGATGGCGGGAATATTGATATAGTCTATGAAAGCCCAGCGTTAAATAATCAACTTAATATAACATCTCAAAGTGGCGATGTGAATTTAAGTGTTCTAGACAGCTTAGCTTTCGCACTTTATGCATATGATGCAAATGGAAATGATAGCACAAACATTGATGTACAGTGGCAGGCAGATGTCTTTTCAAATCCGCTTGTTGTCAATAATGGTAGCAAATATATAAATGTGAAAACAAATGGCTTTATAAATGTGTCAATTATTGAAGAATAAAATCTTTCTTAATTGGAAGCTTTTTTTATGCTAATATGGTGGTTTTTATTTAAAATTTTTACAATTATTTTAAATTTAACTTAATTTTTTTCTTATAAAATAATTTGTAATCAAGGCTATATTTTGTTATAATTTTACAAAAGGAATTATTATGAAGATACTACATACCGCCGATATTCATTTAGGTGTAAAAAACATAAAATTACCACTAGAAAAGCAAACGGAAATAAGAAACGAACAGAATTTGCTTATCACAAAACTGTTTCAAAAAGCATATCAAGAAGATTATGATGCGGTATTGATATGTGGTGATTTATTTCACTCAAAAAATGTTCAATCAAAGATAGTCACCAATTTTTTTAATGCAGTTGAAAATTTTTCTAGACCTGTGTTGTTCGTTATGGGCAATCATGATGAAAAGTTTGATTTTAATATACCGCTGCCAAGTAATATTATAATTTTAGACGACAAAAATCCATTTTATAGACTTGACAATGTGATGTTTTTTGGACAGGTGTCACCAGATATTATAGGAAAGTATTATGATAAAAACCTAAAAAATATTTTATTGCTTCATGGTGATATTAGCAATAAAACAAGCTCTGATTTTGTGGATATTGGCGTGTATACTTCGCAATGCCATTTTGATTACATAGCTTTGGGACATATTCATAACAGCTCTAAATTTGATATATCAGGCATAAGCGCTGTATATTCGGGCAGTTTATTTTCAAATGGTTTTGATGAGACAGGAGACAAGGGCTATATTGAAGTCGTCATAGATGAAAATGTTAAAACAAATTTTATAACCTTTCCAAGCAGACGATATGTAATTGTAAATTGCGATATAACAAATCTTATAGCTTATAATGATATTTTAAATAAAGTAAAAGCAAGCCTTGAACAAACTGCGAAAAAGGACGATTTGGTAAGGGTTATTCTAAGCGGTTACTATACAGAAGAAAGCGAGAAATACATCCATGCACTAGAGCGTGATTTAAAAGATAATTTCTATTACTTTGAGCTTATCGATAGCACAAAACTCACAATAGATTTTGAAAAAATAAAAAATGAAGATTTGTCATTCAAAGCTGAATTTTTGCTTTTAGTTGAAAATGAAGAGAGTGACGAAGAACTTAAAAACAAGATTTGTCAGCTAGGAATTGAAGCATTAAGGGGAGATGATATATCAATATGATATTAACAAAATTACATATAGAAAACTTTGGCAAACTTCACAATATTGACTTTGACTTTAATCAATCAATAACTCAGCTCCTTCAAGAAAATGGCTGGGGAAAGAGTACTTTTACCATTTTTATAAAGTCCATGTTTTATGGTCTGCCAGCAAAGACAAGGGGAAGTGACTATAAGTCAGAACGCACCAAATATATGCCGTGGCAGGGCGGTAGTTATGGTGGTTATTTAGAATTTAAAAAAGGTGAGGCAGTCTATAGAGTGACTAGGGTCTTTGGAAAGACTCCTGAAAGTGACACTTTTGAACTTTTTGATTATAAAACCAATACGTCTATAAATGAAGAGAAAGTGCCGCTAGGCGAAGAACTCTTTGGAATAGGCGAAGAGTCTTTTAAAATGACGGCATTTTTTCCACAACTTGACTTTAAAAGCTCTTCAAACTCAGAGCTTACAGCCAACTTGACAGGTGTTAACAAGTATCAAAACGACCTTGCAAATATTGATAAAGCAATAAAAAGGCTAAACGAAAAACGTCTTGAAATAAAAAGACAAATACCTAAAAGGGCAGAAATTGAAGAAAGAAGACTTGCACTTGGACAAATAAAGTCACTAAAAGTGTCATTAAGTGATGAAATTGAAAAACAAAGAACGTATTTAGAAAAATTAGAAAGCGAGAATTCTTCGCTCAACGATAAAATAACTATCGAAAGGGAAAAATTAAAGCTTCAACAAGATAAATATAAAAATAAAACACTTATAGAAAATAAGATGCAAGAGTTTTCCACCGAAATAAATAAACTTTATTCTAAACAAACAGAAATGCAAAATAAGGCTATAGAAAACTTAAGCAGTCAAAGAAAAAATCCTTTTAAAAAAGTATTATTGGCTCTGATTATGATGGCTTTAATGTTAGCGGTCATAGCGACAATTTTATATGTATTTGATATCATAGAAATAGCTCTTTTTATAACAATCTTGGCTTTATCTATTATTCTTTTTGTCATGTCGCTTGTTTTATATAAGAGACAAACAAAATCTGATAAAAATAGCCAAAAGGCAGTTGTCCTTACAACCGATTTTAAAACAAAAATAGACGAGTTAAATAAAGAGCTTGTTAAGCTTAACTATATTTTAAATAATGATTATTCTGATATTTCATTGCCTGAGAGAGCAATACTCGACGAACTTTTACAAAAACAAAGTTATTTAAAAGGCGAAGAATTGTCTCTTAGCAATAAAATTATCAACTTAAATGCCGACCTTGATAATGCTATAAACCAAGAAGAATATATGTCAAGCCAAATAGCAGAATATAAAGATAGGCTGGCATCCTTTGAAGAAAAATATAGTATTATAGAAAAAACAATAGACTATCTTTTAAGAGCAAAGGATAACGTTGCATCTCGCTATGTAAGCTCTATCAATAGCGAGTTTTCAAATATACTTTCAAAATTTAACATTGATACAAAAAGATTTGTTATTGATAACCAGTGGGATGTTAAGGAACAAACCAGTGTTGGCAGTAAAGAGTTTGAATACTCATCTCAAGGCTTGCAAGACATTATATCTTTTTGCCAAAGAATCAGCCTAATTAACAAAATTTATAAAAAAGAAAAACCTTTTATTATTTTAGATGATACCTTTGTGAATTTGGATGATAATATGATGCAATGTGCAAAAGAAGTAGTCAAAGAGCTTTCAAAAAGTTATCAAATATTTTATATTTGCTGCCATTCAAGATGTAAGATTATATATAATTGAATTTCCTTGCAATAAAAATACGCACTTAAAAGCAATGCCCTAAAAGGGCATTATGCAAAAATTTTTGCATGTTAAGCCCTGCCTGCACGGCAGGGCTTAACGCTTTTAAGTGCTTGTTCTTCATTCCAACTTTGCCATCACAATAGCAAATAAGTTAAAAATTTAAAAATACACTCCTTAAATTCATTTTTATATAGAAAATATTAAATATTTTTTATTTTTACTAATAATTTTTAAATAAAAATCTATGACACTGCCATAGATTTTATATTTGTAATTTTAGTATTGTATACCCCAGTAAACCATATGTTTAGCCTTCTTGCCGCAAACAATGCAGCTGTCAGCAAGGTGTTCTTCTTCAAAAGGTATGCATCTAGATTTCATTCCGCGTATTTCTTTCATTTTTGCTTCACACTCAGGGTCGCCGCACCACATAGCTTTGATAAAGCCAGGCTTTTCTGCCATAATTTTTTTAACGTCGTCAAGGGTGGTGCAGGTATATGTTCTTTCTTTGGTATGTTTAAGTGCCTTGTCATACATATTTTTTTGTATCTCATCAAGAAGAGCTAAAACACGTTTTTCTATATCTTCAAATTTAACAATTTCCTTTGCTCCCGTATCACGTCTTGCAATAACAACTTGATTGTTTGCAATGTCACGCGGTCCAACTTCAATTCGCACAGGAACGCCTTTCATCTCATATTCAGCAAACTTGAAACCAGCACTCTTATCGCTAATGTCGCTTTGCACACGCAAACCAGCCTTTTTAAGCGTGTCGAAAATTGAGTTAACAGCCTTCAGCACATTTTCATCATTTCTAATAGATGCAATAACAACTTGTTTAGGTGCAATCTTAGGCGGAAGAATTAGTCCATTATCATCACCATGCACCATAATTAAAGCACCAATCATTCTTGTGCTGCAACCCCAAGATGTTTGATAAACATATTGCAGTTTGTTATTTCTATCAACAAATTTAACATCAAAAGGTTTAGAAAACTTTTGCCCGAAATAGTGAGAAGTTGCAGACTGCAGCGACACTCCGTCATACATAAGTGCTTCAAGTGAAAGGGTGTATTCAGCACCTGCAAACTTTTCTTTTTCAGTTTTTTTGCCAACAAGCACAGGAATAGCAAGATATTCTTCAAAGAATTTTTTGTAGATGTTCAGCATTCTTAAAGTTTCATCTTCCGCTTCTTTTGCCGTTTCATGAATAGTGTGGCCTTCTTGCCATAAAAATTCTCTTGACCTTAAAAAAGGACGGGTGGATTTTTCCCAGCGAACAACGCTGCACCATTGATTGTATAGTTTTGGTAAATCTCTATACGAATTTATAATAGTGGAATAGTAATCGCAAAATAGCGTTTCAGATGTAGGGCGGACGCAGAGTTTTTCTTCAAGCGGGGTTTTCCCGCCATGAGTTACCCAAGCAACCTCAGGAGCAAAACCTTCCACATGTTCAGCTTCTTTTTTAAGTAGGCTTTCAGGAATAAACATAGGCATATATAGATTTTCGTGTTCTGTTTCTTTAAACATTCCGTCAAGCACGGCTTGAATATTTTCCCAAATAGCATAAGCGTAAGGCTCAATCACAAGGCAGCCTTTCACAGAACTGTAGTGAGCAAGATGAGCTTGCTTAACAATGTCAGTGTACCACTGAGCAAAATCAACATCTCTAGAAGTAATTTTTTCATTTTTAACAATAGCCATAATAAAAGTCCTTTTAAGTACTGAGCTATTTTAGCATGGAAAGAATATTTTGTCAAATCAAATAATATTTTATTGAAAAAAGACCTTAATTTTTCTTAGAATAAGCTTATTATAAAGTTTTTAAAACAATAATTTTAAATTTTAACCCATACTGGTGGACGAAAATATATTTTTAACTATAAACTTAGCAAAAATACTTGATTTTTTGTTTGGTAAATGTTATATTTATTAAGTAAGTTTTTGTTGCTACACTTAATTTTGTCGTTGAACTTGGAAAAGATAGGAAAAGAGTAACAATATATGTGACGTTTCAAAATCTAATATCTTCTAAAATTCCAAGAATTTCAAGACATTCAATTATGCTGGTGTGGCGGATTCGGGTTCCCTGAAAATCATAAGATTTTAAGGGTGAAAGTGGCAGACGCACGGACTTAAAAGTCCCGTGCGAAAACGGACTAAGATCTTGGAAAAAACTTAATATAATGTTTTCTATGCTGGTGTGGCGGAATGGCAGACGCACGGGACTTAAAATCCCGAGGTGGCAACACCGTGTGGGTTCGACTCCCACCACCAGCACCAAATAAATATAGATATAAAGTCCATTTTGAAGTGAACAAAAAAGTTTAACAACCTTAGGATTTCACTTCATTTTAATTTTACATGGGAAATATGAAAAATGAAATATCAAACATATTATGAAAAAATATAATTGAACATACCTTTTTTATTGACTTAGTAAATTCTTTATTGTAAAATAACATAACAATATAAATTAAATGGAGTAAAAAATGAGAAATATTAAAAATTCAAAAAGATATATAGATTATGAAGATTTAATAAAATTAGATGATGAACAAAAAATTCTTGTTAGTAGAATTATTATAAATAATAAATTTGCAAAAATGCAATTATTTGTAAATGCACAATTAAGTGAAAAGTTTGATTTGAGTGAGTTAAAAAAAATAACCGATATTCATTCAAAACTATGCGATGCTGATGAAAACAAAAAACGCCCCGTTTGGGGTATAGAACTTACCGTAAAAGAAATAAAAGAAGTGTTTTCAAAAGAAGATGTAAGTAAATCTCGTACTGATTTTAGTTTACCATTTAATCATAAAGAAAATAAGCCTAAAAAGAAAAATCCAATGGATTTAAATACCGGCGAAGAATTATATGAATATTTAAAAGATAAAACTGATGAAGAAATTGAAGATTATTTTGTTTCTCGTGGTGCAGTTGTAGAAGATGATATCATGTTAAATAATGGGTTATCCACTCTTTATCGTATAGAAAAAGAATCAAAGGAGAGACAAGATAATGAAGATGACGTATCCTACTTTGATGGGGAATATGATGGTCTTGAAAGATAATATTTAAAGTCGTAGATATATTCTACGACTCAGACTGAAGACAAATAACTTTTCAAAAAAAGGTTATTTGTCTTTTTTTATGCAATTTTTAATGATTTTTGATATATTTTTAAAATATTATTAATAAATATACGAATTCTTGATAAAAGCCCTGTCTTCTTTCCTGTTTCCCATTTCCAATTTGCTAATTTTTTTAAATTCATGCATGAAAAAGTTAGTAAGACTTGCAAACTTACTTTCTTTCTTCCGCGTAATTGAGTGTATCTCATTCCATGTCTCTCTTTCGCTTCTGCAAATATTCGTTCTATTGTCTCACTTCTTTTATGATAATATTCTTTCCATGGCTCTGTAAATCTTATCTCATTTACTCTATCTATGTATTGTTGCCATAGATGTCTAAATATTGTTTTTTTAGTTTGTGATTTAGAAATACAATTATTGTAATTTGGGCAAACTAATGAATATTATGGAAAAACACGAAAAGAGATAGTGGAAGAAATAAATTCAAGAATGCGGGTAGCATATTCTTTAACACTAAGTCGAAATATATTACCAGCTGAAAATTATATTTTATATGTGAACGGCAAACCTGTTTGTATTGGTGGCCTTAGATTAAAACTTAACAATTATTGGAAAAGGCATAGTGGAAACATTTGGTATAAAACAAGACCATCAGAACGTGGGAAAGGTTATGCAACAAAGTTTGTAGAATTATTGTGTGAAAGAGCAAAAGAACTTGGGATGAGAGAAATATTTGCACAGTGTGATATTAAAAATAAGGGTTCAAATAAGGTTTTAATAAACAATAATTTCACGATATATGAAAATACTTTGTGTAAAGGTTGGGATGATACAAATTTTTATAAAAAGACTTTATTTTAACTTTACTCTCAATCGCACATATCCAACGCCAACTTGGACTTGTAATCGGTTCGGATACTTTATCACTTGTCGCACCAAAAATAACCCTAAACATACAAGGGTTATTTTTTATCTAAAAAAACTTTAAAAAAGCGAGCATCAAAGCTCGCTAATTTTTTGTACATGGAGGTACCACCCGGATTTGAACCGGGGAATGAAGGTTTTGCAGACCTTGGCCTTACCACTTGGCGATGGTACCATTATGGAGCGGAAGACGGGACTCGAACCCGCGACATTTGCCTTGGCAAGGCAACGCTCTACCACTGAGCCACTCCCGCGTAGCTATCGCCTTATCTTAAAACAAACGTAGTAAGTTAAGGTTTGCTCTAATACTATACCAAACTTTTCAGAAAAAATCAACTATTTTTCACAAAATTTTATATTTTTTAGAAAAAAGTTTTTTTAGGCTCAGCCGCTATATATTGTGTATGACAAAATGGAAATAAAGTTGACATAAATATATTTTTATGATAATATAAATATGTAAATTTATACAAAAATTAAAGGGGAAAGTATGGAAACAATGTTTTGGATATGGCTCGCAGTTATCGCCATATCACTTATAATTGAAATTGTAACGTTAGATTTGGTGTCAGTATGGTTTGCTTTTGGTGCACTAATACCATTCATACTGTCAGCTATTGGTGGTATTGCAATAGAAATTCAGATAGCAATTTTTGTTGTGGTGACAGCACTACTTATTACTTTTATGAGAAAATATGCACAAAAACTGCTACTTAAAAATATGAATGCAAAAACCAATGTTGACGCCTTTGTGGGAAAGACGTATAGGCTTCTTGAAGACACAGATTTTGAGCATAACGGCAGCGTTAAGGTAAATGATGTTGTTTGGACAGCGGTAAGCGAAGACGGCTCACTTTTAAAGAAAGGTAGCCTTGTTGAAATCGTAAAGGTAGACGGCAATAAACTTTTAGTCAAAAAATCTTCTAAGCCAGAAGGAGGCGAAGCGGCTAGTGAAGAGCATCCAGCAACTAAAGACGCAGATAGACAAGAGAAAGACAAATCTTCTCAAGACGATATAGATATTTTAAAAGACGAAAATTTGCAGTCAGACCTGATGATTGATAAAGCTGATATAGAAGCAGAAAATCATGAAGACAAGGCTCAAGATAAAAAGATAAATAATAAAATTGAAGGAGAATAAAATATGAGTGCATGGGCAATAGTTTTAATTATTTTAGGCGTTTTAATTCTTATAAGTTTATGCATTTCAATTAGAATTGTTCGCCAAGCAACGGCAGTGGTCGTTGAAAGACTTGGTAAATATAGAAAAACACTCGATACAGGAGTGCATGTTATATTTCCATTTATTGATAGAACAAGTAAACCAATTTCACTTAAAGAGATTGTTGCAGATTTCAAACCGCAACCAGTTATTACCAAAGATAATGTCACAATGCAAATTGACACCGTTGTGTATTTTCAAATAACAGATGCAAAACTTTATACTTATGGCGTTGAACAGCCTATTAAAGCTATTGAGAATTTAACCGCAACCACACTTAGAAATATTGTCGGCGAGCTCGAACTTGACCAAACACTGACGTCAAGAGACACTGTAAACACAAAGATGCGTGTTATACTTGATGAAGCAACTGACCCGTGGGGAATAAAAATCAATAGAGTTGAGCTTAAAAATATCCTTCCGCCTAAAGATATTCAAGATGCTATGGATAAGCAGATGAAGGCAGAACGTGAACGCCGTGAGCAAATTTTGCGTGCAGAAGGCGAAAAGAAATCTAGTATACTAGTTGCAGAAGGCGAAAAACAAGCCAAAATTTTGCGAGCAGAAGCAGAAAAACAGGCAAAGATTTTGGCAGCTGAAGCACAAAAAGAAGCTTTAATTGCTGTTGCAGAAGGTGAAAGCAGGGCTATAGATTTGATAAATTCAGCACAGCCTGATGCGGCATATATCACTCTTCAAGGCTTTGAAGCACTCAAAAAACTTGCAGATGGCAGAGCAACAAAGATAATTGTTCCAAGCGATATTCAAAATGTTGCAGGACTTTTCACAAGCATTGCAGAAGTTGTAAAGAATGATGCCACCATTGAAAAAATAGCCCAAAAGGATGAACCACAAAACTCTCCAATAGAAATTGTTGAAACAAAAAATAAAAATAACAAAAAACAAGATACAAAATTATAAGATTTGTCACAGTTGAAAAATTTGCCTTCTTTTATATTGACCTGACGCATTATTTAATATTAAAATACATGCGAAAGGAGGTAAAATGAAAGACGCTAAAACAACAATTATGCATGCAGTGAACTTAATAGTTGGTGTGCTTGCTTATATATTTTTGTCTCAACCATATATTGCAGCAAAAGTTGCAGGTTATCCTGTAAATAACGGCTACGATATAATAGATGGTCTATTTAATAGCACAGGCGGAACCGCAGCATCAACTATGATGGCATTGTCAACATTCTTAGTATCAATAGTTGCAGGACTACTTATAATCTCATCTATTTATGGCCTTTTAGCAAGCTTTGATATTGTCAAGAATGATAAACTTACAAAAGTTTTCAAAATAATTGACCTTGTGCTTGCAGCACTTCTAGCAGCATTTGGCATGATTGCTCTTATTTGCACAGGTGCATATATAAGCGAAAATCTTGGTTATAGCACATTGTTTGCGATTGGCTGGGCAGTTGTAGTAAATTTTGTTATTGCAATTTTATCGCTAGCAGCTTCTACATTCAATTTTATAGTTGCAAAGAAAAAGGCACAATAAAATATAGATGATGTCAATTTAATCTGTATAAAAAAGTCGAAATTTCGGCTTTTTTTATTTTTATCTTCTTTTTGTTTGACAAAATCTATATTTCAATATTAAAATATAATCAAGGAGGAAATATGAAGAATTTAAAAGCAAATTTAATGTACCTATTAAATCTCGTTTTTGGCGTGCTTATTTATGTATTTTTGTCTCAGTCATACATAGATTTATCAGCAAGCATTGGCGGCTATAACGAGAAATCTCAAGTTGCAAACGGCTATGATATTATAGCAAACTACTTTGAAGGCAGCGGCACAGAGGTTATGATGGCACTTTCAAATTTAGTTGTGGCTATTCTTGCAGGTGTTTTGATTTTAGCGTCAATCTATTGCATGCTTGTAGGTTTTGGGGTAGTTAAGAAATCAAAAGCAATCGGAGCTGTAAATTTCTTAAACATCATCTTATCAATAGCTCTTGCAGTAATGGCAGCGATTTCACTTTTCTGCACAGTTGGAGAACTTGATGGACTTTCAAGCGGCGGCACTGGTTTCACGATTGGCTGGGCAGTTATAGTAAATTTTGTTGTAACTGTTATAACTATTGTAACATCAATTCTTGCTTCAAAGTTTTCTAAAAAATAAAAAACAAAATTACTTAAAATAATTTCATTTATAGACAAATATTCTATAAATAGTTTTTGTTGTGCATTTTTGACTATGAAAACTTAATTGTATAGTTGCAAGCACATGAAAAAAGCTTTTAGGGTTGCCTAAAAGCTTTTTTGTTATTCATGTCTGAGTGATTCTACAGGGTCGAGTTTAGCAGCTTTGGAAGCAGGGTAGAGACCAGCAAGAACGCTTATAACTATGCTTATTGCTAGTGCTTCAAGGAAATAATACCACATCATTTTGATAGGTGCAAAGCCAAGTAGTGCTGTAAATACAACAATCAAAATTCCGCCTAAAACAAGCGATAAAATAATGCCTACAATGCCACTAAGCAGCCCAACTAAAAGACTTTCGGTTGAGAATATAAGCTTGATATCTTTCTTTCTCGCACCAATACTCTTAAGCACACCAATTTCTCTCGTTCTTTCAGAAACACTCATATAAAGCACCACTAAAATCATAATCAGTGCAACAACAAGGGAAATTCCAGCAATCACGGCAAGAGCAATAGAAAAGGTGGACATCATTTCGCTAAACATAGCAGCAAGTTGCTCTTCAACAGACCCTGAAAGGTCTTTTCTATTCGTTGCAATATAGCTATTTATAAGGTCAGTTGTTTCTTCGTTATCTGTTTCTATAAATAGTAGAGAAGGCTTTAGTCCCGATGGGTCTTGAACGCCAACATTAGTCTGTGCTTCAATTACACATTCATCAAGGAAATTATAATCAATATACATAACCATCATGCCCGAGAAAATTGATACGTCAACAATAGCTGTGACTTTAACATCTTTAACAATGGAGATAAGCACATCGTCATAGGTCATATTGATAGTAAGTGTCACATAATAGTCACCATTTTCAATGTCTTCTGCCTTTTCAAGCCCGAATAAGTCGATAGCCGCAGAAGAGAGCATGATTTCGTTCTTACCACTCATAGTTCCTGCAAGCAGATTTTCTTCTGTGTAATATGGTGGTGTAGTATAGGTATAAAGTATCATTTCTTTGTTGTCGTTGGGATTGGAAGGGGTTTGATCTCCGCTTTCTTCGCCGTCTTGGTTGATATTGTCACTGTCTTGCTCGGCGTTTAAAATAGGAGAAATATAGCCCATGCCCATAGTGACTGTATTAAATCCATATGTTAAGTTTTGACTTTCTCCAGACGTTATAATTTGAAATTCATTTCCCTGAGAAGAAAGGTAGTCGTTAAGCTCGTTTGCAATCTCTTCAACTTCGCTTGTTTCAAACATTCTTGGAATCATAGGATTTGCACTTTCTTCAAGTTCATTGCCATCCTTGTCATAGCCACTTTTAGATATGGTCACATAGTTTGGGTTTGAATAATCTTGTGCCGTGTCATTTATGTAGCCTGTTAAGCCTGCACCTAGAGATAACATCAAGATTAGAGCAATAAGAGATATGGAAACACCAACAGCCATCAAGATGTTTTTAGTTTTGCTTGCCCACATATTATGAAAGGAAAGTTTTAAAGCGGAGAAAAAAGAAAGATGACCTTCTTTATTCTTCTTCGTGATTGTAGAAGAATGGTGCTTCTTGCTTGCTCCATCGCACTCGACCACTTTTGCACTCTCGTGCAATTCCGCTCCGCTCGCACGGCTCGCCACCTCGCAAATCTCACGATTTGCGGACGGCGTCGCCACGCTCGCTTGTCTCTCGTGCATACTTTTATCTGCCGTCATGGCAACATTCTTCGTATTTTTTGTATAATCCGCTTTTATTTGGTCACGGATAATTTTCCCGTCTGAAATTTCAACAACTCTTGAAGAAATGCTTGCAACTTTTTCAGAGTGCGTAACCATGATGACAAGTTTATTTTCATTGTCTGCAATGTTTTTAAGTATATCAAGAATTTGAATTGTTGTTTCGCTGTCAAGAGCACCAGTAGGCTCGTCAGCAAGTATTATATCAGGGTCATTTATAAGTGCTCTAGCAATCGCAACTCTCTGTTTTTGACCGCCTGAAAGCTGAGTAGGCTTCTTTTTTATGTGGTCTTTTAGCCCAAGTTTTGAAAGCAGCTCTATTGCCTTTGCATTTTTGACGCTTTCTTTAACATTGGATAGGGTAAGAGCGATGGTTACATTGTCAAGTATTGACAGATGTGGAATAAGGTTGAAAGATTGAAAAACAAAGCCTATTTTTTTCTTGCGATAATCATCAAGTTGTTTTTCTTTGAAGGATTTTAAGTTGACGCCATCAATCTTTATTTCACCGCTATAATCGGAATCAAGCCCGCCAATAATGTTCATAAGCGTGCTTTTACCACTGCCACTTTCACCTATGATTGACACCAGCTCGCCTTTCTCAAAAGACACGTTGATATCTGTTAGAGCAGTGAATTTAGTCTTATTTTCAAGTTTATAGTCTTTATTGACATTTATAAGTTCAAGTTCTGCCATATTGTCTCCTTAGAAATTTTCTCCACTTTCAAATTGACTTGTATAAAGATCTTTGTATAAGCCACCTTTTGCAAGCAATTCTTCATGATTGCCTACCTCAACGATATTTCCGTCTTTCATAACGATGATTTTATCTGAGTTTTTGATAGTTGAAAGCCTATGTGCAATCACAAAACTTGTTCTTCCTTTAGTAAGTCTATCCATAGCCGATTGAATAAGGATTTCCGTTCGCGTATCAACTGAACTTGTTGCTTCATCAAGAATGAGCATAGGTGCGTTTTGAACCATAGCTCTTGCAATGGTGAGAAGCTGTTTTTGCCCAGCTGAAATGTTGGTTTCTTCAGAAAGCACCATATCATAACCTTTAGGCTCTGTTCTAATAAAGTGGTCAACGTTGGCAGCCTTGCAAGCCTCGAAAATTTCTTCGTCAGTTGCATCAGGCTTTCCAAAACGCAAATTTTCCTTTATTGTGCCTTCAAAAAGCCAGGTATCTTGAAGAACCATGCCAAAAAGTGAGCGAACGTAGCTTCTATTCATATCTTTGATAGGCACGCCGTCAATAAGGATTTCGCCATCACTTACTTCATAGAATCGCATAAGCAAATTGACCATAGTGGTCTTGCCTGCACCAGTTTGCCCGACAATGGCTATCTTTTCGCCAGGGTGGGCAAGGAAATTGAAATCATAGATAATCTGCTTGTCAGGGGTATAGCCAAAGTTTACATGCTTAAATTCGACTTTACCTTTAACTTCAGGGATGGTAACTGTTTTATCACTTTCGTCAGGCTCTTCTTCTTCATTTAAGAATTCAAATACACGTTCAGCCGCAGCAACAGTTTGTTGAAGGGTACCTGAAATAGACCCAATTTGTGAAAGCGGTTGATTGAACTGCTTGCTATATATCATAAAAGTACCAATGGTTGCAAGAAAGGCAGGATTATCAGATTTAATTGCAATGTAAGCACCAACGATACAAATAAGCACATAAACCACATTGCTTGTGAAATTGACGATAGGCATCATAAGCCCAGAGAAAAATTGAGCTTTTCGCGATGAATTTCTAAGTGGAATATTGATTTTATTAAATTGCACTTGGGCGTTTTTCTCACCATTAAAAGCCTTTACAACATTATGAGCAGAAAAATTTTCTTCAATATAGCCGTTGACGCTGCCAAGATAATTTTGTTGACGAATAAAGTATTTTTGGTTAAATTTAACAACAAGTATAACCACAATAAGTGCCAGCGGAATTTGTGCGAGTGAGATAAGTGTAAGCTGCCAGTTAAGCGTAAACATCATTATAGGTATACCAATAACGGTGACTAAAGACGTAAAAAGTGAAGCCATAGTTCGCTCAAGCGTTCCGCCAATAGTATCAACATCGTTAGTAACGCGAGAAAGCACATCGCCATAGCTATTTTTATCAAAATAATTTAATGGGAGCCTGTTGATTTTCTGAGAAATTTCGCTTCGCAGTTTTTTAGACATGCCAACAGAGACTTTGCTCATCAAAAAGCCTTGCAAGTATCCAAGAATAAAAGCCACAAGATACATAGATAAGATAATGACACCATATTTTGTAATTTCACTAACAGGGCTTGCTCTAAACACCTTTGTCATCATATCATTCAAAAGTCTTGGACCAAAGATGTTCAAAACAGCCGCCAAAATTGCAAAAATTATTGCAAAAATAATTTGGATTTTATAGGAACTCAGTCTTTTTAAAAGCATTTTAAGAGAACCTTTAAAATCCTTAGCTTTATCAAAATTTCCTTGCATAGGTCTAGGCATTTTCAAGTTCCTCCTTTGAAAGTTGTGAAAGGGCAATTTCGCGGTATACATCACAAGACTTTAAAAGCTGTTCATGTTTACCCATGCCAACAATTTTACCTTCATTAAGCACAACTATGATGTCAGCGTTTAAAATAGTCCCAATTCTTTGGGCAACAATAACTTTAGTTGTCTCTTTATAGGTTTCGTTAAGCTTTTCTCGAACAATTTTATCGGTTTTATAGTCAAGGGCGGAAAAGCTATCGTCAAAAATAAGAATGTCAGGGTCTTTGATGATTGCTCTTGCAATAGAAAGCCTTTGCTTTTGCCCGCCTGACACATTTTTACCGCCTTGAGATATATGATAATCAAGCTCTTCAGGAAAGGAGTAAACAAAATCAGATTGAGATATTTCAATAGCCTTTTTTACCTCTTCATCAGTTGCATCTTCCTTGCCATAGCGTATATTTTCTGCAACTGTTCCGCTAAACAGAACTCCTTTTTGTGGGACGTAACCAATCATATCGTGAAGTTGGTGAAGGGTGTAGTCTTTAACATTGACGCCACCGACCAATATTTCACCGTTAGAGCAGTCATAAAATCTGGGTATAAGGTTAATAAGCGTACTTTTTCCGCTGCCTGTTGAGCCAATAAAGGCTATTGTTTGACCCTTTTTGACATCAAATGATATATTCTCAAGCACATCGGCATCAGAATCTGGATATCTGAAATACACATTTTTAAAAGAGATGCTGCCTTTTTCGGTAGGCACTGCGCCTTTGCCATCAAGTATAGTTGTTTGCGTTTCAAGCACTTCGTTTATACGTTTCCCAGAAACAATACCGCGTGGGACAAACATAAATAGCACAGATAGTGACGTGAAACTCATTATGATAAACATAGAGTATTGCGTAAAACCAAGCATAATCTCGGTAACAAGGGGGTTGGTCTTTGTCAAAATTCCAACAATCCATACGATAGCAAGTGATGTTCCTTGCATGATAAGAGAAAGGCTAGGCTCAATAATCGCTAATATTCTATTGACAAAAAGGCTTATTTTGGAGTATTTCTTATTGACAGTTTCAAACTTTTCTTCTTGGGATTTTTCAGCACTATACGCTCGAACAACCTTTAGACCTGTTAAATTCTCGCGAGTTACAAGGTTGAGTTCATCAGTTGTCTTTTGAATTTTCTTAAATTTTGGCACGACGGTAAATATAATGATGGAAACAACTAAAATAATGGCAACAACAGACACAATATTGACCCAAGAAAGGTCGCCCGCCGCGTGAGTCGAAGATATATCAACAATATTTATGATTGCAAGTATTGCTGTCAATGGTGCTTGAAGGCCAAGTGTTATAGTGGTTGTTAAGACCTGCTGCAACTGAGTTATATCATTTGTTGAACGCGTGATTAGTGATGGTATAGAAAATTTATTTATTTCTGTATGAGAAAAGCTATTTACTCTTTCAAACAATTTCCCTCGAACTCTTGCTAAAAGATTTGTCACAACAAGAGCAGAAAGATAATGTGCAATCATAGCACACACAACCACGCCACAAGCATAACCCAGCATAATAAGGCTAGTTATAACAATATCTTGCCAATATTCAGACAGGGGAGATGATTGCAAAAAACCGCTTAAGTCTATGGTGGCTTGTGGCAATGAAATATTGCACCAAACTTGCCCAGCAATAAAAGCAAGCGAAAGCACAAGCAAAATCCATTCTTTCCATTTTAAGTATTTAAATAATTTAAACATTTTTCTTCTCCAAATTTTTAAAATTTGCTGTATTTTCAAGGATTTTTTCAACCACTTTTTTAGTAGTATCTAAATCTTCTTTAGATATGCCTTGAAGCATGATTTTGTGCCAGTCTTGAATAGCAGCATTAAATTTACTTGCAAACTTTTTCCCTTCTTCAGTCAAAGTAAGCTTGATATTTCTAGTATTATCATCCTTTCTTTTAACATACTTGACAAGCTTTTTGCTAAGTAGTTTAAAGACAATTCGGTGAGTATGAGCCTTGTCACATTCAATGTCGTGGGTGATTTCAGTTTGAGATTTGTCGCCTTCATTATAAAGAATATTCATAAAAAGCATTTCAGAGCTTTTAAGGTTAAGACTTTTAAATTTTTCATTTAGATAGCTTTGCAAATGTTTTTTTATAAGTGGTATAGACTTAAAAATAGAGTTATTCATATTTTGCTCCTAAAACTCTAGATATTATATGCAAATTAAGTTGATAAGTCAACTAAAATTTAAAAATTTTTAAATTGCTAAGCTTATTGATAAAAAATAATTTGACTAATTTTTGTAATTTTTGAATAATTGATTGCAAGAGTTAATTTAATATGGTATATTATTGAAATGGAGGCATATATGGGACTATTCAAAAAGAATAATAAAGTTATAGATCCTATTATACACGACGAAGAAGCAAATTTCTCGCTTTCTAGTGGGGTTCACATACTAAATAAATGTCAAAATGTGTCGCTTAGCGGTTCAGCCGTCGTGCTTGAAAGTTTTGACTGCACGTTTAAAGAAATTTCAGGTAAAGCAAAGGTACAAATGATTGAAAATGGTGAGATTGACATGCTTACGGGAAAAGCTAAAATCGGGCTTTTCAAAAGTGGAAGAATAACCTGCGTGGCTGGCAAGTCATCAATCACAACAATCAATTCCTGCACAATAGATTATGTGAAAGATAAGGCGAGCATAGGCACTGTAAACGGCGGTTTTATAAGGTTTGTGGATGATAAGGCAGAACTTGCAACGCTGACAAATGGCGAAGTTATGTTTGTGCGTAATAAGGCAAGAATTGTCACCATGATAACAGGCAAAATTACAGGTATTGAGAATAGTGCAAGCCTTGTAAGTATGCTTGACGGCAGTATAACATATCTTTTAAATGATGCTAGAGTTGGCACAATGAACAACGGTCATATCAATCTGTTTGCTGATGGAAGCGAAGTTTCCACTTTCAACAATGGCAAAATAGATGAGATGATAGGAAGGGCACTAATCTCTGCCAATATGAATGGTGAGATAGGCTATCAAGATAAACAAACAATTATCCTTTATTCACCAAAAGAAAGTGCCAAAAGAATGAGCGAATACAAGCAAGAGAAGGTCTCTGCTATAGAGAGTGCGTCTTCAATTTCTCCAATAACGGCTGGCGAAGCACAGCCATTTACAAGTGAAGACGAAGTACAATCTGAAACAAATACAGCAGAAATTTCTATAGAAAATAGCAAAGAAGAGATTAAAGAAAAAAGTTCTATTACAAAGAAAAAGACAAAATCAACGCAACTAAAATTTGATGATATTGAGCAAGCAAAAGAGCAAAACGAAGAAGAAAAGCAAGATAAAAAAGAAATCAACAGCACAGATGATACTGCAAATGACACAAAAGAATAAAAAATTTGCAAAAAAGTAGTGCAAATTATAAAAAAGTATGCTAAACTTATTATGTTAAATATAAACACAATGCACCTTAATTTATAGGTGCATTTTAAATGGAGAAAAATGGATATATTTTTAGATGCGTTATGGGACGCCACAAAGGACACCCTAATCGTTATACCAATATTATATCTAGCTTACTTGCTTGTAAGCTACTTTTCTCACAACAACAATGAAAAATACGCTAAAGTTCTGCACTACACAAACAAGGCAGGCCCTGTAATAGGTGCTTTTTTAGGCTGTATTCCACAGTGCGGCTTTTCATCTGTTATGAGTCAGCTTTATTCAAAAAAAATAATCACACTAGGTACACTTATGGCAGTTTTTATTGCAACAAGCGATGAAGCTATACCAATTATGATATCAGACCCAGCGTTTATACCAGACCTTCTTCTCCTTCTTGCCATTAAGGTTATATATGGTATTATTATAGGTTATATCATAGATGGAATTATAACATTATTTAATAAACGTAATAAAACGCTTCAGGGGAAAAAAGAAACCATAGAGCCTAAAAGCAAAACTGATAAAAATAAAACCATGGAGCTTAGCACAGCAAGCTATGCTAGCATGTCTACAACAACTGAAAATTATGCCGACGAAAGAACTTTAGGGTTGAAAGTTGAAGAGCATGCCCATAAAGAACTTTCTCAAGAACAAAATAACAATGCAATAGATAAAGAACTTGAACAAATTGATTTTAGCGGTTGCGAATGTGGGCATAGCCATAAACATGATAAGCATAAGTGTCATCATGGAAGCGAAGAAGAGCACGGGCATGACCATAGCCACAGCCATTGCTGTGCAACAAATATATTTTTAGATGCTCTAAAGCACACCGCAATCATAGTTGCCTACGTGTTTGCCGCAACTCTTATTATAAATTTAATCAATGGCTACTGCGGTGGTCTTGAGCCTTTACAAAAAGTTTTCACAAATAACGTTTATATTCAAGTTTTGTTCGCTTCGCTTATAGGCTTGATTCCAAACTGTGCCGCATCTGTGTTTATTGTCGAACTTTTTATGTCAGGTGTCTTGTACTTTCCAGCTTTGGTGGCGGGACTAAGTGCAGGGGCAGGCGTCGGGCTAATAGTGTTATACACGACAAACTATAAGAAGATAGGAATGAATGTTATAATAACAGTTATGCTCTACTGTCTTGCTGTAATCGGCGGAATAATTATCAATTTTATTCCGATTTGGTGAAAAAAAGTTGACAAAATTGGGTATACTATTTTAGAATTGATTATACTCTAGGAGATTACAAATGATAAAAGAAGAAAATAACAAAGAACAAGAATTGCTAGTTAGAGAACTAGGCGTTTTTGAACTACGCGGGCTTGCTCGAGAAGTTGGTGTGCCATCACCAACAACAAAGAAGCGGGAAGAACTGATATGTTCAATACTGCAAAAATTTAAAGATGGTATGGTTATAAAACCAAAGCATAAAACAAAAGGTAGACCATATAAAAAACTATCGTCAATAGAAGATATTGTCAGTGCAATGACCAATTCAATAGGAAGTAATGACCAACCTTTGACATACGAGTCTATTTTAACTTTTGCACAAGAAAAACCAAAACTTACAGCATCACAAGATGATACTGTATACACTTTTGAAGGTATAGCACGCAAAGTTGACGAATATTTGATGTTTATTTGTGACGAGAAGAGCGTGTATATCATAGACATTGACAACTCTGATAAGATAGTTGTAGGTGATAAAGTTAAAGTTGAAGCAAAGGCATTATGTGGCAAAAATCAGTACATGGCAATTAAAATTTTAAGTATAAATGACACAAATATAAGTGATTATCAGCCTAAAACTTGCCTTGGCTGCGAAGAAATTATATCAAATCAAACATTTCCTTATGGGGATATTAAAATTTTTGTTGGCAGAAGAAACGTTCATCTTTTTAATGAAGACCTATATGAAAATGATAATTTCGCGGCATTTGCAAAATATTGTAAAGATAATAATATAAATTTATTGGTGCTTGCATTAAACACATCTTTTGAAGACCAAATAGCATTTAAAAATTTTGATTTTAAAAATTTCACAACAAAATATGGAAGCAATAGTATAATAAATTTTAACAAAGTTATAGATACAATAAATCATGCTCAAAATCTTATCGACCGCGGAGAAAATGTTGTTGTGTTTATTCTAGACATTGTTGAGGTTTTAAGAACGCTAGATAAATGTTTTGAAAATGCTAATCATGAAAAAGGCGAGCATTGCGAACAGACAATAATTATAGCAGATAAAATCATGTCGCTTGGCAAGGCTTACAAGAGTTCAAGCTCAACTATTGTTATTGGTTATAGTGAGCAAGATAAAGATGAAAAATATCTGAATGAAAATATTTTAAGAATAAGCAAAAAAATTTAATAACTTTGTATAAACTTAAAAATCATATAATATAAACTATGTGATATAAAAATTTTATTGGCATAAAATTTTTTAATTTACTCAAATTTGCCTGCTATCACACGCATATCACAATAGTTTGCAAACCCATCGGTCTCACTCTTGCAAGCAAGTTCGACTTTTAAGAATATAAACCATGTGATGTAAAAATTTAACAAGTTAAATTTTAAATTTCGTTGTCACAATATGTGCAATAAATTGCACCGCCACTGTTTGAATAAACATCAATTTCGCTCAAATGTGGCTTCGCCACGCTTGACTTAACTTTCGATATTTTCAATTAAAGGCAAAAACAACATTATAATACAAATTAGCGGTCATCCACAAAGCTCACTGCGTTCGCTCTCCGCTCGCACGGCTTCGCCACGCTCGCTTTTTGCTCCATCGCAGTCGCACCTAACGGCATCGCC
>CAWVLM010000024.1:0-12471 GCA_963930145.1 Clostridia bacterium
TCTATCTATCATCGGCGAAGAGATTGGCTTTGTTGGTGTGACAATTTTGATGCTTGTGTTCTTTGTGCTTGTATACAGGCTTATTAAAATTGCACTAAATGCAAAAGATAGGTTTGGCTCAATGCTGGTCAGCGGGGTTGCCTTTATAATCGCTGTTCAAACACTGCTTAATATTGCTGTTGTCACAGGCTCAATCCCGCCAACAGGGCTGCCACTTCCATTTATCTCAAGCGGTGGAACGTCTGTTATGGTGTTTATGGCAGGCATAGGAATTTGCCTTAACGTCTTGCGTCAGTCAAAGGGCGAAGATGTGAAAGTGATAAAATTTAAAAAGCTAAATTTTTCAAAATCAAAACAAAATTAACTAAAAATGACAAAATATATATTTATTTTTGCATTTTTTATTACTTTTTTATTAAATTTTATTATATTTTTAAATTTTATAATAAAATTGGCGAATTTATTTAAGATAATAAAATAAAAATATGGCTTATTTCTTAAGTCATATTTTTTAGTTGTATAAGGCCGTTTAAAAATTTTTCAAAAAAATTTAAAAATTTGTTAAATTTGCTTGACACGCGTTGCGGGGGGGTATACTGATAGCATAAAGATAAACGCGATAGCGGCTATCGCGCGCGGCTTGCGCCGCAAAGAGCGGAGATAACGTTTGGCTTTTGACTTGCCATGTCGGACAACCGTCAAACATTTGGTTTGGAGAGCGGAGATAGATTTTGTATCTATAATTCGCTTAGTCGGACGATGATGCAAACTAAGTTTGCCGCTCGCAAATACCAACTGGTCTAGCATTTAGGTACTTTAAAAGTGTGACATTTGTCACAGTTGCAAAAAAATTTAAAAAATTTTAAATTTTGTGACGCCATCGTGCCGTCACCCTTGAGACAAAGGGGTTACAAAAGTGCTAGAATGTGGCTAAAATATGCAAAAAAGGTCGAAATTTGCATAGAAACATTGTATTTTTTACAAACTAAGAAGAAACTCAAAATTAAAAGGTAGGTGTTAAATGAGTTTAAAAATCAAATTGATATCATGTATATCACTATTTATGCTTATGATAGGGGTGCTAGTCATAGGCGTGTTTGCAGCAACGCAGACAATCAACCTTAAAGGAACAGTAAACTTTGATATAGATGACACCACGCTTTACGTGAAAGATATACGCGTGCAGACTGAATCTACAGGAGAGCCTGAGACAATAGAAAACTTTATACCAGGTTATATAAATCAAAGTGTTGATCTTAATTTGGGCACTGTTTCTTCATCAAGTGGCACAGTCAATGTATATTTTGATTTTATAAATACCACGTCAACAGCATATACAGCAACAGCCACAGGTGGAAGTGATGTTGTATTATCTACAAGTGGAATAATAAATGGAGATGCAGTGTCTATCACAAACGTGCCAATTTATGACGGCATCTCAGGTACAATAATCCTAACAATCAAGTTTACAGGTGGCACATCAGGGGATGTCTCACTAGATGGAATAGTTATCACAATAGAAGAAGTAACAATGGTGGAAGTAAGTTCAAGTGATCCAAACTTAGGCACTGCAGAAGGCGGCGGAACTGTTGAAATAGGTGATGAAGTAACTCTTACTGCCGATTTCACAGGAAATGCAGATGCCGACTTCCTAGGATGGCGTGCAGGTAGCGTAGCTGGAGAACTTGTATCAACTATGCCTGAATATACATTTATTTTAGGTGATAATACTCCATTTACATATTATGCTGTATTTACTGAACCAAATACAGGAATAACTTATGATAATTCATTATCAGATCCAGGAGAAACTGCAATTGATGCTGGCACCAATATATCTCCAGGTGGTGTCTTTGCATCAGCTTTAGATAATGGCTTTCTTCAAGTGCCTGCTATGATTTATAGAGACGAGAAATTTATTGTCAGCGAAATAGAAGGTATATCTGTTGATGGTGCTTTTGTAAATGTCACTGGATCTCTTACAAGTTTAATTTTGCCAGATAGTATAGAAAATATAGGAATGATGGCATTTTGGTATTGTCGCAATTTAACTAGTTTAGATTTGCCATCTAACTTAAAAACTATTGGAATTTTTGCATTTGGTTATTGTAGTGGACTTACAAGTATAACTATACCAGAGAGTGTGACAAGTATAGGAGATTCTGCCTTTACCTCATGTGGAAGTTTAAACTCAATTATATTTGAAGAGCAAGAAGGTTGGAACTGTGTTAGTTATCAAACTGGAACTGCTGCAGTAGAAATTTCTTCAACAGATCTATCTAATCATTCAACCGCAGCGTCTTATTTAAATTCAACTTATTCTAATTATTACTGGACTCGTATAATTTATAATGGCGTTGAATTTAGTATTATAGACGAAACAAGTAATGTGGAAGTTACTGTTTATAATGGATATAGCACTAATGTAGTTATTCCAGCTAAAGTATCTAAAGTGGGCGATTATTGGGTTGCTGGAGATTCATATATTGTTACAAGTATAGGAGATTCTGCTTTTGAAAATAACAGCAGCCTTATGAGTGTAATAATTCCAGAAGGAGTGACAAGTATCGGTAATTCTGCTTTCCGTGATTGCTTTGCCCTTACAAGTATAACAATTCCATCAAGTGTGACAAGCATAGGTTATAGGGCTTTCAATGGTTGCGGCGGTCTTGAAACAATAACCTTTAACACTCCATATAGTTGGCAAATATCAAGCAGCAGTTCCTTCTCATCAATTTCAGCAACACCAACCGCTTCACAAATTCAAACAAATGCGTTAACATATTTAACAAACACTTATAGAAATTATTACTGGAGAGCAGTTGTTGAATAAAAATAGAAGAAAACTGTAAAACAAAAACTTTACAAAAATCTCATGTTTAAGCATGGGATTTTTTGTTAGAAATTGGTTTTTGTTTAAATTAAGATATTTATTTTTATCATTCTTTTGTGTATTGGCATATACTCTTATATGGAAAGTTTTTATATTGTGGGCGGAAGTTTGCTTGAAGGGGAAGTTGAAATTGATACGGCAAAAAATTCTCTTCTTCCAATCTTGGCAGGTTGCATTCTAGTTGACGGCGAAATCTTGCTTGAAAATGTGCCGAAGTATAGTGATGTGCTCTATATGTGCAAGACTTTAGAGCATCTTGGCGGAAAAACCAAGTTTACAGATGGGAAATTTGCAAATCAAGACCTATACATAGATTGCAGAGATATAATCTATAGTGACGTGCCGAATGAACTTGCTTGCAAGGTGCGTTCTTCTATCTTCACGCTTGGTTCAATACTTGGACGCAAAAGGCTTGCAAAGGTGTCATATCCAGGTGGCTGTGACATTGGGCTTAGACCGATTGATATTCATTTAAGCGGGCTTAAGCAGATGGGGTGCAAGGTTATAGACAAAAATGGCTACATATATGCAGATGGGAGCAAACTTAAAGCAAGTGATGTGATGTTGTCTTTTCCTAGTGTAGGAGCGACTGAAAATATCATGATGCTAGCGACTTTAGCACAAGGCGAGAGCCGTATATTTAATCCTGCAAGAGAGCCCGAGATTGTCGACCTGCAAAACTTTTTAAATTCCTGTGGAGCAAAGATTGCGGGTGCGGGAAGCAATCTTATCACGATAAAGGGCGTGGAAAATCTGCACGGCTGTCGATACCACGCGATAAGCGACAGAATAGAGGCGGGGACTTTTTTGATTGCAGGTGCTATGTGCGGGAAGGAGCTTGTTATAAAAAATGCCTATCAAGAGCATAATCAAGAGCTACTTGCAAAACTTTCAAAAACCGCTTGCAATTTAATTTGCGATAATGATAGAATAATAATAAGCAGAACCCGTCGTCCGCTTTCTTTTGGCGAAGTGGAAACTGCAGTCTATCCAGGTTTTCCAACCGACTTGCAAGCACCGATGTTTGCCCTTGCATCGATAAGTGATGGCTACAGTCTTATAATTGAGAACCTTTTTGAGTCGCGTTTTAAGCATATTGGTGAGCTTCTAAAAATGGGTTGTGATATAAGATGCAAAAATGGGGTATGTATCGTCAAAGGAAAGGAAAAAATATATGGGGCAGAAGTAACTGTGCCTGACCTGCGCGGCGGAGCGGCTCTCACGCTTGCAGGGCTGGTTGCTGAAGGGTACACAACGATAGATAATGTCGAGCTTATAGACCGCGGCTACTACCATTTAGAAGACAAACTTTCTTCGCTTGGAGCCTGCGTTAAAAGGATAAAATGTGAAAAAAAAGTGGATAATTGTTCTTAGCGTGCTTGCCGCTGTGATAGTTCTTATTGTGATACTATCTTTTACTTTGTTTTCACTTAGAACTATAGAACTTGACTTTCGCACAAACAAGACCTATATCACTGAGACTGACCAAGAGATTATTGAAAGCGGAGAGATAAAAATGGGCGGTTCGGTGTTCTTCCGCAGTAAAAATAAATATATAGAAAAAATCGAGAGCAAAAATCCATATATTAAGGTGATAAATATTGAAACAGTTTTTCCGTCAAAATTTGTCATCCATGTTGCTGAGCGGCAGGAAATCTTTGCGGTGGAGCATAACGACCAATTCTATATCACAGATGATGAATTTAAAGTGCTAAGAATAACAGATAGTTACGCATCTACTCAGGATAACGCCATGCTTCTTGAAGGCTTGCAGGTGGCGGACGAAAACTATGCGGTTGGGCAGTTTATGGACGTGAGCGGCTATCAGCCAATATATGACGCACTTTTTGAAAATAACAGACCGCTTAGTGAACAGATTTCAATGATTGAAAGTATAAATTTAACCGAAATTTATGACAAAGTGCTAAAAGAAAGTCAAAGTGCTATAGAGCTTAATTTCTTTAACGGTCAAACTTACGTGATATACAATTCGAGCTATGGACTGAAATATAAAGTTGAGCTTATGCTGGATGTTTTTTCGCAAATTTACACATATATTGGTAAAACTATAACCATTGATGGTGATGAGGTGCTTTTAACAGAAGAAAACCTTAAAACCGCCCGCATAGAAATAAAAAATTATTATGATTACAGAGACCACGGCGAAGAAGACTGCTATTTTGATATAATTCCAGCAAATATATAAATTAAAAAAAATAAAGAATAAAAAATATTAAAAATAAAAAAATATTAAAAATAAAAAAATATTAAAAATAAATAAAAATCGCGAAAAATAAAGTGAATTTAAAATATTTTCGCGATTTTTTTAACCATTTAATTATTACTAATTTATATATTTTATTATTATCATAATATACAAATAATTTTTATCATTTTATAATTTAAAAAATCATTTAATTTGCATTCTACAAAAAATAATTTATTTGTTATTTAAATTTTCTTCTTTTTTATCATTATTTTCGTCATCATCTCCAAAAAATAAATTCTCGCCAAGTTCTTCTCTTGGGTGCTTTGCAAGTTCTTCCTTGCAAGCTTTTGTAAGAAGGGGATTAAGTTCAGTTAAAAGTCCTTTATATTGGAATGCTGCCATATTGTCATGTCCGCCGCCACCAAATTCTGCTGCAATATGACTTACATCAATTCCATTCTTGCCTCGCAGGCTGACATAATAGGAATTATCTTCCTGCTTGATTGCAAGTATGGCAATATCAACACCTTTTATCTCGATGCCATGATTGACAATACCAACGCTGTCGTCAAATGTTGCATCAGCATCTTGCAGGTCTTGTTTTGTAAGTTTCATAAAGGCAATTCGGTCTGATGCAGAAAATCTTAACGCACTTAACGCCTTTTGAAGCAGATATGCCTTTGACTTGGGATTATTTTGAAAAAAGTGTGCTTTAAGTGCATCAATGCTAATATGTCTAAGCATCATTTCAGCTATAACCTTGTGAGTGTTAACAGTTATCACGCCTTGAGTTAGGTTGTTTGTGTCAGTTATTATGCCTGAATATAAAAGATTTAATACATCGTCTGACATAGCAAGATTTTTTATCTTGGCAAGCATGTATATAGCCTCGCATGTTGACGAAGTTTTAAGCACAAGATTATTTTTTGCAAAGTATGTGTTTGTGGCGTGGTGGTCAATGTTTATGGTGTTTAAAGTGCTTTCAAAAAGTTCTTGCCACCTGCCAAGTCTTGTTAGGTCTGCGGCGTCAACACTTATTGCAAGGTCATATTTTTCTGTCGATTGCTGTTTTATGCTTACGCCTTTGATTATTGCAGCATTTGTATCGCAAATTTCATCGGCGTCAACAAAAATATCAATTTGCTTTGGATTTGTTTCAATGTCTATATTTTGTTTGATAATCTTTTTTAGAGCAACAGCTGACGCAAGGGTGTCGGCATCAGGGGTTGTATGACAAAAAATAGCAATATTTTTTGAATTTATAATGTCATCTATGCACTTTTCAAGCGATCTCATTATACCTCCTAACTAAACTATGCTATTATAGCATTTTATGTTTTTTAAGTCAATTTAAAGAGTGTGTGAGATTGTTTATTTTATTTTAATAAAATATTTTGTCGAAAGTAGAGCTATTATAGATTAAGCCGCTTGACAAGCGTGCGTTTTTGCGTTACAATTTTTATAAGATAAACTTTGCAGGTGAAAGATGAAAGAAAATTTTGTTTTTATTATAGATATTGGCTCATCAAAGCTTCGTGCAATCTATGCAGGCAGGGGGATTAACAACACCTTTAATATAAAAGGCTATAAAGAATATGATTATGATGGCTTTTATCAAGGGGAGTTTATAAAACCAGAAAAAATCTCTCCGCTTTTTGAGCAGCTAACCTCAGAGCTTGACGTTTCAAAATCTCGCGAACTTGATAAGATTTATATAGGTGTTCCTGCAGAATTTTCATCGGTCAAACGCAGCGAAGTTTCAATCAATTTTGGTTCTAGACGGAAGATTAAACAAGCGGACATAGATTCTCTTTTCTATATGGCAAGCGAAAAGGCAAAGGATAGCTCAGTTGAAGTTGTCTCGGTAAGTCCTATATCCTATATTATAGATGACGGCAGGACAACGCTTGAACCTGTTGGCGAAAATGCACTTTCAATAAGTGCAAACCTATCTATAATATATGCGGATAAAAAATTTATAGAGATGTTTAATGCAATAGTTGCGGGACTTGATTATTCAAGTGTTGAATATATCTCAGAGCCGCTTGCTCAGTCTCTTTTTGTCATACCTAAAGAAAAACGCGAAGACCTTGCACTTTTAGTAGATGTAGGAGACTTGACGTCAAGTATATCCTTTGTCAAAGGTGACGGACTATACGCTCTCACAAGCTTTTCGCGTGGCGGCGGCTTTATCACAAACGACCTTGCAGATGCCTTTGATATTTCAATTAACGAAGCTGACAAATTAAAAAGACAGATTGTTTTGTCACTTAAGGGGAAGCAAAGTGATTATTATGAGCTTACCGCAGACGTGGGCAAGGTTATCAAAATTCCGCTCAATAGTGCAAACGAAGTTGTAGGCTATCGAATAGATGAGATAGCCGAGGTTATATCAAAGTGTGTGCAATTAACCACAAAAGAATTTTTGTCCTATCTTCCTGTGTACCTAACGGGTGCGGGACTGAGTAAGATAAAGGGCGGGCGAGATTATCTTGGCAAGTGTCTAGGTCGCAATGTAAGCTATGGGCTTCCGCCGCTTCCTGGGAAAGACAAGCCAGAGCTTGCGTCCATTTTGTCGCTTACAAACACCGCCTTAGAACATAGCGAATAAATTTTATTTGACAAAACGTGGGGAGTTTGCCCAAAAGATTATTAAAAAACTTTAAAAAAATCTTGATATTTGCAAAAAGTTTGTTATAATAGAAATGAATATTTATGCATGATTTAACTTGAAAATATGGCAATTTATAAAATTTTAAAAATTTTTATAGATTTGATTGCAAATTTATTCAAAATGTATTACAATATGCATAAGTGATATTTGGAAGTCAAGATTGGACTTTTAAATATAGACTAATCTCTAGCTAAAAGGAGAGTTTAAGGAGAAAATTATGGATAATATGAGAAGTTCTGCTGCAAAAATTAAAGTTGTTGGCGTTGGTGGTGGCGGCAATAACGCTGTAAACCGCATGATTGATGCTGGGGTAAGCTCTGCGGAGTTTATTGCTGTCAATACAGACCAACAAGCACTTCTTATCAGTAAGGCAGAAACAAGACTGCAAATTGGTGAGCGTCTCACAGGCGGACGTGGTGCAGGAGCTCTTCCTGAAATTGGTCAAAAGGCGGCTGAAGAGAGCAAAAGTTCTATTACTGATTTATTGAAAGGCACAAACCTTTTGTTTATTACTGCAGGCATGGGTGGCGGAACAGGAACAGGTGCTGCTCCTGTTATTGCACAAATTGCAAAAGAGCTTGGAATTCTTACTATTGCGGTTGTCACAAAACCATTTGATTTTGAAGGCAAGGTTAGGGCAAAAAATGCAGATGAAGGTCTTGATAAATTAAGAAAATATGTAGACGCACTCGTTGTTATACCAAATCAAAAATTGCTTGAAATTGTGCCAAAGAAGACGCCGCTTCTTGAATCATTCAGATTTGCTGATGACGTTTTAAGACAGGGCGTTCAAGGTATTTCAGACCTTATTGTATACCCTGGTCTTATCAATCTTGATTTTGCCGATGTATCAACTGTAATGCAAGGCAAGGGGCTTGCTCATATGGGTATAGGTTATGGCGCGGGCGACAATAAAGCACTTGATGCTGTAAAACAAGCGGTTGCAAGTCCACTTCTTGAAACAACCATTGAAGGTGCAACAGGTATTCTTATCAACATAAAGGGCGGCAGCGACCTTACTCAGGATGATGTCAGTGAGTCGGCTGCACTTGTTAGGGAAGTTGTTGACGATGGCTGCAACATAATAGTTGGAACTTGCATAGACGACAACATGCATGACGAAGTTGAAATCACGCTTATCGCAACAGGGTTTAAAAATCCGAACGATGAAAAAGCTAAGGAAGATGAGCGAAAGAAGGAAATGGAAAACGCACGTTCTATTGGCAATATGGGGCAGACTAAGTCTAAATTTGATGCTCGCAGTATGTTTTCAAACTATGTTCAAAAAGAAAGAGAAGTGGAAGAGACTAAGCCAAATGTTTCTCTAGAGCGTCATGAAGACCTATCTTCTTCAAGAGTAGATGTTAAGTCTACAAATGTTCCGCCTTGGATTGAAAAGTTAAGAAGAAATAAAAAATAATTTCACAATAAACAAATAAAAGACGACATTTTTGAAATTTATTTCAATTGCAGTCGTCTTTTTTTATTTAAAATCACAAAAATTCAACAAAATTATAAAATATTTTATTCCTTATTTTTTTAAATTTAATTTATAATTTTTCTAAGCGAGGCAAAATGGAAATTATTATAGAATATTCTTTTGTAATAAACTTTTTTGTGAATTTGTTAATCTTAAAACTGACAGCACTTTTTTTAAAGGAAAAACTAAGGCTATGGATGCTGTCTGCGACTATAAGCAGCGTGGTTGCCATTATTTTGCCGTTATATAATTTAAACTGGGCATTGAAAATCATGGTTATATTTGCAGTCTGTTCACTTATGGTTTGCCTGTCTTTTAAGTCGTTAACAATTAAAAAATATTTCGTTTGCTTTTGTGCCGTTTTCGGTTCAACCTTTCTTTTTGGTGGGGCGTGCTATGCTCTTGAAAATATAGTGGGCAGCTTTCCATTGTTTGTTGTGGCTATAGTTGTGATGGTTATTTATGGTATAACAAAAATTATTTTCATAGCTCAGCAGAAGAGAAATATGATAGAAAAGTTTACATATTCAGTCATCTTTGTCGACAACGGCAAAACTTTCTACGAAGAAGGCTATCTTGACAGTGGCAATGTTCTTTACGATACTCTTACAAAAAAACCTATTATTCTTGTCACGTTTGACGTATTTCATAAACTATATTCAAATATAAATTATATAAATGCTTTCACCAAAAACTACGATAAAAACACAATAAAAGACGGGCATTTTGTGCAGATAAAAGGGGTAGGCTCAAGCAGTAGCATATTGGTGTTTAGGGTGGATGAAGTGCATATTGGCAAGGATAAATGTTATAAAGATGTGGCTCTTGGGCTGTCGTTTTCAGGGTTTGATAAAAGTTTTGGCAGACGTGTTTTATTAAACCGAGCACTTATATAGGAGGTTATATGCATAGTTTTATCTTTAAAATAAAGTTGTTTATTTATAATTTATTTCATAAACATAATCTTTTGAATATCAAGAATATTGTTTGTTATGTTTGCGGCAACGATGAATTTTTACCGCCGCTTGAGCCAGATGAAGAAAATAGACTTCTTATTCTAAAAGAAAGTGGAGATGTATCTGCCACCGAAAAACTTATCGAACACAATCTAAGGCTTGTTGCTTATATTGCAAAGAAATTTGAAAACGCTGGCATTGAGTTTGAAGATTTAATCTCAATAGGAGCCATAGGTCTAATTAAAGCAGTTAAAACTTTTAAGGTTGACAAAAATATCAGACTTGCAACTTACGCGTCACGCTGTATAGAAAATGAAATTCTTATGCAAATCAGAAAAACATCCAAGATTAAAAATGATATAAGCCTTGATAAACCACTTTGTGAAGACGGAGACGGCAATCAACTCGTGCTTGCGGATATCTTGCCAGGCGAAGATGATGTTATAACTCAAGCGGTGGACGAACCTGCCGACAAACAGATAATAAACGAGCTTATCGGCAAGCTTAATCATCGCGAACGTGAGATAATGATTTTGCGGTATGGTCTTATGGGGCATCAAGAATTGACGCAAAGAGAAGTAGCACTTAAACTTGGCATAAGCCAAAGTTATATTTCTCGTCTTGAAAAGCGAATCTTAAGCGATATGAAAGGAGAAATAGAAAGATTATCTTAAAAAATAATAAAAAATATCTAAAAAAATATTTAAAATAATTTGGCAAAAATAGAAAAAATTAAAAAATAATAATTTAATAAAAATAAACAATAGAAAATAATTATTGCTTTTGTTATTTTAATTTGTTTTTATATATTCAATTTCTATATAATCTTTAATTTATTTTTATATATTTAATTTCTATATAATCTTTAATTTATTTTTGCTTAATTTCCTTTAATTTTTAATTTATTTTTTGTTTTTATTTATTTTTTTATAATTTTTTGTCGACCTTGTATACTTTTTATCTAGTTTGCAAAAGATATACCTTAAAGGGAGCGGGGTATGTCTAAAGTCAGTATTTCAGGTGTTGACACAAATAAATTACCAAAGCTTACAAATGATGATATACTTGGGTTTATACAAAAAATTAAGGCGGGCGATGAAAAAGCAAGGGATTATTTTATTGTTGCAAATTTAAGGCTTGTGCTGTCGGTTGTGCATAGATTTGGCAGCAAGGGCGAAAAAGCTGACGATATGTTTCAAGTTGGCTGCGTTGGTCTTATGAAGGCTATTGACAACTTTGATGAAAATTTGAATGTAAAATTCTCCACCTATGCCGTGCCTATGATTGTGGGTGAGATTAAACGCTATCTTCGCGACAATAATTCGGTGCGAGTTTCTCGTTCTATGCGTGATATCGCGTATAAGGCTTTGCAGGCGAAAGAAAGGCTGATGAAAAAGTCTGTAGAAGAGCCAAGTCTTGAAGAGATTGCAAAGGCGATTGACGTTCCACTTAAAACTGTCACGTTTGCACTTGACGCTATAAGTGATACCGTGTCTCTCAGCGACCCTATTTATAGTGACGGAAGCGAAACGATAGAACTTCTTGACCAAATAGCCGATACAAAGAACACCGATGAGCATATGTATGAAAATATCTCTATCAAAGACGCCATCAAAGTATTGCCAGATAAAGAAAAGGAAATACTCCTTATGCGCTATTATATCGGAAAGACGCAAACCGAAGTCAGTGAAGAGATAGGCATAAGCCAAGCCCAAGTCTCACGCCTTGAAAAGAACGCCCTAAAAATAATCAAAGAGTTTTTAGTATAAGGTGAATTTTTATAATATTTTTTAGATTAAGTTTGCAGGCTCAAAAAGCCTGCTTTTTTATTTTTAAAAATGCTTTGGTGTCACCCCAATAGTTATCCACATATAAAAGTTATCCACAAAAGGTTAAAAACAAAAAAGTTATCAATAGTGGAACAAATAAACCCTAGCGTCATGGGCATACTAAACGACAAAAAGCGGATAATCCACTGGAACAAGGGAGAATAGACGTTATAGATAGACTAAACGATAAAAAGTGCCTAAGGCACAAAAAATTTAAAAAAAATTTAAAAAATTTGTTAAAAATGCTTGACTTGCGTTGCGGGGGGGGAGTAAACTAATAGCATAAAGATAGACACCGTAAGGTGGCTATCGCGAGCGGCTTACGCCGCGAGAGAAGGCACAAAAGGCTGACAAGCCTTTTGGAAGACAAAACGAGTTTTGCCTTCTGTGCCGTTTTATCAAAACGGCACGTGCCTTCTCTCCCGCGGCA
>CAWVLM010000025.1:0-20419 GCA_963930145.1 Clostridia bacterium
ACTTCTGACTGAAAAATATAAAGATTTAAACATTCAAGTTAAACGCAAAAACAACAAACTTGATGGGCAACGCAAAAACTGCCTTTGTATGCCGTCGGTTGACATTGGGCAGTATGACACTTGCTTTCACGACTGCAGATATTGCTACGCAAAAAAATCTCACCAGAAATCGATGAGAGATAACTTTATCGGCACAATTTACGAAAGAAAAACCGAACTTGAATTTATATATGAATAGCAAAAATTACAATACAAATACAACACATTTCACTATAACGCTTACACAAATTTGTGATAGATTTGTAGAAAATTTGTAGAAAAACACATGAAATACTACTATTTTTATTTAAAATATATTTAAATTTTCATTAAACTATCAAACCCATAACCCCTGAAAGTTATTTGCTTTTAGGGGCTATTTTTGCAATAAATAAAAATTCTAGCAATTATCAAAATCGCTAGATATCCCTAAAATAAGTGGTTTTATGGTGCTCCCAGAAGGATTCGAACCCTCAATAATCGATCCGAAGTCGATTGTGATATCCATTTCACCATAGGAGCAAAACTGATAATTTTTTATGGGGATTATCGAACCCCAAACTCATCGCTCCGAAGAAGATTGCGATATCCACCTCACTATAGGTGTATTATAAATAATTTTTTATAAAAATTATTGAAAAATTGTTTAAAAATTATTAAATAAATTAAAATGTCTATTTTTTTAATATTTTTATGCATTTTTTATTATTTTTTATTTTTGTTATATTTTTATATAAAATATCATTTTAATGTTATTTTTGTTATATTTTTTCTAAATTTTTTGTTGTTTTTATAAATTGATTTAATTCTTTATATTATTATAATATTTATTATTTTTATCTTTTTTTCTTTATTTTTTTTGATTCTTTAATTTTTTCTAGTTGGAATTATTATTTTCACAATTTTTCTACTATAAGAATAAATAATCTTGAGGGCAAAATAATGAAATATAATGATGAACAAATTCTTAGCGTGGAAGATTATGAAATTATGGCAAAAGCCTATGCGAGCAGCATGAAAAATAAGGGATTTATCTTTGTTCAGGTTGATAGCGATGAAATTAAAGCACTTGTTGAAGAGACTTTTGGCTATCTAGCAGAGATTAAAACCTGCCTTTTTATTATGGGCGGATTTTTAAACACGGCGAGTTTTTATTCGTTAAACGAGCGTCAAACAAAGAAATTACGAGTCATATTTGATTATTCTGCTCCCCTTCACGCCTTTAAATTAAAGCATGACAAGACATTATGTTTCTTAAGATTTTTGGGGCTGGAGACAAAACTGCTTAGAAACCTGTTATCACTTGCTGAGAAAACAAATTTTGAACGCGAACTTAAAAAGATTGTTGATGACAGGCTTATAACCCTAGGCAACACGTTTATGATTTCATAAAATCTATTGTTTTTGGTATAACATTATCAATTGTTTTTCTGAAAAGCACAAACTGCTCTTGAGTATAGGGTTTATACACATCTTTTTCTGCTGCCATATCTGTTGGGAAAACTGACATCTCGCGGACAAGCATCTTGCAAATATTCTTTCCTATAACATAGATAACGTTATAGTCATCTATGTCATTTTTGTATTCAATTGTTTCATAGTCATCACATTCCATGATTTCAGAATATGCATACCCAAGCAAAAATTGCAATTTTTCAATGGCAAGTTCATTCCCACGTGCAGCCGCCACAAGTTCCCACTTTAAATATTTTTCATAGTTTTCTGGAAGAAGGTCTGGCACGCCTGTTTTATAATAATAAGCAAGAATATCCATTGCCACCAAGTCGCCTTCGCCTGCTTTTTTCTTGGTTTCCGCAAATTTTTCTAGGAACTTGTCAGGATTATTTTCTATATAATCATTTAAAGTTTTCCTTAGGTCGGTGAAACCTTTTAGTGCTTCTTCGTAATCTAAATATGCTGGTCTTTTATAAATTCTTTCCATTAAATTCTCCTATCTACCTTATTATATCATATATTCACCGAATATTCGTATGTTTTAACTATATTTTTGAAGATTTATAAAGATTTTTTATCTTTTGTTGCCACCACAAGCATTTCATACTCTCCTGTTCTAGCAAACATGTCAAAAATTTCCACACTGTCAATTTTGATATTATTTAATCTTTGCAAATCTCGAATCAAAGTAGCTATATTGCAGGAGATATATATAAATTTTTTAAAATCTAGACAGTCTATCGCTTGAATAACCTTTTTATCTACTCCTTTGCGTGGTGGGTCAATTATGATTGTATCAAAGTTCTTTGCTATCTTTGGAAGCTCGTCCGCACAATCACCGTTTATGTTGGTGAGATTTTGAAGACCGTTTATTTCTTTCAATTTTTCAGCTTCTATATGTTCGCTTCCCCCTAATTCTATTGCCGTCACCATTTGACAGTTGCGGCAGAGAATTCCACTTAGAACGCCGTTTCCACTATAGCAGTTTACAACATTTCCCCCGCTTGCATAGACTAAAACTCGTTTATATAGTTCACGGCAGACAGCATCATTTATTTGATGAAAGCTATACGGCGAAAACTGGCAAACTAAAGAAAATTCTTTTGCTTTTAAGTATTTCAAACCGCAAACATGCCTTTTATAATTTGCTAAAGTTTGATAAATACCATAATTGCGTCCTAAATTATTATAAAGTTGTTTTATAAGATTATTGTCAATTAAGGTTTTTGTTTGTAAATTTACCAAGCAATTTTCTTCTACCTGCCGCAAAATTATACATTCAAGTTTATTATACAAATCATAGGTTTTAACAAAATTGTTTATTACGCCGATTGCATTATTTATCAAGTTTTGTGCCAAATCACAGCTGTCAATTTCACATATTTGATTGCTATTTCTGCGTTTTAAACCTAACTTATTGCTCCCAACAAACAATTTGATTTTATTGCGATAATTATACTCATTTGGAGAAGGATGCACTTGAATTTCACCCTTGTAGTTTAACTTTTTTAGTTGCCTTTCTGCAAGCTGTCTTTTTATTTCAAGTTCTTCATCATAAGCTACATGCTGATAACTGCAGCCGCCACAATCTGTAAAATATGGACACTTAGCAGCAATTCTCTTGCCACTTGCCAAAAGGACTTTTTCAAGTTTGCCAAGAATAAAATCTTTTTTCTCGTCAATAATCTTTATTTCTACCTGTTCATCTTTCAGAGCATAAGGCACAAAACAAACCTTGCCGTCAACCTTTCCTACCCCTTCTCCGTCATAACCATAATCAATTATTGTTGTTATTTTTTTCATTGACATCATCCAATTTATTTTCAATATAACTTAAAATTTTTTCTTTGCCAACGCCGCTTTGACTTGAAAAGACAATAAACATCTCTTCTCTAACTTTTAACTGCTTTGCAATAGACATTATACTGCTTTTATATTTACTCTTTGCAATCTTATCGGCCTTTGTTGCTATAAGCATGAATGGTAGCTGATTATATATCAAAAATTCCACCATTTGTCTGTCTTGCACTGTTGGCAGGTGACGAATGTCTAAAAGCACAAAGATTGTAACAAGTGACTTTGACTCTTCAAGGTATTTACCAATTAGCTCTGACCAAGTCTCCTGATGCGTCTTGCCCGTCTTTGCATAGCCATAGCCTGGAAGGTCGACAAACCTGAAGCAATCATTTATTTCAAAGTAATTTATCATTTTGGTTTTACCAGGAGTAGACGAGGCCTTGGCAAGCGACTTTGTGTTTGCCAAAGCATTGATAAGTGATGACTTGCCAACATTACTCCTTCCAACAAAAGCAAACTCTGGCACGCCGTCATCTAAAATATTCTTTATATTTGTCACACTTGTTTTATAAATCGCTTTCTTGATTGTCATGCTTAAATTTTAACATAATAAAATTTAAAAAGCAAACTTTTTTGTTTATGCAACACAAGCTTAAAAGAAAAAAACAAGAACTTGCTCCTATGCTATTTAGGAAGCAAATTCTTGCATTTCTCTTTTTAATTGTTTGTCCTTTTAAACTTGCGGGTTAGGTTTATATCTCTTATTTTTAATCCTAGTTTAACCTTGCAAGTTATTCGACTTTGCCTTTTTAATTTTAATCAACTGTAAACATAATTCTTGCTGTTAAGGCTGTTGCACCACCTGCATCGTCTATATAGCCAATTACATCAAGAATATCTTTAAAGGTAGTGGCAACCATAATTTCGTAAGAATCTTCAATCGTTCCTCTAGGGAAATTGATACCTATCAAATCATCATAAATTTTAATTGATGAAAGTGTTACGTGTTGATAATCGCCGTCAACATATATAAACATGTTATTAAAATCAATATCATTAAAGAAATAATCGAAGAAATTTGTTTCAAGTTGAGCGTAATAGCCTTCTGCTATATCTTCAAAGAAGATTGGGTCTCCGCCGAGATTTTCCATTGGAATATAATCAGTTCCATCGTAGTAGAATACGCCTACTGTTGAACCATCAGCCTGTTCTGAACCCATGCCTACAGTCCAAGTAAATTCAGGATAAGTGCATTCCCATGCAGCATTTACTGTTAAGCCACCGTTTGCTATAACTACAGCGGCGAGAGACTCTTTTCCTGATGTGTAATCATTACCGCTAAGAGTATAAGTTGTTCCATTGTATTCAAAGCCTATAAATTCATAACCATCTCTTGTTTCAGTGTAAGTGTCAAAGCCTGTTTCAGGATTATAATTTATTGTTACAAAATCACTGCTGAGTGCATTATCTTTCACTATAACATCATAGTCAAGTGATGTTTCGCTTAAATATATTGCATATTCGCCAACTGCAAATTCTATATTAGAGACAACTATTGGTTGACCTAAAGCATCTACCCAACCTGCAAACTCATAGCCAGGCGTAAGAGCTGCTTGAACTCTTTCATTGTCTCCTGAAACAAGTTGATAGTTTGCAAGAGTTTCCTTTGTTAAATAATCTTCTGCTATGACAGTTGTTCTATCCGTGTCATAATATCTTACAACCATTTGGATTAGCCATGAAGGTCTAAGAGTAAGAGTTACAAGTTCGCCACTATCATCCCTGTTTGCAACGTTAAAGTTTGCAACTGTTGTTCCTGCATTATTTGAGCCTTCCCCAACATATACATACCAGCCTGAGAAGGTAGCTCCGCTTTGTGGAGTTAAAGTTGCAAGTGGTTGACCATATTCTACAGTTTGAATTTCAGTATTTACGAAATCCCCTTCCACGCTACCAATTTCACTTCCATCGTCATAAGTGCCTGTGTATTGAATTTGATATTGCATAGCATTTCTAAGTGCTGTAAGGTGTGTTGAACCCCTTAATGTAAATGTGTAGCTTCTTTCGGTTGATACAGCCTTCTTTGTTTCATCAATTTCCTCAGGATTGCCGTCATACCAACCAGCAAATTCATAGCCAGTGCCTGTGAAACTTACTGTAACCTCAGTGTTTTTCTTTAAAGTTAAAGACGTGAGAGGTTGCTTGTTTTCATCAAGTTGAGTTTCGCCCCCAACACTGATAACAATTTGAGAACTTTTTCCGCTATACTGCCCGTCATTGCCACCTTCATATATAGTAAGCGTTGCAGGTGCAGCTTCTGTTACGCAAAGTGCTGAGCCTACAACAATCAAAGGTACCAGCACAATTAGTGCTAAAATAGATAAGATTTTTGTTAAATGCTTAGACATAATCCCTCCAATGTTAAACTTATTATATCACAACTTAATTATTATTTCAATAGTTAAAGTGAAAAAATTTTATTTTTTAGCAAAATAATAAAAGGTTATGTGATTATTACTTTTGACTTTTAAAGTTTGACAAAAATTTTTCCATTAAGTTTTTATGAAATTATTATGTGCATTATTGATAAATATATATGTCAATTACTTTTATATTTTTAAATATATGTTTTCCGTCTATCGCTATTTAAAATCAATATCTTAATAACTTAACAAAAAAGAAGTCTGATAAGACTCCTTAAACTTAATTGCAAATTTTTAGAAAGAGGATTTTGTGAAAGTATCGTCGTTTTCATTGTTTTCGTCTTTAGAATTTTCATTTTTTTCTTTATTTTCACTGTTCTCCAATTTCTCAGACTTTTCTTGCTTATTTTCTGTTTTATCGCCCTTTTCACAAAAATCTATTATTGCAAAAACTGCAAATACAATGGTTTTTGCTATAACTGTTATGGCACTAAGCCAAACTAAGGCATCGCTTGCATCACCTGAATAAGTTTGCGTGTTTGCCATTGATAAACATGCTGAATAAATTGCAAAGAACGCTTCAATAATTGTGAAAATAACTGTTATAACAAAGGCTTTATGTGATGTTTTCTTAAGCTCTTTGTCATCACTTTTAACTATTGTATAACCGCCAACGATAGCAAAAGCTATAATACTTAAATACCCACAAACCCATATAAGAAGTTTTTTCCATCTGTTTGACCAACCTTCTTTCATATTCCCTCCTATCTATTTTATATATTCATTTCTTAAGCATATTGTATAACATTATTTAAAAATTTCAAAGTATTTTGCAAAAAGTTATGAAAAAATACAAAAAGAAACCATTTGATTTCCTAAAACATATTTTTGAACTTGCTTTGTATCCATTACATTCAAATTATTATGCTTAAACAAAAAATAAGCACCATTTCTGATGCTTATTTGTGGTGGAGAATAAGAGATTCGAACTCTTGACCTCCTGCTTGCAAGGCAGGCGCTCTAGCCAGCTGAGCTAATCCCCCAAAAGAGCAAATATTCAATGCTCTTAAAGATTAACATATTTTAAAGAATTTGTCAATAGATTTTAAAAAAAATTCAAAATAAATTGCAATTTTACCGTTTTTCATTCATTAAAAATTTTGCCACATAGTTCTTTTTTAACTCATCATATTGATTTTCATCAATAAGACCGTTTGTTTTTAACTTTTCAAGCTGTGCTATCTTGGCATTTAGCTCTTCATATGGGTCTTTTGTGTCTTTACCTTTCAACGGTTGAGCATTTTTGCTAAGTTCTATCACAAAAACTACACATGTCAATCCCATGGCAATTAAATATGCAATAAAAAATGAACTTATTAACACGCCATATAATGCAATATACACAGAGAATATAACTGAAACAGAAATTAAGACGCCAAGCGTTACTATATTCATAGCAAATGCATCTCTGGTATTTTGCTTGCTTAAAATAGCACTAAACAAAAGAGAAATTGCTGATATAAAAAAGAAAACAATAAGAAGCCATGAAACTGCACTATACCCTTTTGTAATAGCACTTGAACCTGAGGTATTTATAAGTTCAATGTTCGTCACAAGGAAAACAACGAAATAGGCTAGCATAAAAATAATCATGCCTATTGCTACAGCCCACGAATAACGATAATTTATCTTTTTTTCTTCCATTTTTACTCCTTCCCCTTCTCTAATTCTTTATTTAAAAGTTTTGCGGAAAATTTTTCTTTAAGCATTGCAAATGTTTGGTCGTCAATTAAATTATTGGCTTTCATTTGACTTAATTTAAGCATATCTTCTTCAAAGTCTTGATAAGAATAGCTCTCCGCACTTACAACGTCTTCACATTTCATTTCGTAAATTGTTACAATCACATCAATGACGCTAACAAACAAGTAAAGTAGAAAATAATCACAAAACAGAACGTAATATGTAGTGAATGTTGCAAAAGCTATAATACAAAGAAAATTTATTATAATCTTTGTTATCGCAACACCATTTTTTGACTGATTATTAGTGATTAAAAGCAAGGCATTTGTCAGTGCAAAGACGCCGCTTAAAAACATAAGGCAAATAAATATAGGTGCCGTGATTTGATATACCATTTCAGGTTCTGCTTGACTTGCCAAGTCAATTGAAGTGATAATAAAATACACACATAATGCAATCATCAGCAAAAATAACAATATATTAACTGTCACAGCAATTTGTTTTGATTTTGTTTTCATAACTTTTCCTTTGTAGATATTATATTACTTTATGATTGTATTGTCAATTGTTCTACAGCTCTTTGCTGTCTAAAATAATGGTTACAGGTCCATCATTTAAAACGTCTATCTTCATATCAGCACCAAAGACACCTGTCTGAATAGGTATATTCTCTTTTTCTAGCAAATATTTCATCTGTTCGTACAAACTATTTGCTCGCTCTGGTTTTTCTGCCATGATAAAACTTGGTCTATTGCCGTGACTGCAATCTCCATATAATGTAAATTGGCTGACAAGAAGTATCTGCCCGCCAATATCTTTTATAGACAAATTCATCTTGCCATTAGCATCTTCAAAAATACGCAGTTTAGATATTTTTGCTGCAAGTTTTATTAGATCGCCTTCTTCATCGTCTTGCCCTACACCCAAAAAGACAACTAGACCTTTGTCAATTTCAGATATAAGTTTGCCGTCTACTTTTAAATCTGCCCTTAACACCCTTTGTACTACTGCTTTCATTATTCACCTTTATCCCCATGAAAAATAATATGTTCTGTGTTAAAATCTCTATTTTTTAATTTGTTTTTTATTGCAAGTGGCAAAAAGTCATAACTATCCATTTTATCAAGTGAAAGCCAACTATAATCCATATTGATAAGTTTTCCATTATCATTTTCAATAAGCGAAAAATCTTTTTGTTTGCTTTCATCTATTTTGTCTGCTCTTAATAAATAATAAAAGCTTAACTCATGGCAAAGAACATCGCTTTTGAAAAAATTTTCAACAATAGCAATCAGTTTTTCTATTTTAACACTTATTCCAGTTTCTTCTTTATATTCTCGTTCCATGGCTTGCATGGTATCCTCGCCTATCATAACATGACCTCCAGGACAACACATAAAACCCATTTTATTCATCTCTACTGCAAGTATTTTGTCATTATTTAACAAAATACCATTGACTCTAAATTTAAATCTTTCATTCTTCTCCTTGTCAAAAAGTTTTATATCCATGTGACTCTCCTTGAGCAAACATTATACATAATAAGTTGCTATAAGTCAACAACATTTTATTAAAAGAAAACATAAAACAAACAAAAAACAAGGGATATCTAAAATCAAACCCTTGTTTTTACAATTTATATTTAAATTAACTCAACGATTGCCATTTCAGCACTATCGCCACGTCTTTGTCCAAGCTTAACTATTCTAGTGTAACCACCACCTTGACCATTTTCTTTATTTCTTGCTGCATATTTTGGTGCATAAAGGTTAAAGATTTTTTCAAGAAGTGGATGGTTGATACCTTGTGTTCTTGCCTCAAATGCTTCGAGTGATTCCTTTGGCTTTCTTTGTTCTTGTCTATCCATAACAAAAGCCATTATTGCTCTACGTGCTTGAAGCTTCTTAGGTCCGTCATTAGAAACAGTTTTCTTAACTTTAACTCCCTTTTCATCTTTGATTTCTTTTTGAACTTTTGTGATATCTTCATAAGAATTGATAGCAAGAGTTAAAATCTTTTCTGCCTTACTTCTAACTGCCTTAGCCTTTGCAAGAGTAGTTTCAACTTTTCCAAACCATAAAAGATCGGAAACAAGTCCACGTAACATAGAATTTTTTTCTTTACTTGGTCTACCTAATTTTGCGTTAGCCATTGTATTTCTCCTTTATAAAGTTTAGTCTTCGTCTTTGCGAAGTGAAAGTCCATAACTTTCAAGTTTTGCAATAACCTCATCAATAGATTTGATGCCAAGGTTTTTAACTTTAAGCATATCGCCTCTTGATTTTTTGATAAGGTCTTCAACAGTGTTGATACCTGCTCTCTTCAAGCAGTTATATGAACGAACAGAAAGATCCATTTCTTCAATAGGAAGTTCAAGAAGTTTTACTTGTTTATCTTCTTCACGAGAAACTAAAATATCAGTGTTTGCAATTTGCATGCATAGCTCAACAAACAAATTAACATGTTCCATGATAATCTTGCCTGCAAGTGAAACAATCTCTCTTGCTGATGTTGTTCCATTTGTTTCAACCTCGAGTGTAAGTTTATCAAAGTTTACGCTTTGCCCTACACGAGTGCTTTCAACATTAAAGTTGACCTTTTTTACAGGCGAGAATAGTGAGTCGATAGCGATATAGTCAATATCGTCAAATTTTTCTTTATTGATATTGTTTGGAACATATCCGCGACCATTGCCAATCATCAAATCCATATCAAGCACAGCTCCATCATCCATAGTGCAGATGTGGAGGTCTGGATTTAAGATGTCAACATCACTATTTTCTTCAAAATCTCTAGCCGTAATTTCTCCTGCACCCGTCTTTCTTAAATGCAAGTATGTTACAAAGTCACTAGCTTGATTTTTACATTTAACTGCAAGTTGTTTGAGATTTAAAATGATATCTACAACGTCTTCAGTTACTCCACGAATTGTTGAAAATTCATGAGCAACACCTGCAATTCGGACTGCAATAGCAGCAGAACCTGGAAGAGAAGAGAGAAGTGTTCTTCTCATAGCATTTCCAAGTGTGATACCATAACCCTTTTCAAGTGGCTCAACAACAAACTTTGCATAAGCACCATTATCTGTTTCTTCACAAGAAATTCTTGGTCTTTCCATTTCCATAAATAAATACCCCCGCTTATACTATCTTGAATAGAATTCAACGATAAGTTGTTCTTTGATATCGGCGTCGATATCTTCTCTGCTAGGAAGTGAAAGGATTTTCCCAGTGAGAGTGTTTGTGTCAAATTCAAGCCATTTTGGCATTACAATCTTGCTGCCTTTAAGGTCTTTAAACATAACGTTTTCTTGTTTATTTTCCTTAACTGCAATTATATCGCCTACCTTAACCATGTATGATGGAATATCAACACGCTTTCCATTTACAGTGATAAGTCCGTGATTTACAATTTGACGACATTGTTTTCTGCTTGCTCCAATGCCCATTCTGTAAACGACATTGTCAAGTCTTCTTTCAATCAAAGTAAGCATAACCTCACCAGTAGCACCCTTCATTTTGCTTGCTTTTTCATAGTATTCATGGAATTGATTTTCAAGTATTCCATACATTCTTTTAACTTTTTGTTTTTCACGAAGTTGAGTGCCGTATTCTGAGAAAGCCACCCTTCTCTTAGAGTTGCCATGTTGTCCAGGGATAACTGGTCTTCTTTCCATAGCACACTTCTTAGATGTACATCTTTCGCCTTTAAGAAAGAGTTTGCATCCTTCTCGTCTACATTGACGGCAATCAGGTTCAATAGTTCTTGCCATTTAGCCTATCTCCTTTTATATTCTTCTAACTTTAGGAGGTCTACAACCGTTATGAGCGATTGGAGATACATCCTTGATCATGGTTACATTAAGGTCGCAGTTTGCAAGTGAACGGATAGCAAGCTCTCTGCCGCTGCCCGGTCCTTTAACAAAAACCTCAACACTTTTGATACCATGTTCTTTTGCGACTTTTGCTGCATCTTCAACACATGATTGTGCTGCGAAAGGTGTGCTTTTCTTTGAACCTTTAAGTCCAAGTTTTCCTGAGCTGCACCAAGAAAGAACGTTACCATCACAGTCTGTGAAAGTTACGATAGTGTTGTTAAAAGAAGTTTTAATATGAACTTGTCCTGCAGAGATATTTCTGCTAACTCTTTTCTTTGTTGTCTTCTTGCTTTGTGTATTTTTAGCTGCCATATCTAATCTCCTTATTTACCTTTCTTTGAGCTTCCAGCTACAACTTTCTTAGGACCCTTTCTAGTTCTTGCATTGTTGCGAGTGTTTTGACCACGAACAGGGAGACCTTTTCTGTGACGAACACCACGATAGCAACCTATTTCGCCTAGTTTCTTAATGTCCATATCGACTTTTTTACGAAGTTCACCTTCTACAATTACATTGTGTTCAATGTAGTTACGAAGTTTAGCAACTTGGTCATCAGTAAGATCTTTAACACGAATGTCTGCACTGATATCAGTTGCCTTACAAATTTCATTAGAAGTGTGTCTGCCTATTCCATAGATATAGGTAAGACCAATTTCTAATCTTTTTTCTCTGGGTAAATCTACACCAGCAATTCTTGCCATTTAACTATTCCTCCATTTTTAAAATTAGCCTTGAACTTGTTTGTGTTTAGGGTTTTTGCAGATGACCATAACTTTTCCATCTCTCTTTATAACTCTACACTTATCACAAATTGGCTTTACAGATGCTCTTACTTTCATTTTTTCTCCTTTTTAGCCCTTATCACGCCACGTTATACGACCTTTTGTGAGATCATAAGGACTCATTTCAACTTTTACTTTATCTCCTTCAAGGATTTTGATATAATTTTTACGTAGTTTCCCTGAAAGATAGGTGAGAATTTCATGACCATTTGATAGACGTACTCTAAATGTTGTATTTGGCAGCACTTCGACCACCACTCCTTCAAATTCAATTACATCATCTTTTGACATGACTCACTCCTTATTTCATATAAAAATTTTCTTATCAAAGCGTTTGCTCTTTCATTTTTGTCAAGGACATCGCTTTCGCTTAAGGCCTTTGTTGTGAAAAGTTTTATATGTTTAAAACTTTTTTTCTTTGGCTTTTTTGTCTTAAGCCTTTTACCATCTGATAAATAAGCGTATTTATCATCCTTGTCCACAATTATAAATAATTGTCCTTTTTCCTTTCCTGCTAGAGCTATAACAACATTTCCGATTTTATACATGTTTACCTCTAAAGTGTTAAAATCTCAACGCCGTCTCCAGTTACGTGAACAGTATTCTCATAGTGAGCAGCAGCCTTGCCATCTCTGGTTACCACTCCCCAGCCGTCTTCTATAAGCCATATGTCCTTCCTTCCCATATTGATCATGGGTTCTATAGCAAGACATGCGTTTTCTGTTATAATCGGACCATCAGTCACCTTGCCAAAATTTGGAACATTAGGTGGCTCATGCATAGCCTTTCCTATACCATGCCCTACAAGTTCCCTTACAACAGAAAAACCATTCTTTTCTGCATAGGCTTGAATTGCATGACTAACTTCGCCTAGTCTATGTCCGACTTTCAAATATTTGATACCTTCAAAAAAGCACTGCTTAGTGACTTCAATCAGCTTTGCTTTATCTTCTGATATCTTCCCAACAGGAAATGTGCGGGTAGCATCCCCATGCAAACCTTTATAGTTTACAACAAGGTCAATGCTAATTATATCTCCCTCTTTGAGTATGGTTTTCTCGCTTGGAATGCCATGCACCACCATGTCGTTTACTGACGCACAGATGGTTGCTGGGTAGCCTTCATAACCTTTACATGCAGGGAGCCCACCACTATCTATTATAAACTTTTCTACAAGATTGTCAAGTTCTTTTGTTGAAATACCTGGTTTTATAAGGGTTTCACAATAATTTAAGGCATCTCGTGTGATTTGCCCTGCTTTTCGCATTAAAACAATCTCTGCTGGAGATAAGTTATTCACCTTTTCCCTCCAGCTTTTCAAGAAAAGCTTTTACAGGCATGTAAGTCTGGTCAGGTGAACCTGCCGATGACACTTTAAAAAGCCTGTCACTGTAGAAGTTTATGAGTGGTGATGTGTTTTTTTCATAAACTTCCAGACGATGTTTGATAGTTTCAGGTTTATCGTCATCACGCTGAATTAGTGGAGTTAGACATTTTTTGCATGCATTTTCAGGATTGTCTTGCACACTATAAATCTCTCCACAATTTGGACAGGTTCTTCTTGATGAAAGCCTGTCAATGATTATCTCATTTGCAAGCTCGACGAGAACAACGCTGTCTATTTGAGAAATTTTTTCAAGAGCCTTGGCTTGAGCTATGGTTCTTGGGAAACCATCTAGAATAAATCCTTTTCTGCAATCAGGTTTTGCTATTCGCTCTTTGACAAGTTCCACTGTTATCTCGTCAGGCACAAGTCCACCGCTTGTCATGATGCTTTTAACTTTTTCTGCAAGTGGGCTATCTTCCTTTACAATAGCCCTGAAAAGGTCGCCTGTTGAAATTTGCGGGATGTCAAAATCTTTTGAGATTTTTTTCGCAAGTGTACCCTTGCCGCTACCTGGTGCTCCTAAAAGAATTATCCTCATATAATCTCCTTTTCTCAATTTTGTGAAATTTTTTGCTAGGTTTTATCGCTTTTTTATTAGAATTTTAAATTCTAGTTATTGTGAATAAAACCTAGCTCTTTCACTATGCTTTTAACATCATTGATGTTGTAGCCAATTTTAACTTAAAAATCCTTTATGATTTCTTACAAACATTTGAGCTGAAAGTTGTTTTTCAAGTTCTAGTGCAACAGAAACCACAATCATAAGTCCTGTTGTACTGAAGGCGTTTATTAAGACAGATGCAGCTTGAGCTGCTTCAGATGCTGAGCCTACCGCACCACCTATCGCCTTAAAGGCAAGTGATGGAATAAGTGCTATAACTGCAAGGAAGATAGCTCCGAAAAGTGTTATTCTTCCTGAAATCCTATTCAAATACTCGGCTGTAGGTTTCCCTGCTCTTATGCCAGGGATAAAGCCACCCTGTTGTTGCAATCTTTTGCTGATATCATCAGGATTGAACGATATCTTTGAATAGAAGAATGCAAATACTAGGATTAAAAGTGCAGTTAAAACAATATATAACCATGAGTTTGTTCCAAGCCATGTGTTATACCAATTGTAAGCTGCTGAATCTGGCCAGAAAATTGATATTATAAGTTGTGGGAATGTTAGAAGTGCTGATGCAAAGATTATTGGCATAACCCCTGTTGCATTTAATTTGATAGGAATGTGATTGCTTTGTCCGCCATACATCTTATTGCCTTTGATTTGCTTTGCATATTGAACACGTACGCGTTCTTCTGCACCGTCCATAAAGACGATAAGAGCAAAAATTAAGATAATTGCAACGATGAATAGCACGAGATACCAAATATATGTGATCTCTTGTGTGCAAGCTTGGATGATTCCTGCAACTGATGAGCCTGCAGAAGAGAGAATACCTACAAAGATAAGAAGGCTTGTGCCATTTCCTATTCCAAGGTCTGTGATTCTTTCACCAAGCCATACGGTAAACATTGAACCTGCAACCATAATGATAACCATTCCGCAACCAACAAGCCATGCAGGCATTGCTGCTGTAAGGTTTGGATCCATTGCCTCGCTTGCATAACCAACAACTATACCAACCGCCTGTGCGATAGCAAGTATAAGGGCTGCAATACGAGTGTAAAGGCTGAGTTTTCTTCTGCCATCTTCCCCGCTCTTTGAAAGTCTTTCAAGAGATGGAATAGCAACAGTCAATAGTTGTATAACGATTGATGCGGTGATATAAGGTGAAACACCTAGTGCTAGCACTGAACAGTTTGCAAGTGCACCACCTGACACCATATTCATAAGTTCAAAGAAACCAAATGAAGTGCTCTCTCCAAGAGCGAAATCTGCACTGAATCCCACGCATGGAATCCAGCAACCTACTCTATAAATGAAAAGAAGAAGGAGTGTGATTAAAATCTTGTTCCTAATTTCTTTCACTTTAAATGCGTCAATTATCGTTCTAAACATCGATTATAACTCCTCTACTTTTCCGCCAACTTTTTCAATTTTCTCTCTTGCTTGTTTTGTGAATTTTTTAGCTCTTACTGTGAGTGGTTTTGTAAGCTCACCGTCTCCGAGAACCTTAAGACCATATTCACTACGTTTTCCGATAAATCTTGTTGCGTATAAAAGGTCTTGGTCGATAACTGCGTTAGCTTCAAATGCTTCAAGGTCTCCAACATTTACACAAGCATATCTCTTTGCGAAATTCTTGTTGTTAAATCCACGCATTGGGATTTTTCTAATCATTGGAATATTGCCGCCTTCAAAGCCCGGCCTTACACCGCCGCCACTACGTGCGTTTTGACCCTTGTGACCCTTTCCACTTGTTTTACCAATTCCGCTGCCGATGCCGCGACCAACTCTAACTTTTTTTGTTGTAGCACCTTCAGCTGGTTTTAAATTTCCAAGTTCCATTTTGTCCTCCTACTTTACCTCTTCAACGCTAACAAGGTGAGCCACATGATGAAGACTTCCTCTGATTGATGCGTTGTCTGGGAGCATTCTTGACTGTCCTAGTTTCTTGAAGCCAAGAGCCTCTATAATGAGGGCTTGCTTTTTGTTGTAGCCAATAGTGCTGCGAACCCAAGTAACTTTAAGCATTTTTTCTTTTTCTGCCATGATGCCCTCCTTATATCTCTTCTACTGCTTTGCCACGACGACGAGCTATCTCTTCCTTAGTTTTAAGGCTAAGAAGACCATTCATTGTAGCCTTTACGCAGTTCATTTTATTTGAAGAACCATGTCTTTTTGTAACAATGTTCTTAATGCCAGCAAGTTCAATAACTGCACGAGTTGAACCACCAGCGATAACTCCTGTACCTTCTGGAGCAGGAAGCATGATGATGCTTGTTGCTGAGAATTTTCCAACAGTGTTGTGTGGTATTGTGTCGTTTATAATAGGAATATTTACAACATTCTTTCTTGCGTCAGTTGTAGCCTTTTCAATAGCTGCACTAACTTCTTTGCTTTTGCCAATACCAATGCCAACGCGACCCTTTCTGTCGCCCACAACAACGAGTGCTGAGAAACGAAGAGTACGACCACCTTTGACAACCTTTTGAACTCTTCTTACAGATACAACTTGCTTGTCAAATTCGCTGGCTTCCTTTCTAGGAGCGCGTTCTCTACGTTCGTCCTTTCTCTTGCCTGAGAAGCCACCTCTCTTAGATTTAGGTGCAACGGTTTTTTCGCTTTCTTGGCTTACGTCTTCTGCCACTACTTGTTCGTTTTCTGCCATGATGACCTCCTAAAATTTGAGTCCAGCTTCTCTGGCACCATCAGCCAAAGCCTGAACACGTCCGATATAGATATATCCACCTCTATCAAAAACAACTTCGTTGATATTCTTTTCCATTGCACGTTTTGCAACAGTTTCGCCTACAATCTTAGCCTGTTCTGATTTGGATTTTCCTTGGCAAAGAGCTTTTACATCTTTATCAAGAGTGGATGCAGAAGCAAGAGTAACTCCTTTGACATCGTCAATAACTTGAGCGTAGATTTGGCTTAAGCTTCTGTATACGCAAAGACGTGGTCTTTCGCTTGTTCCTGAAAGTTTTCTTCTAACTCTTTTATGACGAACTACTCTTTCTTGATTTTTATCTGTTTTGTTAATCATGTGAAGTTCTCCTATTTCTTGCCTTTACCGGCTGTTTTTCCGACTTTTCTTATAACAACTTGGTCAGAATATCTTATTCCGTAGCCATGATATGGTTCTACTGGTCTGATATACTTGATATTTGAAGCGAACTGACCAACTTCTTGTTTATTTATTCCAGTGATAACTATATCTGTTGCACTTGGACATGTAACAGTGATACCTTTTGGAATTTCAACTTCAACAGGATGAGAGAAGCCAAGGTTCATAACAAGTTTATTGCCACTAACGCTTGCCTTGTAACCTACACCTGAGATTTGAAGTGTTTTTGTAAATCCATCATGCACGCCAACAACCATGTTGTGAGCGAGAGCTCTATAAAGACCATGCTTTGCGTTTGATGATGGAGTTTCTTTTGCAATTTCAAAAGAAAGATTTTGACCATCGATATTTACTTTAATAACATTATCAACAGTTTGAGATAAGCTGCCCTTTGGACCTGTTACAGTAAGTGTATCATTTTCAAATTTTGCAGTTACGCCTGCTGGCATAACGATTAGTTCTTTACCTATTCTAGACATAACTTTCCTCCTTACCAAACATAAGCGAGCACTTCGCCGCCAACTCCAAGTTTTCTTGCTTCCTTATCAGTAACAATACCCTTGTTGGTTGAGATGATTGCGATGCCAAGTCCGCTTATAACCTTTGGAAGTTTATCTTTTTGAGCGTAGATACGAAGTCCTGGTTTAGAAATTCTTTTAAGACCTTGTATAACGCTATCGCCAGCTTCATCATATTTTAATGTGATGATGATATTTTTGTGTCCAGCTTCTTCCTTCTCTTCATAAGAAGTGATATAACCTTCGTCAAGAAGGATTTTAGAAATTGCACGTTTTTCATTTGATGCAGGAATGCTTACAGTTTCATGCTTAATTTGTGTTGCATTTCTGATTCTTGTGAGCATATCTGCGATTGGATCTGTAACTAACATTCTTTCCTCCTTATCTTACCAGCTAGACTTCTTTACGCCTGGGATTTCACCCTTGTTGGCGAGTTCTCTAAAGCAAATTCTGCAGATGCCGTATTTTCTAAGTACAGCATGTGGTCTGCCGCAAAGAGAACATCTAGTATACTGACGAGTTTTGTACTTTTGCGTTCTTTTTTGTTTTTCAACTAATGCTTTTCTTGCCATAACTTATCTCCTACTTAGCAAAAGGCAAACCAAGTGCCTTCAAGAGTGCTTTTGCCTCTTCATCAGTTTTAGCGGTTGTTACAAAAGTAATATCAAAACCTCTAATCTTTTCGACTTTTTCATAAACAATTTCTGGGAATATAAGTTGTTCTTTGATTCCCATAGAGTAATTTCCTTTGCCATCAAATGACTTGTCTGAAATTCCTCTGAAGTCTCTCACCTTTGGAAGAGCGATTGATGTGAGTCTGTCAAAGAACTCATACATACGGTCTCCTCTGAGTGTGACTTTTGCACCAATTTTTTGTCCTTCTCTTAAACCGAAGTTAGAAATTGATTTTTTAGCAACTGTTACAACAGGTTTTTGTCCTGAGATTGCTGCAAGTTCGTCAACAGCGATGTTGAAGCTCTTTGAATTTCCTTTAACTTCGCCAAGTCCCATATTTAAAACTATTTTAACAAGTTTTGGAACTTCGTTTACGTTTTTATAGTTAAATTCTTTAATAAGAGCAGGAACAACTTCTTTCTTGTACATTTCTAAAATTCTATTTTGTTCTTTTGCCATGTTTTACTCCTATTTTGATTCCTTAGCTTCGGCTGTCGACTTTTTTGTTGCTGCTTTTTTAGCAGTTGTTTTTGCTGCTGGTTTTTCGCTAGCTTGAGCAGTTTTTGTTGTTTTAGCAGTTGTTTTAGTTGCTGTTTTCTTTTCTTCACTTGTCTTAGCAGTTTTCTTTGCAGGTTTTTCTTCTGCTGAAGCTGCCTTTAGGTTTGCACCCTTAAGATCGCTTGCTTTGATTGCTTTCTTAGCTTCTTTCTTTGTTGCTTTAACAAATTCTTTATCAAGAGATGCACCACATTTTTTGCAAGCACGGAACTTCTTTCCATCAACTTCTTTGTGACCTACTCTTGTTGCCTTGCCACAGACTGGGCAAACAACCATAACATTTGATGCTTCGATTGGAGCTGGTCTTTTGAAAATGCCGCCCTTATCTTGTTGTGACTTTGGCTTTTGGTGCTTAGAAACAATATTTACATTGTCAACAAGCACTTTGTTTTCGTCGGCATAAACAGCTGTAACCTTGCCAGTTTTGCCTTTATCTTTTCCTGCGATAACTACAACGCTATCGCCGCTTTTTATTGTCATCTTCATTATGCCGCTCCTTTTATATAACATCTGGTGCTAGAGATATAATCTTCATATATCCCTTATCACGAAGTTCTCTTGCGATAGGCCCGAACACACGAGTACCTTTTGGTTGTTTTTGGTTATCAATGATAACGGCTGCGTTATCGTCAAATCTGATATGTGAACCATCAGGTCTTCTTAGACCTTTTGAAGAGCGAACTATAACTGCCTTAACGACATCACCTTTCTTAACAGTTCCACCAGGGATTGCCTTCTTTACAGAAGCCACGATAACATCACCGATGTTTCCGCTTCTTCTAAAAGAACCGCCAAGAACTCTGATACACATAATTTCTTTTGCACCTGTGTTATCTGCTACTTTTAATCTTGTTTGAGGTTGAATCATAACTCACTCCTTTTACTTAGCTTTCTCTACGATTTCTACAACACGGAAATGCTTGTCTTTAGAAAGTGGTCTTGTTTCCATAATTCTTACAGTATCGCCAATTCCGCATTCGTTGTTTTCATCATGAGCCTTGAACTTCTTTGATTTTTGTACGACTTTTTTATAGATTGGGCTCTTTACTCTGGAAACGACCTTAACAACAACGGTTTTGTCCATTTTGCCAGCTGACACTACTTCGCCCACACGAGTGATTCTTGTTGAGTTTCTACTTGTTTCCATCGTTTGCCCCCTTTTCTTGTAATTCTTTTTCTCTTAAAACAGTTTTTACTCTTGCAATATCCTTTTTAACATTGTGAAGTGCCATAGGATTTGCAAGTGATCTAGTAGCGTGAGAGAAACGAAGATTAAATAATTCGCTGTTAAGCTCTTTAAGCTTTGCGTTTAGCTCTGCTACTGATAAATATTTAATTTCATTGATTTTCATCTTTCACACCACCTTTTGTAGCATTGTCTTCTTTCTTTATAAACTTAACCTTGCAAGGAAGTTTATGTCCAGCAAGTCT
>CAWVLM010000026.1:0-10680 GCA_963930145.1 Clostridia bacterium
GCTGCAAATACGCCGACAAACAGCATACTTAGCACCAAGATAAAGGCTGATATACATGAAAATAATTTTACTTTTAATGACATTTTACTTTTCTCCTTTTGTTTTTTTAGTTTGTTTAGAATTTGCTTATTTTATGCAAAATTCGACTTTTTTTGCATAAGCGAGCGGGCTTTGCCGCGGGAGAGAAGGCACGTGCCGTTTTATCAAAACGGCACAGAAGGCAAAACGAGTTTTGCCTTCCAAAAGGCTTGTCAGCCTTTTGTGCCTTCTCTCGCGGCAAACTTAGTTTGCATCACCGTCCGATAAAGTGAGCTAGAAAGGACAAACTTTGTCTCCGCTCTCGCGGCGAAGCCGCTCGCGATAGCCGCCTATCGCGTCTATCTTTATGCTATCATTATACCCCCCCCGCAGCGCGTGTCAAGCATTTTTAACAAATTTTTTAAAAAATTTTTAAATTTTTTGTGCCTTAGGCACTTTTTATCGTTTAGTCTGTCTATAACGCCTAGTTTTTACTTATTCCAGTGCCTTAGGCACTTTTTATCGTTTAGTGTATCAATAACACCTATTTATACTTGTTCCAGTGGCTTAGCCGCTTACTTTCGTCTAGTCTGTCCATAACGCCTATTTTTTTAGTTCCAGCACAATCACTTACTTTTGATTTCAACTTTATATGAATAACTTTGCATAGTTATAATTCATTTGAGTGCTCCCTTCCTTTTTTAATTCAACTTATAATTTGCTTCGCCATCGCAGGATTTTTTTAATATTAAAAAGCCCGAGATTGCAAAAACTCGCAAGAGTTTTTTAAAGGCAAAGCTTTGCCTTTTGAAACACAAATGCAAGGGCATTTGCGTTTCGCAATCTCGGGCATATTATAATATGCTACATTATTATATCTTATTTTAATTTAATAATATAAAAATACATCTATTAAATTCAATTGTGCCATTATAATACTTATCTAGCACTACCCACATTACACACGTATGATTGATTCTTTCTTTATGTGGTAGTGCTTCTTATCAAAGTCGATTAGCCCTTCTTCACGAAGGCGTGAAAGTGTGGTTGAAAGTGCACTGCGGTCGACTGAGAGATAGTTTGCAAGTTCGGTCTTATTATATGGTATATCAAAATACAGAGAGCCTGCTTTCTTGCTTTGGGCTTGAAGATAGGCAAGCACCTTTTCTTTGATATTCTTCTTTGAAAGAAATTTAAGTTTCTCGGAAAGCTCATAATTACGTTCTATCACCATCTGAATTAGGTGACGCATAACAATATCATGCCTTTTGCATTTATTTTCACAAGGCGTGAGAAGGCGGTGTCTGTTCATAAGCATGACAAGACAGTTCTCCGTTGCGGTCAAAGTGTCCTTATAGGTGGTCTCGCCCATAAAGCCATTTTCCACTCCGTAAACATCGCCCGCTTTCAATTTTGTGATAAGAGAAATGTCGCCAAATGAGTCAATATTTTCTATTTTGGCACCACCTTTAAGGAGCATTGCAACATCTTCGACAGGCTGTCCTTGGGCAATTATAGTGTCATTTTTGTTATAATTTCTAAACTTTATCTTCAAACAATATGCCAAGGCTTGCATGTCAAATTCGCTGATTTCGGCAAAAATTTTTGTTTTTTTAATCTCTGAAAAATTTTCCATAAAACCCTCAAAATGTTGTGAAAACAACACAATTTCTAAAAAAAGTGTAGTATAATTCACTTAGAAAGTCAAGGAAAGCACAAAAATTCATAAAAATTCTATTTTTCGAGCTTTTACTGGCTTAAGGAGGAAAACATGAAAATTATTAAGCGAAATGGTCAAGAAATGGTTTTTGACAACGGAAAAATCAGAAACGCTATCACTAAAGCAAACCTTTCCGTTGATGACATTTCTAAGAGACTGTCTGATGACCAAATTGAAAGAATAGTAGCTAAGGTCACAGATGAATGTCAAGGCATGGGACGAGCTGCCCACGTGGAAGAAATCCAAGATTTTGTTGAAAAGGCAATTATGGAGCAAGGTGCTTTCGATGTTGCAAAGAACTATATCACCTATCGTTATACAAGGCAACTTGCAAGACAGGTCAACACCACTGATAAACAAATTTTTTCTTTAATTGATTGTCAAAATGAAGAAGTAAAACAAGAAAACTCTAACAAAAACCCAACTGTCAACAGCGTTCAACGTGACTATATGGCTGGGGAAGTTAGCAAAGACCTTACAAAAAGATTTTTGCTTCCAGAACATATTTGGAAAGCACATGAAGAAGGTCTTATTCATTTCCATGACGCCGACTATTTCGCTCAAAGAATGCATAACTGTGACCTTGTAAATCTTGAAGATATGCTTCAAAATGGCACGGTTATTTCAAACACCCTTATTGAAAAACCGCACTCTTTTTCGACCGCTTGCAATATTGCAACTCAAATCGTTGCTCAAGTGGCTTCCAGTCAGTATGGCGGACAGAGCATAAGTCTTGCTCATCTTGCACCTTTTGTTGATGTTTCTCGTCAAAAGATTAGAAAGGAAGTTGAGGCAGAGCTTACTGAAGCTTGCGGCTATGCCGACCCTGAAATGACAAACAAAATCACTGAAAAGCGTGTTAAAGCAGAGATTAACCGCGGCGTGCAGACAATTCAATATCAAGTTATCACTCTTATGACAACAAATGGTCAAGCTCCATTCGTTACAGAATTTCTATATCTTGGCGAAGCTAAGAATGAAAGAGAACGCGAAGACCTTGCTATGATTATTGAAGAAACGCTTAAACAACGTTATGAAGGCGTTAAAAATGAGCAAGGTGTTGCTATCACTCCTGCTTTCCCTAAGATTGTTTATGTGCTTGAAGAGAACAATATTCACCCTGAAAGCAAATACTATTATCTTACAGAACTTGCCGCAAAATGCACTGCAAAACGTCTTGTGCCTGACTATATATCAGAGAAAAAGATGCTTGAACTTAAAATTGATAAAAATGGCAATGGTCACTGCTATCCTTGCATGGGTTGTAGAAGCTTTTTGACGCCTTATGTCGATGAAAATGGTAAGCCTAAATATTATGGTAGATTTAATCAAGGCGTTGTTACCATCAACCTTATTGACGCTGCCCTTTCTAGTGGTGGCGACATGGACAAGTTCTGGAAAATCCTTGACGAGCGACTTGAACTTTGTCATGAAGCTTTGCAAGTGCGTCACAACAGGCTTAAGGGAACGACAAGTGATGTTGCACCAATCCTTTGGCAACATGGTGCTATAGCAAGACTTAAACCTGGCGAAAAGATTGATAAACTTCTCTATGGCGGATACTCGACCATCTCGCTTGGCTATGCTGGGCTTTGGGAGACAGTCTATTATCTTTCAGGGAACAAACTTACTGACGAAGAAGGCAAAAAACTTGGGCTTGAGATTATGCAAGAGCTAAATAACCATACGAAAAAATGGAAACAAGCTGAAAATATCGACTATTCTCTCTATGGCACGCCACTTGAAAGCACAACCTACAAGTTTGCTAAATGCTTGCAAAAACGTTTTGGTATTATCCCAGGCGTTACTGATAAAAACTATATCACAAATAGCTATCACGTTCATGTTACAGAAGATATCAATGCCTTTGATAAGCTTAAACTTGAAAGCCAGTTCCAAGCTTTGAGCCCTGGCGGCGCTATAAGCTATGTGGAAGTTCCAAATATGCAAGACAATATTGAAGCCGTTTTGCAAGTTATAAAATATATCTATGACAACATCATGTATGCCGAACTTAACACAAAATCAGATTATTGTCAGGTTTGCGGCTATGATGGCGAAATACAAATCGTTGAAGATAATGATGGCAAGCTTGTTTGGGAATGCCCTAACTGCAAAAATCGTGACCAAACTAAGATGAACGTTGCGAGAAGAACTTGCGGCTATATCGGAAGCCAATTCTGGAACCAAGGAAGAACTCAAGAAATTAGAGATAGAGTTTTGCATTTATAAAGATAAGGTTTTTAGCTTGTAATAAGCCTAGACTAAATCAGTTTTTATTAAAACCGCTTTGAAGTGTTGCGCTTTGTGCGGAAGATAAATTGTTATTGTGTTAAAGAAAGTGCGTGCGGCAGGGCTTTGAGAAAGCGTGAGCGTAAGCTCACAAAAGAAAAGCAACGCTTTTCTTTTTAAAAATTTAAAAACTTTTAAATTTTTGCTTTCTCAAAGCGGCCACTCAAATAGCCATAACACAATAATTGAAAATCAATCACAATAAACCAATATTTTGATAACTTAAAAAACACTATAAAGGAGAAAGTATGAACTACGGAAATATCAAATACTATGACATAGCCAATGGTGAAGGAGTGCGTACTTCTCTTTTTGTTTCTGGCTGCACTCACCACTGTAAAGGCTGCTTTAATCCTGAAACATGGGATTTTTGTTATGGCAAGCCTTACACTGAAGAAGTTGAAAGGCAAATTTTAAAATCGCTAGATAATGATTTTATAAATGGTCTCACCTTGCTTGGTGGCGAGCCAATGGAGCCAGCAAATCAAAAAGCACTGCTGCCGCTTGTGAAAAAAGTCAAAGAACTTTACCCAAACAAAACAATATGGTGTTATAGTGGTTATCTTCTTGACAGTGAACTTTTAGGTGAGAGCCGAGCACATTGTCCTTGGACACGAGAATTTCTATCATATATTGATATTTTAGTAGATGGCGAATTTAAAGAGCCGCTTAAGGATATCACCCTTCGCTTTAAAGGTTCAAGCAATCAACGTATCATTGACGTGCAAGAAAGTTTAAAGCAAAACAAAATTATTCTCAGCCCCTTTAATGAAAAAAGAAAAAGCGGAACAATATATTATTAAAATCTCAAACACAAAAAGCTTTCAACAATAACTGCTGAAAGCTTTTTTAATAAAGAACTATCTCTTAATAATCAATTTTCATTTCTTTAACGATTTTAAGAACTTCGGCTATCTTATCTGCCGCCTCATCCATAAGCTCTTTTGTATGAGTACTTGTATAGCTTGTGCGAAGAAGGCTCTGCCCAACAGGCGTTGCAGGCGAAACTACAGGATTAACATACACCCCGCGTTCTAAAAGCAGTTTGCAGGCAATAAATGTTTTATCATCTTGATATGTATAAATTGGAATTATTGGCGTGGTGCTTTCAATGATATCTATATGTTTTTCTTTTAACTTTTTTCTCATATAAGCACTGATATTGTTAAGATTTTCTACACGTTCTGGTTCAGCCTTTAAAATATCTAGTGCCTTATTCGCAGAAGCAACGGAAGCTGGCGTCATGCTGGCAGAGAAGATATACGGCCGAGATGTATGCTTAACAAACTCCACAACATCGCTGTTTGCTGCCATATAGCCGCCAAGCGATGCTAGGGATTTTGAAAAAGTGCCCATATAGATATCTACGTCTTTTTCAAGATTAAAATGACTTGTAGTCCCCCTTCCGCCTTTTCCAAGTACGCCTAAGCCATGTGCATCATCGACCATAACACGTGCGTTATATTTTTTGGCAAGATAGACAATCTCTGGCAATTTTGCGATGTCCCCACTCATGCTAAACACGCCATCGGTTACAATTAAAATACCGCTTTCGCTTGGAACAGCAGCAAGCTTTTTCTCTAAATCTTCCATATCATTGTGATTATATCGAAGCATTTTGCCATAGCTTAGTTTGCAGCCATCATAGATACTTGCATGATTTTCTTTGTCGCAGATAACATAGTCATTTCTTCCAACTATTGCACTGATTATACCCAAATTGCTTTGAAAGCCCGTTGAAAAAGTCATAACACTTTCTTTGTTTAGAAATTGAGCAAGTTCGTGCTCAAGCTTGGTATGTATATCAAGTGTGCCGTTTAAAAATCTTGAGCCTGAACAACCGCTGCCATATTTTTCAATCGCCTCTATCGCCGCCTTTTTGACTTCGGGATGATTTGTGAGCCCTAGATAATTATTTGAGCCAAGCATGATGGTTCGTTTACCTTCCATATTTACAACTATATCTTGACCTGAATATAGTTGATGAAAATAAGGATAGACACCCTTTTCTTTTGCTAAATCATAGTTATGCTTTTTTGCGACTTTATTGAAAATATCCATATTCCCCCCTAAAATTATTTGATAATTTTATTATTAACAAATTTTTAGTCAAAAAGCAAGTGTTTTTTAAAAATTTTATAGCAATTTATTTATAAACGCTATTAAGCTTATAAATAAAGGCTTATAGCCATTTTTTATACTTATTTTGTGAGAACACAATCTATAAAAAAATGCATTTAAAAAACGCTATAGGCAATATGATAAAAGGCTTATAGCGTTTATATAAAGTATGATTGGAAATATCAAAAAATATTTTAGTTTTTGTTAAATTATTGTTTATATTATAATTTTTGCTATAATCATGGAAATCAAAGGCTTATAGCGTTTATCTTATATTTATTTCAAAAATGCAAGAGCTGCAGTATACATGCTATAAAGGTCGGCTTTTGAGATAAGTTCATAGGGCGAATGCATTGAAATAACAGGCACGCCAATATCAACAGTGTCAATATTGAGCTGTGCAATAAACTTTGCAACAGTTCCGCCACCGCCAATATCTACCTTGCCAAGCTCGGCAGTTTGCCACACAACACCTTCTGCGTCAAATATGCTTCTAACTTTTGCAACAGTTTCAGCTGAAGCGTCACTCGAACCGCTTTTACCACCCGCTCCTGTAAATTTATTCATACATGTACCGCATGAAATAATTGCTGCATTTCTCTTTTCATAGACACTAGCAAAATTAGGGTCATAGCAAGCAGTGACATCGGCAGAAAGACAGATTGACCTGCCGCGAACCTGACGAGAATTTGCACCAAGAGCTAAGCAAATTTCATCAATCAAATCTTCATAGACTTTGCATTTGATGCCTGTGTTGCCTTCGCTTCCTATCTCTTCCTTATCGACCAGAATACACATGGCGGTATTTTCGTTTTGAACATCAAAGATTGCCTGCATAGATGGATAGCTGCAACTTCGGTCATCATGTCCATAGCCACCGATGAGTGCCCTATCAAAGCCGACATCTCTTGCTCGCGATGCAGGGACAACACAAAGCTCGCTGCTGATAAAGTCTTCTTCTGTTATCTTATATTTTTCATATAACATTTTTAAAAAGTTGATTTTAATTTTGTCTTTTTCAGCGTCAATCACTGGCATGCCACCCACTATAACATTGAGTTGTTCGCCTGAGATAATGTCGGTTGCCCTGCCTGCCATTTGATTTTTGCCAAGATGCGGCAAAAGGTCACTGATATAGAATACAGGGTCGTCTTCCTTGTCGCCGATATTTATATTGACCTTGCTGCCATCTTTCAATATCACTACGCCATGCAGTGACAGTGGAATTGTCAACCACTGATATTTTTTTATGCCACCATAATAATGAGTTTTCAAATAGCAAAAACCATCACTTTCATAGACAGGTATTTGCTTGATATCAAGTCTTGGGGCATCAATATGAGCAACAACTATTCGCATGCCTTGCTCTTCTAGTGGCTGCGAGCCAATCTTAAAAAGTATAACCCCCTTATCTCTATTTATGAAGAAGCGTTTGTCACCCTTTTTCAGTTTGTCACCAAAATGAAATTCTTTAAATCCATTCTCTTTTGCCTGTCTTATAGCTTCTTGGCAACATTCCCTTTCTGTTTTGCACTCGCTTATAAAAGTTTTATAGTCCTCAGCAAAGTCAAAAATCTGTTTTCTCTCTTTTTCGGATGCTTTCTCATAATAATTTACCTTATTATAGACTAAATTTGAATATTTTGCGTCTCCCAACGCTTTTTTTGATTTTTCCATATATTTCTCCCTATTTCCATTCTAAAACTATACATTTATATTGTCAAATAATTGCACAGCAATAACTGAAATTAAACTAAAAATTTTGTATTTATTTGACTTTTTGGCTTGCTTTTGTTATCTTATTTAGTGTGAGCAAGTATCTTAAAAATATTTGCTTCAATTAAAATCGAGGGAAAAATTGGGAGAAAAAATTAGAAATACAGACTTTGATGTAATCATCGTGGGAGCGGGACCTGCAGGACTTTTTGCTGCATATGAGCTTGTCCACAAAAATAACAATCTAAAAATTTGTTTGATAGACCAAGGCAGGCTTGCTCAAAACCGAGTTTGTCCTATGAAAAAAACTGGCAAATGCGTAAATTGTCAGCCATGTAATATTCTCTCTGGCTTTGGCGGTGCGGGAACATTTAGTGATGGCAAACTAAATTTTATTCCAAAGCTTGGGAAAAGTGACCTTTTTAAATATATGAGTGAGAGCGAAGCTTACAAAATCATAGATGATACAGAAGAAATCTTCAACAAGTTTGGTATGGACGCCGATGTCTACCCTAAAAGCACTGCAAAAAGTGAAGAAATTAGGCGTGATGTCACGGTTAAAGGTGCAAGACTTCTGCTTATCAAGCAAAAACATCTTGGCTCTGATATGCTGCCTAAATATATTGAAGGCTTTACTAAATATCTTCAAGACAAAGGGGTGACACTCATCGAAAGTGGCAGAGTTGAAGATGTTGACGGAGAAAACTATTGCACGCTTACATATTATAAAGATAATGAAAAACAGACTTTGACAAGCAAGTTTGTTGTGGTTGCTCCTGGTCGAACAGGTGCTGGTTGGGTGCAAGGTCTTCTTGATAAGCATAACATTCCATATTTCAGTCAAAGTATTGAAATCGGCGTGCGTGTGGAAGTGCGAAAGGAAGTTTTACAAAGTATAACCGATGTTATCTATGACCCTACTATATTTATCAAAACTAAAACCTACGGCGACGAGATAAGAACCTTTTGCACCAACCCTGGCGGTTTTGTTGCAAAAGAAAACTATTATGGCTATATTTGTGTCAATGGGCATGCCCTTAAAAATATTAAATCAAATAATTCAAATTTTGCTTTTATCAGCAAGGTTACGCTCACACAACCTGTTACAAACACCCGTCAGTATGGTGAGTCTATCGCAAGAATTGCCAATGTGCTTGGCGACAACAAGCCAATCATTCAAACACTAAAAGATTTGCGAAATGGCAGACGCAGTGAATGGCATAGAATAAACAAAGGGTTTATTGAGCCAACTCTTAAAGACTGCGTGGCTGGTGACCTTGCACTTGTTTTGCCATATAGAATAATCACCAACATACTTGAAGGACTTGAAGAGCTTGATAAAATTATACCTGGCGTCAACAATGATGAAACCTTACTCTATGGACCAGAGATAAAGTTCTTCTCAAATGAGATTGAAACAGACAATAAATTTAAAGTTAAAGACAAGAACCTTTATTTCATAGGAGACGGGGCTGGAAAGGCTGGCAATATTGTTGTGGCAGCGGCAACAGGGCTTATCGCGGCTAGAAATATCTTAAACAGAATAAAATAAAATGACAAAGGTTGATTTGAGTTTTCATTGATAATCAAAAAATAAAATAATCCTAAAAAATTTTAAAAACAACAAAAAAATGACGTTTTTAGTCAATCAATTTTGAAACTAGCGGAATAATCTAAGAAAAACATAGGCAAAAAAACAATAACCTATGTTTTCTTTTTACTCTTAACTTTCTTAACTGTCAAAAAGGCGAATATTTCTGATGTTGTCACAGGTTGTTGTGTTAATAACAATTTTAAGATTTATAAGACACTCACAATGACCTTGACAACAAAGAATATTCGCTTACACTAGAAAATAAAGAGAAGAAAACAAAAAGCAAAAGATCGGATTGCGTTACGCAATGCCAGCAACCGATCTTTTTGCAACATAATTAAATTATTAAGTGTGCACTTGTCTTTCGGCGAAGCATTAGCGAGCCGACTTGTATCAAGACAAGCACACGTTTAACTGCCATTTTTATAATGTTTTATTGTTTTCTTCTTTTCTTGTAATTGATTCTAATAATTTAGGAATATATTCTTTCCAAGAAGTCGTTTGGCTTTCATATTCAAGCAACTCTTTATATATTTTTTCAACATAAACAAATCCAAATTTATTTTCTGTGTCAAAGAACTTTTGAGTATCAATGTCTTCTATCTTTTCTCTTAATCTTATTGTAATTGCTCTAACGATTGTATCGTTAAGGTAAGAAATTGGATTTCCATATCCCATATTTTTGAGTTTGTTTCTTAATTCATCTGGTATTTGTAGTTGATTGTTATCGGTGTAGCAATTCACAAAGTTATGTCCAAATTCGTGGATAATTGTATGAATTGTTCCGTTATTGAATTTATCAATCGTTTTAAAGTCTTCGCTTAGCATACCAATATTGGCAAAATTATTATTGTTAACTTTAAATCCATGATTAGCATTAGCTAACATTGGAATAATATTTACAACAAAATTATCTTGAATTTTATATTTTAAAAATTTTTGCAATTCATAAATAAAAAGATCTGTATTAAACATTTGCTTTAATTCTTCAATTTTAGAAGAATAGTAAACATAATTATCAATATAGAATTTTTTAAAATTGCTATCTTTTGCAAAATTAACGATTTTACACATAAATTCTTTTAATAGTTCTTCGTGTTCAAGCTCTTGCAATAAATATTTTTCTATTTTACCATCAAATTTTAATTGTTTGTTTAATGCAAATGCTAATCTAATTGGGTTATCAAAACAAAACCCTTCAACATTCTTGGCTATTTGT
>CAWVLM010000027.1:0-3502 GCA_963930145.1 Clostridia bacterium
TGCTACAATAACTTAAGAGTGCATAAAAAATATATATTATTTAATTCATAAAAGAGAGCTAGGCAAACGCTTAGCTCTTTTTTGTTATATTTAACTTTCTGTTAGCCAGAAACTTTATTGTTGGCTAAGTTTTACAATAAATGTAAAAAATAACTTTGCTTTATGTTTTTTTTGAAACTACTAAAAAAGAGTTTTACATTAAACAATGCAACTCTTTTCTTATTTTTTGCTAGTTTCAAGGTTCAATAATCCTACATTTATTTTTTATAATTTAAAAATCAAATTTTTTCTTGAATTGAATATTATTGATATTTTATATAACAATATATATTTTTGTTAGAGAGCAATTATATAGTGCATAAAAAGATGAGTAATATATTATGATTTTTTATGTAACTATGATATATTATTAAAAAGGGTTGAATTATGGATTATTTTTTTGGTTTTGACAACTATTTGTCGCAAAATATTGATTGGTTTTTTAATTTTAACCATTTTATGCTTATAATAATGGTTGCTGTTTTTATAGCGGGGTGTTATTTTTTATTATCTGCGAAAAGTGAGAAAGGGAAAAAGATAACCAAACTTGTGCTTGCAAGCGTGCTGTTTATTCTTGAAATAGGAAGAATTATATACAAATATCTTCTGCATGTGCACAATGGCGGAAACGCAAGCAATTTTAATTGGTGGTGGAACATATCCTTTCAAATGTGTGCCATCATGACGTGGACAACAATTATAACTTTAATTTTAAGTGCATTTTTAAAGAAAGAAAATAAGTTTTTGCAACTATTATACAATATGTTATTCGGATGTGCTCTTGTTGGTGGATTTTTAACTTTCATGTATCCAGATTGCATTTCAAATAATTATCCAATTTTACATTTTATAAATATTCAAACTATTATAACGCACGCTCTTTTAATTTTTGTTCCAATCTATTTAATAAAAACTAAAGACTTTAGAGTTGATATAAAAAATTTTTGGAATGTATATGTGGGCTATGTTTTTATAGGCTCAGTGGCACTTTCGGCATCACTTATAAGTGGAAACAATTTTGCATATTCGCTTAATTTTGACTTAGTAGATTTAGGCGTTGCATTTCCGTGGCATTTACCAGTTATTATGATAGTAATTTCGGCTATTGCACTTGTTTTGTATGGCTGTTTTGAACTTGCGTATTATATAAAAAGAAAACACAATAAGAATGAAAAAGAAATTGGATTGCCAGCAGAAAGGAAAGAATATAATAAAATCGGACTTGCGTTATATATCGCATTTGTTGTCAGTGCTGTTCTTTTTGGCGGGCTAATTTCTCTTTCTACGGCATCGCTAATAGGAGAGCAAAAAACCGCACTTGGTTTACTATGTTTGCTAGGTCTTGTGTACATGATTTTAATGCTTATTTTTGCTAACCAAATTAAAAACTATATAAATATAAAATTTGAAGATAAAGACAAAATAAAGCACACAGTGCTTGTGGTCTTGACGGTTATTTTTGCTCTTCCTGTTGGTATAATTTATTTAATAAAATATCTTGAAGATTTCGGTTTTTTAAAGAAAAATAATATTTAATAAAAGTCTTGGCTAGCCAAGACTTTTTAGTATTTAGTTATTTTTGCTATCTATTATTTCATCAATTTTTCCATTTATAACACTGAACTCATATAGAACATTTTCGCCATTTGACAAGGCAAAGCAAGTTTTATTGTCTATCATATAAAAATAACTGATTTTTCCAAAATAATTTTGTATTTTTTCCACTGATACTTGCTCTTTTAAATTGTCAGACAAAAATTCTTTTACATGTTTGCTGTCGCCATCTTTGACGGACTGCATAAACTGATATGGCACAAGTTCTTTTGGGAGAGTTGATAAAACGGAGCTCTTTGACTTGTTTTTAAGCCCGTTTTGGTCAACATAGTATTCTTGCTCTATCTTTTCATAGCAGCCATTTTGCCTAGATTGCACGATAAAACCGCTATCGGTAAGACTAATTTTGTCTCCGCGAAAGTGTTTAGCGACACTAGTTTTAATATTATATGCAATAAGTATTTGATATTCATTATATGTTAGAAGAGCATAGCAAATGTGCAAAAAATTCCCACATTTAAAAACAAGAGGTGGCTCATTTAAAAATATTTGTTTTTTGTGACTATCGGAGATAAATGTAACAGAGTTTTGGGCTAGCTCTATGTCACATTTTTTATTGCTGCAACTAAGATGATAGATATCAACATTTTCACTCAATAGACCATCAAGCAAAAATATTAAAATTTTGTCATCTTTTTCAATAATTGAATAAAATTTGCTATTTTTTTCTTTCAAATCTATTAAAAAAGAGTATTTTTTTGTCTTTCCAACAGGATAGACGTCTATTTTGTCAATGCTATCTTCAATTATGGCATGCTCATTCTCATCAAGTTCGAGTTCTTGATTTGCACATTTTAATAGACAGGCGTAAGGAGTGTAGACGATTGTATTTTTCATACGATAATTTATGAAAACTATCTCAACAAAATTACAAAAAAAGTTAATGTATAAAATTCTGTCAATTTGTCTATAAACATTGCAAGGAGAGAAAAAGTATGGAAAATGGATTATGGTCAAATCAAGAAGTGAAAGACCTTTTTTCGTCAGTTGAAAAGATAAAAGAAAATGGATGCCCACTAAAGATGGCATTTACTATGCACGCAAAGAAATATTCAAGACAACCAAATAGCGTAAGAAATTATTATTATCATGAGATTGACAATCTTGAAAATGACAAGGCACGTTGTAATGGACTTGGCATTGATTTATCAAAACACAAGAAGAGCAGTATCCAATATTTTTCTAAGGATGAAGAAGATAGTCTTATGCAAAAGGTAGATTCTCTTGTAGAGAGTGGCTGCTCGGTAAGAAAGGCGTGCATGACGCTCTCAAATGGCGATGTCAATCAAATGCTGCGTTTTCAGAATAAATATAGAAATTTTAAATCAAAACAGAAACCAATGGAAAAAGATAATATTATAAAATTTACAAAGAAGAAGGAAGGGATATCGGAAGGCGAGCTTCAAGCACTTTTTATGGGGATTGTAAGACTTGTCAAACGAAGTGCTCAAGAAGAGGCTTCGTCACAGACACGCAATGTTCTTGAAAGAGCAAATTTAGAGCTTAGAAAAACCATAGTTGCACTGAATAGCAAAGAAAAGGAATATAGAGAACTTAAAGAGCAATTTTTAAAGGTAAAAGAAGAGAATGCAAAGCTCGTCAAAGACGTTTTTAAACTTAAATGCGATAAGGCGGGTAAGTTGAAAGCACAATTTGAATCTATTGCAAACAAATAAAAATTTTTATTGAATTATACACTATGTGATGCAAAAATATAACTTATTAAATTTTTGCATCACATATTTTTAATTAGCAGTCATTAACAAAGCTCACTGCGTTCGCTCTCCGCTCGCACGGCTTCGCCACGCTCGCTTTTTGCTCCATCGCAGTCGCACCTAACGGCATCGCC
>CAWVLM010000028.1:0-24648 GCA_963930145.1 Clostridia bacterium
TGCTACAATAACTTAAGAGTGCATAAAAAATATATATTATTTAATTCATAAAAGAGAGCTAGGCAAACGCTTAGCTCTTTTTTGTTAAATAAAACCCCCAACAAGTGAAGTGCACCCCAAAGTTGGTGGACTTTTATTGTTATTGTAATTTATAAATTTTATAGAACTAAGAAGTTGTAAAATAAAATATTATTTCTTAACATAATTTAAGAACAATAATAAACTTCAAAATTTTAATAGTTATATTTTTATTTTCTAATAAATTTTTTATTATAAGTTTTATCTATGCTGTTTTTTAAAATAAATTTTTTTCTTGTTTTTAAGTTAGATTTATTATGTTTATAAATAATTTTATTTTTTATATATCGTATAAATTTTACTATTGTCCAATCACATTTTTTCAAAGTAAACATCTCATAAATTTGTAAAATAATGGTGTATAAAATAATGAATAATATTCCAACAAGATACCAAGTTAATGGTGTTCCTGAAATTAAAGGTGCATTTAGATACATATTATTTGATTGATTTAAAACATTATTTCCAAATACAGCAATTACAACCATAAAGGCTAAACCTATTGGTAGTGCAGTCCAATTTTTAAATGTTGGAACAAAATATTTTGAAATAATAGCAAGAAGAAACATAAATAACATATTAGTGTGATAGAGTAATCCAAGAAAAGGGTGAATATTAAAAATATTATCAAAATAAACAATAAAGTCAGGATAAATAAATGTTAATAATCCACCTATCATTCCACAAAACATAGCATATTGATATATTTTTGTATTTGGTTTAAAACAAAGTATAACAATAGGCATTATAAAACCCATCATACTGCAAAATGTATCAGGCAAGAAATCTTTAAAAGTGGAATTTCTAGATTTTGCAACAACGATTCGATAAACAATCATAATAACAAAACCAACTGTGGCAAAAACTTTTAAAGGTATATAAATTTTTTTATGTGGAACAAATCTTATTAAAACAAATAACAATAAAGCCATAATAATGCTTGCAACTACCATATATAGAATGTGTTCTAATCCAAATAATTCCATAAAATAACTCCTAATTTATTATAGCATAATTTAATAGAATGTCTAACATTTTTTCAATTTTTACAAAATATTTTATTTTTTTAAATTTATATATATGTGGTATTTGATTTTATTTATATAATGATATATTTTATTTCTAAGTTAAAAAAATAAAAAACATAAATTTTATGAATATTGTATATTTAGTTTTCATAAATTATTGCATGAAAAAAATACATTTTGGAGTTATAAAAGTTAGAAGATGGGCAAGCAATCTTGCAATAGCTTTGATTATAGCGGTTATTGGTGGCTTTGCAATTTTTGCAGGTGTCAATGCAATTCCTGTATCGGCAGTGAGTGGCGTATATTATAATGGTGATACATCTTCAAACAAAGTTACCCTTATGATAAATGTCTACTGGGGGAGCGAGTATCTTGATGATATGCTGAAAATCTTGGAAGAAAATAATGTAAAAACCACATTTTTTATTGGTGGAACATGGGCAGTGCTCAATGAAGACTATTTGACAAAGATTTACAAGGCGGGTCATGAACTTGCAAATCATGGCTATCATCATAAAGACCACGATAAACTTGATGAAAATGGCAACCTTAATGAAATTTCCACAACACACAAGATAGTCAAAGAACTTTTAGGTGTTGATATGAACCTTTTTGCACCGCCAAGCGGGGCGTATGACAAGCTCACCGTCTCTTGTGCTGAAAGTTTAGGCTACCATACAATCATGTGGACACGCGATACAATAGATTGGCGTGACCACGATGCAAATTTAATCTATCAAAGAGCTATAAAAAGTGCAAAGGGCGGCGATTTAATTCTCATGCATCCAACCGAAGCAACCGTGCAAGCCTTGCCAAATATCATTGATTATTTTGATGAAAATGGCTTTACTTTAACAACAGTCTCCGATAATATCGGGCTAGTTTAAGGGTGGTTTAAAGAGCAATCTTTGAATTGCCTTTTTTTGTTTTGCATAAAAATATTGTAAATTTTAAAATTATATCACCAAAGAGAAAATGAAAATAAAATTATAACTATTGTTATAAAAATATAACATAATAGATTTTAAAATATGGCATATATCATTTGATAGTTTGCATTGCATACTAGTTTAGTTTTTAGAAGTATTTGTGTCAAACTAAAGTTATTTAAAAGGATAGGAAAGAATGAAAGCACTTAGCAAAAGAAAAAAATTTAAAATATTCCATAATACTACAAAAAATATTTTTCAAAACTTAAATTTGTACTTGGCAATATTGTGATTTTGTGCTATATTTTATATGAAGAATATTTTGCTTTTATTTACGGGGCATGCTATAGACAAAGTTTAAATTTAAGTAGAAGGAATATATGGCAACATTTCAAGTAAACAAACAAAACAAAAATAATGGGAAAAAGAATGTCAAAAAGATTGTAGGTTGGGTTTTGCTTGCACTTTCAACTTTTGTTTTTTTATTTTCTGTGACAAGCCTAATTCCAGCTTTGCAATACTTTTTCTTGGGAATCTTGGGCATATTTGTCTATCCGCTTACAGTGCTAGGGTTTATCATCGCACTTGCTCTTCTCAATAACAAAAAATATGTTATGCCTAAGCGATATGCAATCTTTCTAGGACTTAGTTTGATTTTGTTCTTGGCAATAATTCAGCTTATAATCATAGGCACGCCAAAAGAGCTTTCCTATGGGCAATATCTTGCTTTAAACTATACAAAACAGATAACAGCAGGCGGTATGCTTATAGGCTTTTTGCCAGCCACTCTTGCCTATCTTATGGGAACACCTGCAACCTATGTTGTGCTTGCAATAGCATTTGTCGCATGCATTGTTTTCTTTGTGGAAGCAGTGATTTCGCTAAGAAAAACAAACAATGAGCAAAAGCCTATAAAGCTTCAAATAAAAGAGAAAAAAGAAACTAGAGAAGCAGAAAACCCAAGAGCAAAATCAAATCGTTATCAAGAACTTTTTAGCAGGGATGCTGACGAAGAAAACAACGTTATGCTTAATGGCAATCGTGTCGAAGAAGAAAAGAGAGAACTTTCTGCTCATGAAAAACTTGGGCTTGTTGGCAAAGGGTATGGCAATAACTATACCACACAAAACACATCTCAGTCAAATCAAAATTCAAGCCAAGCTAATAGTTTAAATAATAATTTGAAGCTTCCAGAAGAAGACACGAAAGGCAAAGTGCCTGATGGTATGTCAATCAGAGAATATTTACTTCAGCCGCCAAAAGTTGACATGGATAAGTTTATGCAACAGCATCCAAAGCCACGTCAAGCAGGTCAAAATATCTCATATAGTGACAATGTTTCAAGTCAAAATGTGGCAAACAATGTTCCAAATAATAATCTAACACTAAGTGAAATAAACAGAAATTTTGACGCTCTAAAAAATAGCGGAGAGTTAAAGCCGTCAAGTTATGTTCATGAAGAAAATTATGACTTTTCTGGGGAACAGTCACTTCGCCGTGGCAATTTACCAGATGTGAAGCCAGAAGAGATAACAAACGAAGCCGAAGATATTATCAGGTCGGTTGTCGAACAAGAAAAGATAGAGCGTGAAGATGCTGAGATAAATGTTCAATCTAGTCAATTTTCACAGCCAAGTAGCAGCTTTAATAGAGAAGAACTTGCATCTGATAGAAACGTATTTGATAGAAATATGGATAGCATGGACGCCGAAAACATATCGGCGGATTCTGATTACATTGACTATAGCAGTATTGAAGACGATGATGACGGCGGAGATATCAATGTCAATGAAGGGGCGGCTACTGAGCAAGAAAATATACTTTCTCGCGATAGAAATATCTCACGCGAGCGAAATAATATTTTATCTCGCGACCGAAATATTGCAAGCGAAGAGCGTCAGCCTTTAGAGCATAATAACAGGTTTGATATCAATCGCGATAGGGGACTTAACAGAGACGAGCAAACTCAGCCGATTGAGCCACAAAGGAAGCCTATTGACGAGATGGAACGCCGCAAACGCTTTGTTCAACTTGAAGACGACAAACCGCAAGAGAAAATAAAACCATACAAGTATACACGTCCGTCTCTCGACCTTATCACAACAAAATCAGATGATTTGTCAATAATTGGAGATGAAATTCCAATGAAACGAGTGGCTCTTGAAAATGCACTTGAAAAATTTGGAGTTCCAGCAAAGGTCCAAAACGTGGTTATTGGTCCAACCGTCACAAGATACGAAATAGAGATGCCAGAAGGTATATCGGTCAAAAGAGTCTTGTCGCTTGATGCCGATATTGCCTATGCACTTTCAGCAAATGGTCAAATAAGAATTGAAGCACCAATCCCAGGGCGTAGCATCGTTGGTATAGAAGTTCCAAATAGCAAGGTGGCTAAGGTGTCTATCAAAGATGTTTTGCAGTCTAAGGAGTTCCAGCTCAGCCCGTCGCCACTAACTTTTGCTCTTGGCAAAGACATCACAGGCAATGTCAAGGTTTGTAACCTTCAAAAGATGCCACATCTTTTGGTTGCAGGCACAACAGGTTCTGGTAAGAGCGTATGCTTAAACTCAATTATTGTGTCAATTCTTTATAAGGCGTCACCTGATGAAGTTAAATTTATCATGATTGACCCGAAACAAGTTGAGCTTTCAATGTATGAAGGTTTGCCACATATGGTTGTTCCGAGAGTTATCACTGATCCAACTAAGGCTGTCAACGCACTAAGCTGGGCGGTTGACGAAATGGAACGCCGATTTAAACTTATTTCAGAAGAGCGTGTAAGAAATATAGGCGAATATAATAAGCTTGATAAAGTTGTTCAAAATAAGGTTAGGAAGATGCCATATCTTGTTATAATCTTTGATGAATTTGCCGACTTTATGGCAGTTGCAAAGAATGAGATAGAAGATAAAATCAGACGAATTGCTCAAAAAGCTCGTGCCGCTGGTATTCACTTGATACTTGCAACACAGCGACCTTCAACAGATGTCGTAACAGGAACACTTAAAGGTAACTTGCCAGCTCGTATTGCCTTCAAGGTTGCAAGCAGGGTTGATAGCGAAGTTATTTTAGGTTCAACTGGCGCTGAAAAACTGCTAGGCTATGGCGATATGCTCTATAAGCCTGCCGATGCCGAGCCTAGCCGACTTCAAGGTTGCTTTATTGATACGCCTGAGACTAAAGATATTGTCTCATTTATAACAGAAAACAATGAAGAGACCTTTGATGAAGAAGCAAACAACGCTATCAACAATCCAAACAAAGCTACAAATGGTGGCGGCGAAAAAGATGGTGTCGACCCGCTGCTTCCGCAAGCACTAAAGATTTGTATTGATAATGGTGTCGCTTCAACAACGATGGTGCAGCGTAAACTTGCTATCGGCTATCCAAGAGCAGCAAGAATAGTTGACCAAATGGAAGAGCGTGGCTATATTTCAAGTGCAGAAGGTTCAAAACAACGCTCTGTTTATATAACAATAGATGAATTTTATTCAATTTTTGGAGATATCTATGACTAAGGAAGAACTTACCAAAAAACTTGTCTCGGCAATAAGTTTAGGCTGTGATAAAAACAAGGTCGACCTTGAAAATATGCTAGGTAGACTTAAAGAATACGGCTTTCAACTGACAGACGAAGTTGAAAATTCCGATATTGTCATTGTCAACACTTGTGCATTTATTACGCTAGCTCAAGAAGAAGCGATTACAAACATTCTTGCAGTTGAAAAACTAAAAGAAAAGGGACAGATAGAAAAAATTATAGTCACAGGCTGCTTCCCAGAGCGGAATTATAATTCTATGAAAGAAAATTTTCCAACTATTGACGCCTTTTTGCATCTGAGAGAAAATGAAAATATCATTCAAATTATTGAAGGGCTTTACGGACTAGAACCATCAAGACCAATCAAAAAGTATGAGAGAGTGCTGACAAACAGTCCAAGTTATGCATATTTAAAGATAGCTGATGGCTGCAATAACGCCTGCTCATATTGTACTATACCGCGTATTAGGGGTAGGTTTGTAAGTTACGAAATAGACGACCTTGTTCAAGAAGCCAAGAATCTTGTAGGGCGTGGCGTAAAGGAGCTTATACTTGTAGCACAAGATACCACGCGCTATGGAGAAGACTTGTATAAAGAGCCAAGCCTAATAAAACTCTGCGAAAAATTGTCAAAGATAAAAGAGCTTCATTCAATAAGGTTTCATTACGCCTATCCAGAGAAGGTCACAGACCAGCTTTTAGATTTTATCGTCAAAAATGATAAGATGTGTAAATACTTAGATATTCCGCTCCAACATATTGATGATGACTTGCTAAAGAGTATGCGAAGACGCCTTGGAGAAGAAGATACGCGTGCTTTAATAGAAAAAATTAAGACAAATTATCCACAAATTTCGCTTCGAACAACCTTTATCATAGGCTATCCGGGAGAAACAGGAAAAAAATTCAAAAAGCTATGTGATTTTATAAAGGAAACTAGGTTTGATTATGCAGGCTTTTTCCCATATTCAAAAGAGCCAAACACAGCAAGTTTCTTTATGAAAAAGCAGGTGCCTGAGTTTATAAAAAAACGTCGAGTTAAGAAGATAACAAAGCTTCAAAACAAAATTGTCGGTGAAAATGCAAAAGAGCTGCTCGGGCAAACCATAGAAGTTCTTGTCGATTCTTTTGATATATCGAGCGGAGAATATATTGCTCATGCACAAAATATGTCGCCTTTAGTTGACTTTAATGTGCGTTTTGTGGATAATGGTAATATAAAGTGCTATACATATGTCAAAGTCAAAATATACGACTTTGATGGAAGCGATTATAAAGGGGAGGTTGTATGAATACACCAAATAAAATAACATTGTCAAGATTGCTGCTTTTGCCAATTATAATATTTTTTTACATAGCAGACTTTATTCCTTATGGAAGACTTGTTGCAACTATTGTGTTTATAATAGCATGCCTTACAGACTTTCTTGACGGCTATCTTGCAAGAAAGAACAATCAGGTGACAGACCTTGGCAAATTCTTTGATTCTATTGCCGATAAAGTGCTTATCATGACAGGTATGATTCTTATTGTGTCGGTGCCTGTCCAAGGCTATACAACGGTTTTCTGTCCAACCGAGTGGCTTGGAGTTGTGTGTATAATAATCATGCTTGCTAGAGAGTTTATCATAAGTGCATTAAGACAAGTAGCCGCATCAAAGGGGATTGTGCTTGCGGCTGATAAAGGCGGAAAGATTAAGGCGACAGTGCAGTATGTGTCTGTCACGCTCTATATGGCTTTTGGCTTTGTATTAACAGATATAATTCCTGAGATAACAGAAAGCAATGACAAAGCCTTGTCTATTGTCAAATTTATTCTTATGGTAATCTTAATTGTTGCAACAATCCTTACAATATATTCAGGAGCAAGCTATCTGATAAGAAATAGAAAGGTTTTCACATCTGAAAAAGGCACGGTTATCACAGATGAAGAAGATGAAATTGCAACTGCGGTAGAGACCGAAGAAGGCGAAGGCAATCTTGCAGAAGATAAAAAGACAGAAGATAAAAAGGTAGAAGCTGAGACAAAAGAGAATAAAAAGGAATAGCAAAAAATGGAATATAAGGTTTTTATATTTTCAAATGATGTTGCAGGCGGGCAGGAAAGTTTTGACTATGCTAAATTCAATAAAATTTGTGCTTATAATCTTATAAGTATCAGTGGCTTTAGCATTGAAAAATTTGACCTTGAAAGGCACTTTATTGAAGAAAATAAAAACCTTATTATTTTTTGTAACAACGCAAATCTTGATAATTTAATGATTAAAAACATCAACTTGCTAGGAAACAGAAAAACATTTATAGATGAGCAGCTTGTAGTTTTCTATAAAGGTGAGAATAAGATTATATTTGTTCCACTTGAAAGTAACCTAGACCTTCTCAATAAGGTTTTTATTCGAAAGGAAAACAAAAAATATTGCGAGTATCATCTCTTTGGCTTAGGCAAAAAACAAATAGAAGAAAAATTAAGCAAACTGCAAAATGAAATTGATGGTTTCGAATATAGGTTTTTATATAACAACTTGCTAAGCGATATTTATGTTGAATATAATGGTAATTTAATATTGATTGATGACAATCAAGTGAAGATTGCGTCGGAGTTTAAACAATATGTCTATAGTGAAAACGAGACATTATTGCCTGAAATCGTGGGTAAGATGCTAAAATTGAGAACCAAAACTCTGGCAATCTGCGAAAATATAACAAAAGGCAATATTATTCATAGTTTGTTTAAAGATAATGAGAATTTTAATGAGTCTTTAAAAACTTTTTTGTTTGATAATTTTGAATATCTCTCAAATGACCAGCTGTATGACAGTGCGGTAAAGTTTTTAAAGTCTTCGCAAGCAGACATTGCTGTTATGACTAATGGTAGAGCTATAGAAGATGGAATAGAGTTCAACTTTGCTCTAGCCGATCAAAAGGAAGTACATATTTTTAAAAATACATTTAAAGCTGATAAAAACCTATGTCTTGATATGGCAACAAATTCACTTTTGTTTCATTTGGCAAAAAAACTTAGACAAAATGATTTAACTTTTTGAAATATGATTTACAAACTTTGTAAAATTTGATAAAATAATAAGGTAATAGTTTTTAAAAGGTAGTTATTATGGAGAAGGAAAAAGAAAAAAAAGATGTAAAAAAAGATAGTAAAAAAGAAGCACTAGACCAAGCACTACTTCAAATTGAAAAGCAGTATGGAAAGGGTGCAATTATGAAACTTGGCGACAAGGTCAACGAACGTATTGATGTTATTTCGACAGGTTGCTTGACTCTTGATATAGCACTTGGCATTGGCGGTATTCCACGCGGAAGGGTTATCGAAATCTATGGTCCTGAATCTTCAGGTAAGACAACAGTTTCACTTCATATCATTGCACAAGCTCAAAAGATGGGTGGAACGGCAGCTTTTATTGATGCAGAGCATGCACTAGACCCAACATACGCAGAACGATTGGGCGTCAAACTTGCCGACCTTCTTGTTTCTCAACCTGATAACGGCGAGCAAGCACTAAATATTTGTGAATCACTTGTGAAGTCTGGGGCTGTAGACTTGGTGGTAGTTGACTCTGTTGCCGCACTCACGCCTAAGGCCGAAATAGATGGCGAGATGGGAGATAACCATGTCGGACTACAAGCCAGAATGATGAGCCAAGCTTTAAGAAAACTTACAGGTATAATCAACAAGAGCAATACAACAGTTATCTTTATCAATCAACTTCGTGAAAAAGTAGGTGTTGTCTTTGGTTCTCCTGAAACAACAACGGGCGGTAAGGCTTTAAAGTTCTATTCAAGTATCAGACTAGACGTGAGAAAGAAAGACACAATCAAGGATGGAACAAACTTTATCGGAAACAGAACACAAGTCAAAGTTGTCAAAAACAAACTAGCACCACCATTTAGGACGGCAGAATTTGATATTGTCTATGGACAAGGCATAAGTCAAGTCGGCTGTGTAATTGACCTTGCACTTGACAAAGATATAATCAAAAAATCAGGCTCTTGGTTCTCATATAATGATGAAAAGATAGGTCAAGGCAAAGAGAATGTCAAGACATATCTTGAGAAAAATCCAGATGTATTAAATGAAATTTTCGAGAAAGTCAAGCTAGCCTATGGCTTAAGTGACGAAAAGCCGCAGGAGACAGATACCCCGCCGCAGGAATAAAAGCAAATCTAAATGAAAAACTATAAAAAAGCTCTATTTATCTCTTTAACAAATGGAGCTTTTTTTAAATAAACCATTTTTTATTATCATATTTCTGTGTTTTCTTTGTTTTTATAAAGCTGATTGTATCACGCTCTCTGATTTCAGGCGAAAGGGTGTAGTAATATTCAATTTCCACATTTTGCCTTGCTTGCGTCAATGGCAGAGTAACTGTTTGCTCTCCTTTTTTCCCGCTTATAGTTGTCTTTTTGCCATTGTTGTTAAAATTATAGGTCGCATAGTCTTTAGCATCAAACTCAATAATTGCGTTATTACTTTCAACCTTGCTATTGAAGGTGGTTTTATCAATTTTGGTGAACTTACTTGAGATATCGCTAGGCAAATTCAGCGTTGAAAATATCTCTTTTTGTGTATAACGCTCTGGCATATAACTATTTGCGAGAACAACTCTATGATTTTCATTTAACTCAGTGATATCAATCTGTCGCTCAACAATGTTGTCGGGTTTTATAAATTGAGATTTGTCTTTGATGTTTTCAAAATAGTTTTTCACAATTTCAGTTGGCTGATTTCCGCCTGCATAACTAATCGGTGTATTATCTAGATTTCCAAGCCATACACCGCAGGTTTGCTCTTTGGTATAAGAGATATTCCAAGCATCTAAATTTTGTTTTGAATTAGGCTTGCCAACAGTTCCTGTTTTAGACGCAAGGTCTAGATTTAGACTTGCAAGTTTTTTCGCAGTGCCGCTTTTTACGCAAGTTTTAAGCATATCAGTTAAAAGGTAGGCACTATCTTCTCTTAAAATTTGCCTTTCTTTAGGTTTATTAACGTAGACAAGTTTATCATTTTTATCTGTTATAAAAGAAATAAAGCTAGGCGAAGCAAAATTGCCGCCAAGAGCAAAGGTGGAAAAGGCACCAGCAAGCTGTTTTATATTGACGCCATAGGTCATGCCGCCAAGAGCAAGTGAAAAGCTATCATCCTTTTCGTCAAAATCAATACCCATCTCTTCAGCATAGGCTTTTGCTTTATCTATTCCAACATATGAAAGCACCTTAACTGCGGGTACATTTATTGACTTAGAGAGCGACTCGCGTGCGGTGACGTATCCATGATAAATTCCGCCTACATTTTTAGGTGTATAATCGGAAATAGTGGTCTTTTCATCAAGAATTTGAGAGCAAGGATAGATGACGTCTTCGTTCAGGGCAGGTGCGTAAACAAGCACAGGTTTAATGCAAGAGCCAGGCTGCCTTTTGGCGTCTAATATTTTGAAGACACTATTCCCAATATAAGCCACAACTGCATGACGGGCATTGTCGACAATAATTCCAGCATAGTCACTTTCTACATCTTGGCTTTTGATAGCTTCTTGCAAAGCTTTTTGTTTTTCTTGATTTTGATATGTGTAAATTTTATAACCCTTCAAAGCGATTTGTTTAGCAGGCAGTCCAATCACGCTTTCGGCTTCGTCAATGGCGGCTTGGCTATATGAATTTAATCTATTCTTCCGCTCGCCATTTATATTTAGCTCTATCTTGCTATTTTTCGCCCTGTTATATTCTTCTGTCGAAAGCAGCCCATCCTTGTTCATTTCAGAAAGAACAAGATTGCGTCTTTTTAAAGAGTTATCATAATTTTTGATTGGTGAGTATTTAGCGGGAGATTTAATAAGCCCAGCCAGCATAGCCGCTTCTTCAACTGATAAATCCTTTGCGTTTTTAGAAAAATAGTAGTTTGCCGCACTTTCTATTCCATAACAGTTGTTGCCGAAATATATAATATTTAGATATAGTTCTAAAATTTGGCCTTTTGTATATTTATTTTCAATTTTCTGAGCAAGTGCAACTTCTTTTATTTTTCTTTCAAAGGTCTTTTCGCTTGTAAGAAGAGTGTTTTTCACCAGCTGCTGCGTTATGGTTGAACCGCCTTCTTTCAGCTTTCCTGCCTTTAAATTATTGAGCGATGCTTTTAAAATTCTCTTGTAATTTATTCCTTTATGATGGTAAAAACTCTTATCTTCAATAGAGATAAAGGCATTTTTGGTTTGGTCAGAGAGAGTGTTGATTCTTGCAAAAGCTTTATTAAGCTCGTTATCTTCTTTGATGGGCTTATTTTCACTGTCATAGACTTTCACGTTGATGTAAGGCGAGTTTAAGGCATCTTTCTCAAGCTTCATACCTTTTGCATTTATATAAGTTGATGATATATAAAAAGATAGCCCTATTAAAGCAGCAAGAAACAGCAAAAATATTATAATAAGTGTAACTTTAATAAATTTTTTCATCTTTATTATTATGTAACTATATTGCGTAAATTATTTACTTTATATGATAATTTTTAATTGAAAATTTTAGACGATTATTGTATAATTAAAATATATGTCGAAAAAATTACAAAATAACATTTGAATTTGTAAGCAATAATTTAAAATTTTTATATTATGGAGCAAAAATGAAATACTTTATAGTGACCTACGGCTGCCAAATGAATGTCCATGAATCAGAGAAAATAGCGGGAATTTTAGAACAACTTGGCTATAGTGAAGGCTTGTCACGCGAAGAAGCTGATATAATTGTTTTCAATACCTGTGCAATAAGAGAAGGTGCGGAAGATAGAGTTTTTGGCAATGTAGGCAATTTAAAGAAATTAAAAAAGAAGAATAAAAACCTGATAATTGCAGTTTGCGGCTGCATGACACAAAAAGAGCAAACGGCACAAAAACTTATGAGCACTTTTCCATTTGTGGATATAGTTATTGGAACGTTTAATTTGCCAAAGCTTGGCTACTATATTGAGGCGGTGAAAAAGGGTAGACAGCTTGAAATCTTACAGGAAGGCGATATAGACGAAACGCTGCCATATAAAAGAACAAGCGGAGAAAACGCCTGGGTAAATATAATGCAAGGGTGCAATAATTTTTGCACCTATTGTATAGTGCCATACGTGAAAGGTAGAGAAAAATCACGTAAGGAAGAAAAGATACTTGATGAGATAAAGGGAATTATAAACGAAGGCAAATACAAAAAGATAACCTTGCTTGGTCAAAATGTCAACTCCTATGGCCATGACCTTAATGACGGTAGCACCTTTTCCAAGCTTTTAAGAGATATCTGTAGGCTTGACGGTGATTTTACTTTATCCTTTATGACCTCTCATCCAAAGGACTTAACAGATGATGTTATAGACGTTATTGCAGCTGAAAACAAGATTGAAAAATTTATTCATCTGCCAGCTCAAAGCGGCAATAATAGAATTTTGAAGCTTATGAATAGAAAATACACAAGAGAAAAATACCTTGAAATTATTGATAAAATAAGAGCGAAAATACCAAATTGTCGTATAACCTCAGACTTTATTGTAGGCTTTCCAACGGAAACTGAAGAAGAATTTTTAGACACTCTTGACATTGTTCGTCGTGTAAAATACGATAGCATTTTTGCTTTTATGTATTCACCGCGTGAAGGAACGGTTGCAAGCAAGATGGAAGGTCAAATTCCAAATGAAGTGAAACACGACAGGGTAAACAGACTTCTTGCTCTTGAAAAGAGTTTGCAAAAGGAGACAAAAGATGAATAATAATGATATATCGCCAGCGATGAAACAATATTTGCAGATAAAAGAGAACTATAAAGACTGTATTCTATTTTATAGAATGGGCGATTTTTATGAAATGTTCTATGACGATGCTGTGATTGCTTCACGCGAACTTGACTTAATTTTAACTGGCAAATCTTGCGGAACCGAGAAAAAAGCTCCAATGTGCGGTGTTCCATATCATTCAGCACAAACCTACGTTGCAAAGCTCGTGGCAAACGGACATAAGGTCGCTATCTGCGAGCAGCTCAGCCTTCCACAAAAAGGTGTAAAAACTCTTGACCGCGATGTCGTCAGGGTTATAACGCCAGGCACGCTTATAGACGAAGAGATGCTTGAAGGGCAAAAGAACAATTATCTTATGTCATTATACAAAAATGGCGAGAAAATTGGTGTCAGCTATGCGGACATATCAACGGGAAGTTTTGAAGTGCTTTCTATTGTAAATAAACTTGAAAGCCAGCTAAGTGACCTTATCTCAAGAGTTTCTCCATCAGAAATTATTGGAAATGAAGAAGCCGCAGATTTTTATAACAATCTTGCCATTGTTCGGGTTGGCACCGCAATAAAACTTAATAAATACTATGAGTGGGCTTTCTCAAAATCACGAGCAACAGACAATCTTTCAAAGCAGTTCGGGGAAAACTACGAAGCGGTCTATGACCTAAAGGGCAAGAGCGAAATAATATGCAGCGGCGGAGCCCTTCTTGAATATCTAAATGAAACTCAAAAGCGTTTTCTAAAAAATATAAATAAAATAGATGTTGTCAAAAATAATGATTTTATGACCATAGATATGAACACAAGACGCAATCTTGAACTTGTGGAGTCAGGCTATGATAGAAGAAGGGCAGGTTCGCTTATTTCAGTTATAGATAAAACTAAAACTGCAATGGGGCGGCGATGTTTAAGAAAGATGGTTGACGAGCCGCTGCAAGATGCCAAAGCGATAAATAAAAGACTTAATGCTGTTGGCTACCTTGCAAAGAAGCTGATACTTAGAGATAGAATAGCGGAAAGTTTGCTTGGCATGAGTGATATAGAAAGGTTAGCAGGAAGGGTTGCGTATGGCAGTATTGAGCCTAAAGGAATGGTCCAGCTAAAAGTCGCACTTATGAAGCTTCCTTCTTTGAAAGAGATTTTAAAGGATGTTGATGACCTTTATCTTCAAGAGTGTCGCGATGATATAATAGATGTAGGCAGTGTAGCCGAGATGCTTGACAAGGCGATAGATGAAGACAAACTTAATGAAAATAACGTCAAACTGAAAGATGGCGGCTTTATCAGGGCGGGCTTTAATAAAGAGCTTGACGATTATAGAAATGCAAAAGAGCTTGGCAAGAGCTGGATTGAAGAACTTGAGAAGAGAGAAATTGAAGCGACTGGTATCAAAAATTTAAAAATTCAAAGAAATAAAGTATTTGGCTATTTTATAGAAATCAACAGAAGCCAAATAGACAAAGTGCCAATTCGCTATACTAGAAAACAAACCGTTGCGAACAATGAACGCTATATCACAGAAGATTTGAAGGTTATAGAAGACAAAGTTCTCGGCTCAGAAGAGAAGGCGATAGAACTTGAAAACAATATCTTAAACGAAATAAAAAACATTTTATCTAAATATATTTTAACTTTCCAACAAATTTCTCAAGGCATATCGAAGCTTGATGCAATATACTCACTTGCAGAAGTAGCAGTTAAAAATAACTATGTAAAGCCAACAATAAACGGAAGCGTCAAACAACTTAAGATAATAGACGGCAGACATCCTGTTGTCGAACAGTATTTAAGCCGTGGTCAATTTGTTACAAATGATACCTTGCTTGATGAAGATGAAAGTAAAATCATGATAATCACAGGTCCCAACATGGCAGGTAAAAGCACATATATGAGGCAGGTAGCCCTTATCACGCTGCTTGCTCATATCGGAAGTTTTGTCCCAGCAAAAGAAGCTTTTATTCCGATTACTGATAGAATTTTCACAAGGGTAGGTGCAAGTGACGACTTAGCCTTTGGTCAAAGCACCTTTATGGTTGAGATGAGCGAAGTTGCAAATATTCTCGCAAATGCCACAGATAAAAGCCTTATAATTCTTGATGAAATAGGCAGGGGAACTTCTACTTTTGATGGGCTTAGTATCGCGTGGGCAGTGGTTGAATATCTATCAAAGAATTTCAAGTCAAAAACTTTGTTTGCAACTCACTATCATGAGCTCACTGAACTTGAAGGCGTGCTTGATGGCGTGAAAAATTATAAGATAACAGTTAAAGAACTTGACGATGATGTTATCTTTTTAAGAAAAATTGTAAGAGGTGGTGCGAATAAAAGTTTTGGTATAGAAGTTGCAAGGCTTGCTGGCGTGCCTAAAGAAGTTATAGAAAGAGCAAAGGAGATTTCTGTAAATCTTGAAAAGGCAAATCAAAAACTAGATTTAAATGTCTTCAAAGAGAATAAACAGAAAGCTGAAGACAACACAAAACTTGCTCTCACACTTTTGTCAATCTTACGTGATATTGATATGAATAGGGTGACGCCAATGCATGCATTTGACCTTTTAAATGATTTAGTTGTGCGTTCTAAGGAGAAAGATAATGAAGATTAACGTTCTTAAGCCAAGTGTATATAACAGAATATCTGCAGGCGAAGTTGTTGAAAAACCAGCCTCAATAGTCAAAGAGCTAGTTGAAAACAGTATTGATGCAGGTGCTAAAAATATTAGAATAGAGATTGAAGAAGGCGGCATAAAAAGCATCACTGTTTCAGACGATGGCTGCGGTATTGATAGAGATGATATCTTAACAGCGTTCTTGCCACATGCAACAAGCAAGATAAAGGATGTTGACGACCTTGACAATATTCAAAGTTTAGGCTTTAGGGGAGAGGCTCTTGCAAGTATTTCAGCAGTTTGTCAGGTTAAACTTTCAACCAAAACGGCAAGCTCTGACCTAGGCTATATGGTAAAAGTCAATGGCGGTATCTTTGACAAGGTTATGGAAACTGCAAGGTCTAATGGCACAACTTTGACATGTTCAAACCTTTTCTTTAATACTCCTGCAAGAGCAAAATTTTTAAGGAAGCCAAAAACTGAAGAAGCTGAAATAACCCACTTGATAGAAAAGTTTATGCTTTCAAATAGTCACATAGCCTTTGCGTACTATGTTGATGGCAAACAAGTATATAACACAACATCTTGTGATATGCAAGACATAATATATACGATATATGGAAAAGATGTCTATGACAACTTGGTTGAGCTTAATTATGAAGATAGTGGTTATAAAATTTCTGGCTATGTCACAAAGCCTAAGATATCAAAGAGCAACAGAACCTATCAAACTCTTTTTGTCAATGGCAGATGTGTTGAAAACTTTCTTATATCAAATGCCGTTCAAAGTGTGTACGAAACATTTTTGATGAAGGGAAGGTTTCCTGTTTATGTGATTTCTATATCTTTGCCAGCCGATTGCGTGGACGTCAATGTTCATCCATCAAAGCGAGAAGTCAAATTTGAAAATCCAAATAAAATGTTTGTTATGGTGCGTAAAGCGGTGGAGAATGCACTGTTGTCAACGAGCCAAATTGCCAATTTTATCTTTAGTGAAGAAGATTATTTAAATACCAAAAATAATAATTTAAATAATATTCTAAGTGGTGATGATAAAAGTCTGGCTCAAGATAAACCTGTGATTCAGGCTGATGTAGATGGCGATTTATGCAATAATAATTATACTAATTCAGAAAATAAAAGCGAAAATCAATATTATAAAAAAAGACCAAATCTCAATGGTCAAGGGCATAGCTATAGCATAGATTTTTTTGATAGAAATGAGAAAATTGTAGACCCTAAAGAATTTGAAGTCAAGGTTGAAAAAGCTGAAGATGTGCTAAAAAGATTAAATAAAGACATAATAGACGCAGAAACTTTAGAAAATCCAGAACTTGAAGACTTAGCCAACATGTCAATCAAAGACAAATATATTGCAACAAAAAATAATTCAACTTTCTTTTTTGACCAGTCTGGGGAAAAGTTTAGCAGTGAAATTGAAAAATCTGCCGAGCAAAACTTTTTGAAGGCTTCAGTTAAAGATGAAATGAAAATTCTAGGCACATTATTTAAAACTTATATTGTGATAGAGCTTGATGACAGCGTATATTTTATTGATCAGCATGCAGCACACGAGAGACTTTTGTTTGATAAGCTTGTAAAACTTGTTGATGAAGGTGCTATCGCAAGACAGGAACTTCTTTCGCCATACACTTTTACACTAGGTGCAAAGGAATCTCAGAATCTTGACCTTGCACTTGATGATTTGCAAAAGATGGGGTTTAATATTGAAAAAACAAATTACAGCTATCAAATAACAAGTGTTCCTTACGTGCTTTCTTATATAGAACTTGACAGGTTTGTAGACGAGCTTATAAAAGATAGTATAAGTTGGGACAAAAAACCAAGCGATTTTATTCATAACAAATTATGTCAGTCAGCATGCAAGCATGCAATAAAGGCGGGTGATAGCCTATCGAAGGACGAATGTGCTTATCTTATTGAGCAGGTTAGAAAAGGCGTTATGCTTTGCCCACATGGCAGACCTATCACACTTGTTATAACAAAATACGAATTTGAAAAGATGTTCAAGCGTGTTGTTTAGTCTGGCTAAAAATTTAAACAAAGTGTTACTATTCAAAAAATTAAATTTTGATTATAAGAAGTTCCGTACAAATAGGCAAATGCGGAAATGTTGTTAAACTTTATTTTATTAGGTGTTATATGAAGAATTCAAAAAAACCAAAAGTTTTATTTATTCTTGGTCCAACAGGAAGCGGAAAGACAGAGATTGCAGTTAGGCTTGCAAAAAAGTATAACGGTGAAATTATTTCCGCCGATTCTGTTCAGGTTTATAAGGAATTTGATATAGGCTCAGCAAAGGTGACCAAGAATGAAATGGGCGGCATAACTCACCATGGCATAGATATAAAGTCGCCAATAGAAGAGTTTTCTGTCTACGATTATGTTCAGTATACTTTGCAAAAGGTTGAAGAGATAACAAAAAAGGGGAAGCTTCCAATAATTGTTGGCGGAACAGGGCTGTATGTTAAGTCACTAATAGAAGGTTATAACTTCGGAGATGCCGAAAAGCACCAAGAATTTCGAGCAAACCTTGAAGAAGAAATAAAGAGTCATGGGCTTGATTATGTTTATCAAAAGCTTTGCCAAAAGGATGGCAAACTTGCAAGCACAATTGATAAAAATAACCCTGCACGAGTCATTAGGGCTTTTGAAATTGCAAGTTATGGCAGCGGAAAGAAGAAAACAAATGATTGCAAATATGATTTCAAACTTATTGCAATAACACTTAAGAGAGAGACACTTTATTATAAAATCAATGCTCGAGTTGATAAAATGATTGAAGATGGTTTGATAGAAGAAGTGAAATCACTTTATAAAAAGTATGGAGAGAGCGTTCAGCCAATGAAAGCTATAGGTTATAAGGAAATTTTGCCATACTTAAAAGGTGAAATTCAAAAGCAAAACATGATAGATTTGATAAAACAACACACAAGAAATTATGCAAAAAGGCAGCTTACTTTCTTGCGTGGAATTGACAATGTCAGGTATATTGACAATAATGATAGAGATAGGGCATTTTTAAATGCTTGTAAGGAGATAGAAGAATGGTTAAAGGTGTAGAAAAAATATTAAAAGAAGCCGAGAAAAAATTGCAGTCACAATTTGAAAGAATTGAGCAAATAGCATTTAAAAATCAAAAGAAAGTATTGCAGGCTTTTATTGACATGAAAGTTTCATCTCAATGTTTTGCAGGGTCAACAGGCTATGGTTATGACGATGTGGGCAGAGACACCCTAGCAAAGGTTTATGCAAGAGTGTTTGGCGGCGAAAAAGCCATTGTTTCGCCAATTCTAACTTGTGGCACTCATGCGATAACAACAGTTTTATATGGTCTTTTAAGAGCGGGGGACACAATGCTTTCTGTCACAGGCTTGCCCTATGATACGCTCCATGAAACTCTTTTTGGGAAAGAAAATAGCTCGCTTGAAGATTATGGTGTGAAATATAGACAGATAGATTTAAACGAAGACAGCACTTTTAAGTTTGAAGAAATTTACTCGGCTATCAAACAAGTAAATCCTAAAGTTGTCTATCTTCAACGTTCAAGGGGGTATTCAAGCAGAAGGGCACTTTCTCCTTATGATATGAAAGACCTTTTTGAAAATATCAAGAGACTTTCAAAAGACTGTTTTATAGTCGTTGATAACTGCTATGGAGAATTTGTGGACGATATAGAGCCAAGCGATGTTGGTGCGGATGTTATTGTTGGCTCTCTTATAAAAAACCCAGGCGGCGGACTTGCTCCAACGGGCGGCTATATTGTGGGAAGTGAAAAAGCTATAGACCTTATCTCAACTCGCTATACCAATCCTTCGCTTAAGCTTGAAATAGGCTCTTTTGAAATGGGGTATAGGCTGTTCTATCAAGGGTTGTTTTTAGCACCGCACACTGTCGCTCAAGCACTAAAGGGCACGGCACTTGTTGGACAAATTATGGAAGATAAGGGCTATAAGGTTATTCCTTCAAATAGTGAAAGGCCAGAAGATATTGTTAAATCAGTTGTGTTTAACACGGCGGATGAACTTATTAAATTTGTTCAAACGGTTCAAACTATGTCCCCGATAGACGGTTATGTGCTTCCGCTTCCATGGGATATGCCAGGGTACCAAGATAAGGTTATAATGGCGGCAGGAACATTTGTCGGCGGTTCATCAATAGAGCTTTCTTGTGACAGCCCAATAAGGGCGCCATATATTGCGTATTTTCAGGGCGGTTTAACTTACGAACATGTTAAAGCTTTTGCAGAAAAACTGATTGAAATTTACTAAAGCTTAGCAAGATAAGAATTATTTATGGCAACATTTAAAAAACTTTGCTATAAATTTTCTTATCTTTTTTGTACGTTTGATATTTTGAATTTTTTGACTATATTTTGCCCATTAAAGCCATCAAAGAAGAAACTTAATGTTCTTTTTTCGACAAAATACTCATAGAATGGAGTATGAAGTCAAATAAAAGAAATCATATTTTTAAAGATGCTGGCAATTTTATTCTTGAGACTATAAAAGAATGTAAAATAAAAACAATGCTAATTCTAGTTGTTTCAATCATCACGCTAATTACTGGCATTATTGTGGCAATAAGAACGCATGATAATTATAACATTCAAAATAGTTATGGGGTGGTGGACTTGTCTTCAAATGATATAAGCACTTCCACTTTTTTTACCCGACTTTTGTCAATGCTCGTTGTATTTTTAATACTACTTGGAAGCTCTTACAATAAATACACATTTATTATAGGACTTATTTTTCTAGGCTATAGGGCATATTTACTTGGTCTAAATCTATGTTTGATGATTATCTTCTATGGATTTTCAGGCGTGATTGTGTCTGTCATTGTTGCATTGCCTTGTCAGCTTATAATGCTTGCTATTCTTGGTGTTTTCTTTATTATGATGTCAAAGACTTTTTGTGATTATAGGTCTTTCGGTGGCTGTAGAATACCAAGACAAAAGACAAAAATAATACTCGCAACCTTAGTTTTGCTGCTTCTTGTCTGCCTTTTGGAGTCGTTGCTGCTCACAGTATTTAGTGCAAAGATAATACTGGTTATATAGGAGCCTTTAAAGTTTAGATAGAATAGTTGCTGTGTTTAAAGGTTATTTAGTAAACATAATAAAAACTGAATAAAAAAGATTTTTTTGATAAGACTATTTTCAAAAGGAGAATGTTTTATGAAAAGATTTTTCATATTTGGTATTATGTTATGTTTACTTTTAACAATATTTTGTGCTTCACCATGTTTATCTTTTGCAGAAAGCGAAGTCGACCTGACCTGCAAAAGTGCATGCCTTGTTGATTATGAGTCAGGCACAATGCTTTTTTCGCATAACCCGAAGGAGCATTTACCTATCGCAAGCATGGTAAAGATGATGACAATTTTGCTTACTCTTGATGAGTTTGATAAGGGCAATTTAGCAGAAGATACTCTTATCACCACAACTGAGAATGCGTCAAGCATGGGCGGAAGTCAGGTGTTTATTGACCCTTATGTTGAGTACACGGCAGGCGATTTGTTAAAGAGTGTTGTTATGGCATCAGCAAATGATGCGTCTGTTGCACTTGCAGAGCACATAAGTGGAAGTGAGAAAACATTTGTTACAAAGATGAATGAAAGGGCGAAAGAGCTTGGCATGAATGATACATATTATGTAAATTGCACAGGTCTACCAGCACCTGAACAATACTCATGTGCCGCAGATTGTGCGGTAGTCTTAAAAGAAGTAGCAGAACATGACCTATATCACAAATACAGCACTATATGGATGGATGAACTTGTGCATCCTTCAGGTAGGGAAACAGAACTTGTCAACACCAACAGACTTATAAGATACTATGAAGGCTGCGATGGCGGTAAAACAGGGTCTACAAATGAAGCAGGCTGCTGCTTATCAGCTTCTGCTAAAAGAAATAACATGAGACTTATATCAGTTGTAATTGGTGCAAGCAACAGCCAAACTAGATTTAATGAGTGTACAAAATTATTCAACTATGGTTTTGCAAATTACCAATCTAAAACCATACTAGACAGCCTTACACCTGTTATGAATTTGAAGGTTAACAAAGGGAAATGTGATAATGTTGATGTCTTTGCTAAAGACAATTTCGCGGTAGTAGTTAAGAAGGGCGAACAGCATGACTATGAAGTGACATTTGAAAATCCTGAAAAAATTTCAGCTCCTACTAAAAATGGTGACGTGATAGGTAAGGCGATTGTTTCAAAAAATGGAAACATTATACAAGAGATTGATTTAGTTGTAAAAACAGACATTGCCAAGCTTTCGCTCAGAGATTGCTTTGATAGAATTGTGAATGTTTGGTAAATAAATACCATCAGTAAATTGGTTCCACACCAAGCCTGATGGTATTTTTTTGTATTACAATAAAAAGCTTAAAAAACTAAAGAATTTAAATCCTTAGAGCCTGTGATAGATAAAATAATTTTAAAACAACATTTATTTCAATAAAAAATAATTTCTAGTGATAGAATTTTAGTTTATGGTCAGTTGAAAGGTTGCTAGTGCGGGTGGAAAAAGCTGTAGAATTTTGACGGTGCTATTTTAAAGGTGAAACAAAAACCTTATTGCAATTAAATTTATTATAGAAAAAGGCGGCATTATGATATTTTAAAATAATTTTTAAGCCGCAAAACAAGGTTTTTAGAAAAATAATTTTTTACTTGATTTTTACTTAAATATTTAATATAATTAGTGTGAGATTTTATTACAACTATATATGTTGCTTTTTATTATTAAAGGGGGTTCAATGTTCTTTTCAGAAAATGAAAATATAGAGAGCATGCAAGGCAGCCAAGATGAACAGATTGTTTCTGAAACAGAACAATTGTCTTTTGTTGACGATAAATATCGGTTTAAATTAGACAACTTTGAAGGTCCGCTTGACCTGCTACTCCATTTAATAAAAGATTCAAAACTCGATATTATGACAATAAAGCTTGCCGATATCACAGAACAGTATCTTGAATATATGCAAGACATTGATAATATTGATATGGATAGGGCAAGTGAGTTTATAACAGTTGCCGCAACTCTTATTGAGATAAAATCAAAGCATCTGCTCCCTGTTGAAACGGAAGATTCGCCAGACGAAGAAGATAGCGAAACGTTGCTTCTTCAACGCTTGAAAGAATACGAATTGTTTAAGCAAACTGGTGCAAAACTGAGAGAAATTGAAGACATCAACAAACTCTATCGTGCACCTGGGAAGGAGACTGAGAAGGTTAAAATCATTATCAAAGATATGGTGCTGGATAAACTCCTAGATGCATTTGCGACTATGCTTGCAAAACAAATGGCTCGCGGAAAAGAAAAAGAAGAGCCGAAGAAGGTTGTTAAAGATAGGTTCACAGTTGCAGAGAAAATTGTTTCTATCAGAAGTTACGCAAGAGACCATCGCAGATTTCCATTTGAAGAGTTGTTTACAAATGATATGACAAAAAGTGAAATGATAAATGTATTTTTAGCACTACTTGAACTTTTAAAGTTGCAAACGGTAAGGGTGGAACAGATGGGAATATTTCAGCAAATAAGTATAATTTCAAACGAGGTTCAATCATGAATATATTAGATGATAAAAATTTGAAAGAGATATTGAAAGCAATATTATTTGTTGCAGGAGAGGGCATCGAAAAATCTTTTATTTCTGAAAAACTTGACATAAGCAGAAAAATGCTTGATAAGGCTGTGGAAGAATTAAAAGCAGAACTTGGCGGCGATAATGGTATACATCTTATTGAGTATAAAGATAAACTTCAGCTTTCCACAAATCCTAGTTATGCAAATTACATATCAGATGTTTTAAATCCAATACGCGAAAAATCTTTGACTAGAGCGGCACTAGAAACTCTTGCCATAATTGCATATAAACAGCCAATCACAAAACTTGACATAGAAGATATCCGTGGAGTCAATTCAGACTATGCCGTTCAAATACTAATAGACCAAAACATGATTGAAGTTGTAGGGCGTAAGGATGCGGTTGGCAAGCCATTACTTTTTGGGACCACCGAAAACTTTTTAAAACGTTTTGATATAAAGGACATCTCCGACCTTCCTGATTATGAAGAGCTTTTAGATAGAATAAAAACTATAAGGCAAGAAGATGAAGAAAAAGAAGAAACGCTTTTTAGAAACGTTGACGACCTTGAGTTTAATGAAGAACTGCCAGACTATTTAAAGGGCGAAGACGTTGAAAGAATAGAAGCTGACGACTTATTGCAGACCCAAGAAAAATCAATAGAAGAGAAGTTAAATGCACTTGATACGCCAAACTCAAACAGTCAAGCTGTATAATACTAACAATATATAGTATTATGTGCTGCATATAATATACCAAATGTGCTAAATGAAATATGGTAAAAAGCCACGGGTCAGTCCTGTGGCTTTTGATATAAATAAAGCTAAATCAAGAATGATTAGATATAAATAAGCATAGATTAAGATATGCCAAAAAAACTTAAAAGCTATGGTGACAGGTATGAATATACACAAGTGAAGATTAAGATAGGCAGGGTTAAAGTTTTAAAAATCTTGTTTTTAACTTTAATTTTTTGTGAAATTGTCTTAGGTGTGCTATGGGCAGTCGGGCTATAAAGTTAAAACAGAAATTAAGAAAGTTGCCAGTTCACCCAACGTTTATACTGCTATTTTTA